>NZ_JAPPTO010000001.1:0-449414 GCF_027587135.1 Vibrio sp. MM46
TTTAAAGAATAATTACAAAAGGAGTTCAAGTACTAATGAGTTCGGTGAATTTCACTTTAAACCAGTCATACATTCTCAAAGGTTCAAAGAATTCGCTTTGAATCAAACATACTCATACATAGGGATATACACCTATATAAATGAAGAAAAGAAATATATTTGGGAGTCTCAGTTAAACTACGTTTCACCACCTATATTTATAGAGGAAAACTTAAGTAATCTTTACTGTGAGCTTGAAGATACCGAGTTTCGATACTTTTTCAAGAATATAAACCTAGAAAATGCTCGAGATCTAATGGTGGTTAGCTCCTGCAATTTAAATGGATTTTTATATAAAAAACATTTTTCATAGAGTTTATGATTGTGATGATTATTAAACTCAAAGTTCTTTAAAAGCAAAAGCTATACCTGCACGCCTAAATCAAGTTTAAACATATCAATCAAAGTGCTAATTCGCAGAATATTTCTCTAAAGGAATTCACTACTTAACTTTCGTATACTCCTGATTCCACATAACCAGTTAGTTTGCACTGACTGTACACATAAGTATCATCTTCACCATTTCCAAAATAAGAAAAAGCGAAGTAGTAAACTTCATTGGTTACTTCACAATTCAAATTTCCCATATTTTCTCTAGCAAACTCATAAGTCTCATAACCATCAATTGAAGACTCCCATATCGTCACCTCTTCTCCATTTGCTAGATGAGTCTTCAGGAAAACGAGCACGTATTTCTGATTTAGGCTCAATATGCCTTGAGATTTACGCTCTTCAAATGCAGGGAAGGCAAACGCTCCGCTAGCATCAGTAAGAGTTTGAAACTCATGTATGGTTCCACGAACACCAACTCGAAGGACCACTAATTGAGATGACAACGGTGTTCCGTTCAAAGTTAACATACCCCGGATATCTGGCGTATACCTGTACATGGAAGGCTACCCTTAGCTAAAAACTTGAATCCGAAAGTATACTTTCCAATAGACCAAATCCACCACGGTAAACAACATTACGACGAACTCGTGTGCTTTGAGTAAATGTTAAAAATAACAATTTCTTATTTGAACTAAACCAAACATTGAACATGTTTGATGGGCAGTTTCCCCACCTACTTCACCATCGAACTCAGCTTTTCTCTCGCTTGTTCTTCATGCTCGTCGGTGATGGCATTGCCGACCGAGGTCGCCGCTAGGGTAAGTGCAGCCATGTCATCGGTAAAGCCGACACCTGCTAGTACGTCTGGTACCATATCTGTTGGCAGGACGAAATAAGCCAGTGCGCCACCTAAGATAGCTTTGTGGCGAACAGAGGTATTGGAATCTGCCATCGCAAGCCATGATTTGATGCCCATAACAGCAATCTCTTCGCCTGCTTTCTTGACGGAATTTTTCATTTTACGCCAGAAGGTTTTCTCATCTGGTGCTTGCATCGTTTGGTCTAAGACGTCATCGGACGCCGAATTTACAGACATGCTTGTGGTCATCGTGCCTCCTAAACTTATGACTGTGGCATAGATATTAAGACGATGAACCTGAACGTAGGATTAATAGCGAGTAATGATAATGAAGAAAGGAAGACAATTGGCTAGATAAAAAAATCCCCAAACCGAAGTCCGGGGATTATTGCCTTGGAAGCAAAAAGTCTTAGGAATCAGAAGTTTTGAAACCAAAAGCTTTGGGAACCAAGCTTTAGAAGCAGAATGCCTTATTGAGCAATCTTCTCCAGGACACGCATCAGCATTTTGATACGTGGTTCGATAGACTCAAGCAACAAGTACTCTTGGTCACTGTGGAAGCCCGCACCAATAGGCCCTAGACCATCCAAAGTTGGAACACCAAGAATGGCCGTGTTGTTTGCATCAGAGCCACCACCCACTTCTTTCCAGTTGATGTCGATCGCCAGTTCACTTGCGGCTTCTTCAACTAATGTCATCAGGCTTTCCGTTTGAGCACTTGGCACCATAGAAGGCTTATAAGCTTCACGAACCAACTCAATGCTCACGCCATCAACGAATGGTGTTTCCAGCATGCCATTTAGCTTGCTATCGACATCATCGTATTCTTCGTTGCTCCAGAAACGCACATCCACGATCGCTTCAGCATGTTCCGGAACTATGTTCGCACCGTTACCACCAGAGACAATACCGACGTTCAACGTGGTACCAGATTCAAAGTTGGTCATTGCATTGACAGCCAAAATCCAATTCGCCATCTCAGTGATTGCGCTGCGACCGTTTTCTGGCTCGTTACCTGCGTGAGCAGCAACGCCATTAAAGGTCATTTTGTAGCGAGCCATGCCTTTGCGCGCTTTCACTAAACCGCCGTCTGCACGTGCCGCTTCTGCAACCAGAACATTCTTTGCGTTTTTCGCAACTGATTGAATCCAATCCACAGAATCCAAAGAGCCAGTCTCTTCATCTGGGTTCATGCAGATAGCGATAGATAACTTATCCAACACCGCTTGGTCTAGATTGCGCATCGCGTATACGATGTTAAGCAAACCAGATTTCATGTCAGACACACCTGGACCGTAGGCTTTCTCTGCATCTTGAGACATTGGACGAAGCTCAGCGGTACCCACAGGGAACACGGTATCCATGTGACCAATTAGCATCACATCGATTTGCTCAGCTTCCGGCTTATTTCGAACTTCAAGACCAACACCGGCTCTGCCACAGTCGATGCGTTTTATGCTCCAACCTGACATCGCTTGGTACTTCTCTTCAAATTGAGAAGCGATGAACTCGATACCATCAGTAGTGTAAGTGCCACAATCCACATTGATTAGCGGACGTAGCTCTTCTAGATATTCATTTAGAGAGAATTGCATGACTCACTCCTAGACAAACAGATTCATCACTAGCATTGCGCCAAATGCGTTCAATACTGAGATTGCAATCATAACTGGGATGTAACGACCTTCAGTACCAATTGGGCCCATGATACGACCCATGTACTGAACTTGAGAGCCCATTAGGTAGATAGCAGGCGCAAGAATCGCAATGTGCGTGCCGTTCAGGATACCTTGGTCAAACAGTGTAATCACTACGCCAACCGCGCCGCCCATCGACATCCAAGCCCCGATCAATACCGCTGCTGCTTCACCCGGAAGACCAAACACTGCCATGATTGGAGAGAACACAGTGCCCATCAGATCCAGCGCACCAGTGATTTGTAGCGCTTTGATGATAACGAACGCCATCAATACGTTAGGCACCGTAGAGGTAGTCGCAATCACCCAACCTTTCTTAGCACCTTCGACGAAGATATCCGTCACCATTGGTTTTTTCGCTTTAACGTCACCCATTATGCCGTCTCCTCTTTTAGGTTCTCTGATTTGTTTTGGTCTTGCTTGTCTTCTTTACCTTCCGTCATGTTTAGGTAGATACGGAACAGGTTCGCACCAATGATCTTAAACGCGAACATCACCACAACCGCCAAACCAATAGAAGAAGTTACTGCTAGAGAGCCGTCTGCCATCGTCAACGTGAACAATACCGCACCCGATGAGAAGAAGTTCACGATGGTTGCACCCGCAGTGAACTGGAACATGGTAAATACGTCCGTTTCACGCTTAGTTAGGTGACCTTCATCTTTTAGTTGACGCGTCATAGCCGCACCTGCATCGGTACTTTGTAGAGAAGCAATCAGAGCCAGACCAGAGTTACCAGGGATGCCCATTAGAGGACGTAGAAGAGGAGTAAGAAGCTTACGAGCGGCTTCAAGTGCACCGTAGTGCTCAAGTACGTTGATCATACCTAACGCGAACATAACGGTTGGAATCAAAGTAAGCGCAAAAATGAAACCGTCACGAGCACCGCTACCACCAGTACCACGGAAAGATGTGGTCGCAGCTTGTACCGCGCCATCTGCACCTTCCGTCACGCCGTAAGCGACTTTACCGAAAGAACCATTAAGCGTTGTAAAGTCGAATACACCGTACCATTCGTTGGATTGCATCAGACCAGAAAAGAACACAACCGCAAACGCGAGTGCAATGTAACACCCGAACGTCACCTTGCGTTCAGCATGAACAGGGCTTGTCATAAATTCACCTATATATGTGGAACAGAACGCATAGATGATCCCCTGAACGACGTGCTAGAGAGATGATCAAAATCAATCCATTTACCGAACAGTCATGCTGCTTAGTTATGAAGTTTTATTTTATGATTTGAATCACATTTAAAAGATAATAAATATTTATGACCAAGATAAGGTAGATTTATCTGAGAATCAGCAAGTTCAATCCATTAACAAAGCAAGTTAAAGTTTGGAACAAGTTTGCTATTAGCCACATTCTCGACGTGCTTCATGATTTGTTGCTTATTTAAGATTTCTTGACCGAAAACTAACAAATTTTCTGTGCAATTTAATTTAGGGTGGTGCGGTCATTACTTAGAGACTTACTCAGGGTTTGCCTTTTGCTTCGATCACAATCCAACATCGCTCGATGGACACTCGCCCTTGTGGCTTGGGTTGTCGTGATCTGTTTAAGTAAAAATGTAGGTCTCTTTCAATCTTGTCCTCTCATTGGCGATCAAGTGACGACTGAGCATGCCACTGGGCAACAGCAAAAGAGCGAAAAAGGACTGACTAAGCAGTGTGAATTGTCTGAAAAACTGATTCAGGTTTCACAAAACCATCTCGACAGCTTCATTGTCCCCTTATTCCTATTTGCGTTTGTCTTGCTGTCTATCAGTGGCAGCGAGCGCAATGCTTTCCGCCATCATACTGAACCGATACCCGACAAATATCGGGTGCACCTCAAGCTATGTGTGTTTAGAGAATAAAACCCGATTGCTATTCACCCCCAAATCAATTGTTTTATTTTTAATCACTTCGCACAAGAAACGCGAAGAAAAAGAGTTTTAGGAAAAATCATGAAATTCACTCGCACACTATTAACTGTGGTTATCGCACTTGTTCCGCTATTTTCACACGCAGCAGAAAAAACGTCAGAAGAGAAGCTGCAAGAAATTACTCAACTGCTGAAAGAAAACCCGCAGATCCTCGACGCACTACATCAGAATCTGCAAGATTATGTCGCTTATCAAAAGACCTTCAACGCAACATTGGATGAAGCACGCGCGTATTTGAATGACGGCAAGCACTCTTACTTCGGTGCAGAGAATCCGGAGCTGACGATCATCAACGTGACCGATTACAGCTGTCCTTTCTGTAAACGCCTTGAAGGAGAGTTGGTGAAGGTAGAGAAAGAATACCCACAGGTAAAAGTGCTGAACATGACGGTATCGTTCAAAGAACAGTACGAAAAGAACGGTTACAACTCGGCAAGTTACGCATTGAACGTTTGGCAGAACCAACATGACAAGTACAAAGAAGTGCACGACTTGTTGGTGAAGAAGCCGGGTCCACATGATGCAAGTTCACTACAAAAAATCGCTAAGAAGACCGGCACAGAAGCACAGCTTGTCGACGACAAAGAGACCAAAGCATTGTTGGATAAAAACTACGAGTACTTCACTCGCTTAGGTCTACGAGGCACACCAGCGATCATCATTAATGACCAAGTCATTCCGGGTTATGTGCCTTTCGAAGAGCTTGAGAAAGTTATCGACCAAGAGCTAAAGAAATAACTATCGAAATCGATAGCTATTGAAATAGTAAGTAAGCATCAAAACAACAAAGCCCTTCCCTGAGAACTCAAGGAAGGGCTTTTTCTATCTAGGCTTAAAACGAAGTTCTAACTACTTGTCACGCCCCACAAACGCCACAACGACTTTGTCATTGCCAAGTGAACGAGAGAACACGTACGCGCCTTCTTGTTCAATCACTTGATGCTGACCCGCACCAATCGCTGGATGCGCTTTACGGAACTGACCTAGAGTTTGCCAGTGTTTGAGCAGCGCTTGCTTCTCATCAGATAGCTTCCATACCATGTCAGAGCGTGTGCCTTGGTGGAAATCATCCGCGTAAGGACCAATGTTACGACCCACTTCGTCACCGTAGTAAACCTGAACAGCACCAGGGCTTAGAAGCAGTGCATTCGCGGCGTTACGCTGCATGCCATAGTCTTTGAAGCGAGAGAAGAACAGCTCGGTATCGTGAGAAGACATGTAGCTCACTGGGTTGAAGTCTTTCTCGTTGGCGATTGTGTCTGAGTAACTTTGGTAGGTGTCTGCCATTTGGCTGAAACACGCCGCGCCTTTATCTAATTTCTTCTGCATGTCGAAGTTAATCAACGCATCAAAGCCATCGTCAAAGTAAGGGCTGCGATAAGCGGTATGCCCCCATACTTCACCCATCATCCAAAATGGCAGACCCGATTTTCCGTTCTCTTTGCGCCACTGCTCTAGACTGCTTGATGCTTCTTCTTTCAAGCGCTTCCACACATCACCTTCAACGTGCTTCACCGTATCAACACGGTAACCATCAATACCAAAGCGTTTCACCCAATCAGTTTGCCACTCAATCAAGTAATCGGAAACGGCGTAATTGTCACGCGCTTCTACACGTGTGCCGGGGTTATCCAATAGCCATTGCGCTGGCTTCACGGCTTTGTCTGATTCAGTGATAAAGTCAGGTAAACCCGCCAATGACATAGTGATATCGCTGCTGCCCGGAGCAGGGTAGCCCGGCAAACCGGTTCTTACCCAATCACCGCCCCACCATTTCGCCCAGTTTGGACTCTGGTAATCAATATTCTGGTGGTAGCTATGCCAATTTTCGCCCGCTTTTGGTTGCCAATCCCCCCACTTCTTCGGTAGGTCAGCGTTTGGCTTTAACACCTCAATACCGTCAAATTGCAAATCGGCTAACGTTGAGTAGCCAGTGTGGTTGATTACCGCGTCCATCAAGACTTTGAGACCACGCTTATGCGCCTCTTCCACCAGCACTTTAAGGTCATCTTCGTTACCAAAGTTCTCATCAATCTTGGTGAAATCACGCGTCCAGTAACCGTGGTAAGCATAGAACGGGAATGAGCCGCTATCGCCGCCGCCCACAAAGCCGTGTACTTGCTCAACGATTGGCGATAACCAAATCGCATCTGTACCTAGGCTCTTGATGTAATCCAGTTTCTCGATCACGCCTTTTAGATCACCGCCGTGGAAGGTACCGATCTCTTCTTTGCCGTCTTTCTTGCGCCCATAGCTATTGTCATTGCTCGTATCGGCGTTGTTGAAACGGTCGACCATCACGAAGTAAATGTTGGCATTACGATAATCAAACGGCACTGCTTCTTTGGTTTTCTTCACTGGCTCTAGTAGCACCAAACCGCCAGAGTCTTTGCTTGGCGTCAGCGATACTTGCTGATCTTTTACTTCGACCATTTGACCAGAATAGGCATCACGCAACTTGGTGCCATCTGGGAAACTGTCACCTAACGCGATGGTGACTTCGCCGCCTTGGTAAACCTCACATTGCACTTGTGGGATTGGGCGTTTGAATTCTGTCTTGGCAGCTTTCTTAGGTTCACGCTTGAAGCGCAGTGTTTTCGCTTCCGCATCAAAAGCGAAAGAGTAATCGCCAGTAAAACGGATTTTTAACGGCAATTCCGTTGGCTTTCCACAATTCAGCGCGATCGGTTTGTTGAATTTAACTTTCTGACCATCGGGCGCAACGCAATCGCCTTCAACGCCAGTGATTTTAAGCGTATAGCCGTCTTTGGTTAATGGCACAACCAAAGGCTGCTCTGCACTTAAAGGAAAGTCACGGCTGTTGGTCGTGGTAGATATGGTGATGTTTGGCTCGGCGATGGCACTTGCCGATGCAAGTAATAAGGTAGTCGTAATCAGATTCAGTTTCATCGTTCAGTCCATTGGTTGCGCATAGACGCAGTATTCGTGTTGTAGTTTTATTCACACTAATAGTAAATGGATGAAAAACTGAGCACATCATTCTATAAGGCTACGCCCTAAAGCTTGTGACGCTTCACATTTTGCCTTTATCGGGGCGTAGTTCTATTTACGGACACAAGATAGTTAAGGAAAAGAGAAACTTATAACTCGACGTTGCCAAGATTGCGCATTTGGGTCAGAGCCCAATTGGTGCGATGTTGAGTGTAATTAGTGTGCGGATACACTTTGATCTTGTAAGGATTCGGCAGAACCACCGCTAACCTCGCCGCTTGCCATTGGGTCAGTTGGCTAGCCCGAATGCCGTAATAGTTTTGTGCTGCAGCTTCGATACCGTAAATACCGGGACCAAACTCCACGACATTCAAATACACTTCGAGGATGCGTTCTTTACTCCACATTGCCTCCATTAAAAGAGCAAAGTAGAGCTCGTACGCTTTGCGCACATAAGAGTGTGAAGGGAACAGAAATACGTTCTTTGCAGTTTGCTGAGTAATCGTACTTGCACCACGAGAAGGTCCGTTCTCGCCGGCTTGTGAGATAACAGAAAACAGTGAATCAAAATCCACCCCATAGTGATGAGGAAATTTCTGATCTTCCGTAGCCATCACCGCAAGTTGGATATTTTTTGAAATCTGAGACAGCGGTACCCACTCCTGCTGGCTACTCTCTGGATAGCCTTCTGGTGGCGAGATCATGCGGCTGATCTTCCATCCCCATAGAGGCGGATTCACGTATTTGACGAAGCCCACCAGCAAAACGGGAGTCAGTAACAAAACCAATGAAATTTTGAATAGAAACGACTTCAGTCTTTTCAGCATGCTTTATTTGCCTAGCCAGAGTAAGGAATACGCCACTTTTACACGTGTGGGTGTTCAAGTAAATGGGAGCGAAGGTTGCCTGATTCAAGGTAGAACAACAAGTTTACAAGGTCAAAAATTGGTTAAAAAAAGCCCAATTTACAATGTAAACCGGGCTTACTGTTTGATTAATGAAAGTTATTTCGTCAGTTTATAGAATACTGTCGATAGAGGTGGTAAACGCAGCTCAAGAGATTGAGGTAACGACTCGCTTTCTACTTCTTGCGTTTCGACGCTGCTTAGTACCTCAAAGCCGCTGCCGTCGTATTTCGCGTCGTCAGTATTCAACAAAAGTTCGTACTTGCCTTCCATCGGCACACCCAAACGGAAACGCTCATGAGGCACTGGTGTGAAGTTACTGATCACCAATACACGTTCGCCATCTTGGCTAATACGTTCATGCGCAAGGATACTTGCTTCCGCTTCATCTTGCAGACGCCATTCAAAGCCAGCAGGCACACAATCTTGATCGTGCATCGCCGCTTCGTCACTGTACAAGTGGTTCAAGTCGCGAATCAGTGCTTGCACACCTTGGTGGCGACCAAACTCAAGTAAGAACCATTGTAACTGGTCATCGTGATTCCACTCTGCGGTTTGACCAAGCTCTGCCCCCATGAAGTTTAGCTTCTTACCCGGTTGACCATACATGTAACCGTAGTAAGCACGTAGGTTCGCCGTTTGTTGCCACTCATCACCTGGCATCTTGTTATGGATAGAACCTTTGCCGTACACCACTTCATCATGAGATAGCGACAGCACATAGTTCTCGCTGTGTGCGTAAACAAGCGGGAACGTGATGGTATTGTGGTGGTATTTGCGGTGAATAGGATCTTCTTGGATGTAAGAAAGACTGTCGTGCATCCAACCCATATTCCACTTAAAGCCAAAGCCTAAACCGCCCATAAATGTCGGTGCAGATACGCCCGGGAATGCCGTCGATTCTTCTGCAATGGTCATTGCATTCGGGAAGTGCTTGTACACTTCTTCGTTCATCCACTTCAACGTTGCGATCGCATCGTAGTTCTCGTTGCCGCCGTCCACATTTGGAATCCACTGATCGTGACTGCGTGAGTAGTCTAGGTAGAGCATCGACGCAACAGCGTCCACACGGATACCATCAATATGGAATTGCTCAAACCAGTACAGTGCGTTAGACACAAGGAAACGGCGCACATGCTCACGACCTAGATCGTAGATGTAAGAGTTCCAGTCTTGGTGCCAACCGCGGCGAGGATCTGGATCGTGGAACAGTGGTGTGCCATCAAAGTTCGCTAAACCATGATCATCCGATGGGAAGTGCGCAGGTACCCAATCCAGTACCACGCCCAAGCCAGCTTGGTGACAGGCATCAACAAAGAATTTGAAATCATCTGGAGAGCCGTAGCGACTCGTCGGCGCAAACAACCCTACAGGTTGGTAACCCCAAGAGCCAAAGAACGGGTGTTCTGAAACTGGCATCAGCTCAACGTGGGTGTAGCCCATATCCACAAGGTAAGGCACTAACTCAGCCGCGAGTTCACGGTAATTTAGGAAATCCCCATCTGCGTTACGCTTCCAAGAACCCGCATGCAGTTCGTAGAAAGATAAGGCTTCATCACGTTTCTGTGTGACGGGACGATTTTGCCATTTTGCATCTTGCCATTGGTAACGGTTGTGATCGTAAGTGATCGACGCGAATGATGGGTATTGTTCAGAGTAGAAGCCCCAAGGGTCTTGCTTATGAGGGAGCCCTTCCCCATTTGGACCTTTGAGTTCGAATTTGTATTGTACGCCCTCTTCCAAACCAGGAATAAACAAGCCCCAGATACCGTAGTCGAGACGTTGCATTGGATGGCGACGACCATCCCACTGGTTGAAGCTGCCCACTAAGCTGATGGCAGAAGCATGAGGGGCGTAAACAAGGAAGCGCACACCAGAGATATTTTCACCACCGCGTTCGATTGTCACAAACTGCGATCCCATGTAGCGGTACATGTCTTTTGGCGTGTGCAGGTGTTCGTATTCTTGATAAATGTTGTGGTACTGGTAAGGGTCGTCAATGAGCTGTTCCACGCCATCCCAATCCACAGCAAGTTGGTAGTGAGTTAGGTGCAGGTCACGCTTCTCTTTCAAGATGAAGCCGCTCTCGCCTTCGCGTTCTAACTCAACACGAGGTTCACCGCTGACAACCAATTCAACTTTGTCTGCACCCGGCATCCAAACTCGTAACGATCCTTCGCCATCATCGATGAATGGACCAAGTGACGCAAATGGGTCTGAGTAAGCCGCCTCAGCTAGTAATTCATAGGCGCGTTCGTATTTTTTCTTTACCTTGGTTTTCAAATCTTTCTCCCTAGCACCGATATTCTCCTTATGGTTTTTGAACATCGGATTTCCTCAGCCAAACGTTGTGAATTCACACAATTATAAAAAACCGCACTCTATCCAAGAGATGAATAAAATAGCGTCAAAAAACAAAAATGCCCGCTATTGTTGCGGGCATAATAACGGTACTTCATCCTAACGGATTGTGCCGATTTAATGAGTGACCTAGGCTGTACTTTCGTACCTCAGCGCAATTAAATTCGCGAACTCCTACATCACCCATTCCACCTTATTTGCTCGCTTTCGCACGCACTTCAGTGAGGCGCTTAGAAATACGGTTAACGTCTTCACGGCTGAAGATTTCGTCAAGGTTCATCGATAGTTTACGACGCCAGTTTGGATACTCGTCAACAGTACCTGGAATGTTTACCGGTTGGTCCATTTCTAGCCAGTCTTCAAGCTGAACACTCAGTAGTGCTGAGTCACCCGCAGCCACATGCAGTTGCAATGCTTCACTTAGGTAACCATCCATTGGTACGTACTGCGCATCATGACCGATACCTTCTGGTAGGTAACCATGCCAACGAACACTGTCTAGGATGCCTTGTTTGCACTTCAAACGGTCATCAAACAGACCTTCCAGTTGTTGCTCGTCTGGGTACAGACCGATCTCTCGACCCATCTTCAAGTCATCACAGTGCCAGAAGCCACGTAGAGTTGGCATATCGTGCGTACACAATGCCGCCATAGACTGCTCAGCGTAATGCTTCGGAGAAATGAAGCCGCCGTCGTCTTTTGATGTTTCGAAGAAGAATACTTTGTATGAGTGAACACCTGCGTCACGAAGGATATCAACGATTTCATCAGGCACGGTACCCAAATCTTCACCGATTACAGAACACTGATGACGATGAGATTCTAGCGCTAGGATTGCTAGCATATCTTCAACTGGGTAGTACAGGTATGCACCTTCTGTCGCCTTCTCACCTTTTGGAATCCACCAAAGGCGAAGCAGACCAAGAACGTGGTCAATACGCAGTGCGCCACAATGCTTCATGTTTGCACGTAGCAACTTGATGTACGCGTCGTAGCCTGTCGCTTCCAACACTTGTGGGTTTAGCGGAGGCAGACCCCAGTTTTGACCCAGAGGACCAAGGATATCTGGTGGCGCACCGATGCTTGCATCCAGTACTAGGTTGCCATCATCAGCCCAAGTCTCGCTGCCTGAATCTGCAACACCAACAGCAAGGTCACGGTATAGACCAACCGCCATGCCTTTTTCTTCTGCAAGAGCCTGTGCTTCTTTGATTTGATCGTCTGCAATCCACTGTAGGTACATGTACAGGTGAACACGGTCAGAGTTGTCTTTGATGTACTTCTGAGTTGCCGCAGCATCAAACGTACGGAATTTCTCAGGGAATACCGGCCAGCCCCAAACACTTGAATCTTCAGCGTGTAATTCACCATGCAGAGCATCAAATGCCGCTTGGTGAAGTAGGCTCTCACCGCCAAGTTCTACAAACTCTAGGAACGCGCGCGCACGATCAGTGTTCTTGTCTAGATGACGTGCTTTGAACTCGCTAAATAGCAGCGGAAGAATGTTCATCTTAAGCTCAGAAACCTCGGTGTAGTTCACCCAGTGTGCTTCACGAGCTTTTTGCAGACGCTGTTGGAACTCAGCGCTGCCAACGCGTTGTTGTGCTTCTGCACTTAGTGCAAATTCAGGCACAGAGCTTACGTCGATGTACATGATGTTCAGCCAACGACGAGAAGACGGGCTGTATGGGCTCGCACCTTCAGGGTTCGCTGGGAACAATGAATGAATTGGGTTCAAACCAATGAAGTCACCGCCACGAGAGGCGATATCACTGACCAGTTGCTTAAGGTCACCAAAGTCACCGATACCCCAGTTGTGCTGAGTACGCAGTGTGTAAAGCTGAATGCTTGGACCCCATAGCTTTTTATGTTGGTTTAGATCTTCTTGTTTGAAACACGCTTTCGGTGTGATGATCAGCGACATTTCGTAAGGTGTCTTACGGCGTTTACGGCTGATGATCAGTTTGTGGTAACCCCATGCCAAATTCTTTGGCAATGCAAACACTAGAGGGCCACCCTCAGCTCGTTCATCACGAACAATTTGCGACTGAAGATAGCCTTCAAGTACCTCTCCTTGTTCTGTTTCTAAACGCCAGCTAAATTCACTCTCACGAGCACTCGTACCTAGGTTTAGTTCCACTTCGACTGGGTCGCCGTCGCGTAAAACAAGAACAGGGGCTAGTACGTCTTTCTTATGTTTTTTCTCAGCAGAAGCCAATAGCTTCTCATCGCTGCTAGTATCGTAGCCAAGTGAAGTGAGCAAGCGGCGTAGTGTCTCCTCAGAAACTTTTGCCTCGTCTCCCCACGCGCTGACGTAGCTATCAGCTAATCGCGCCATGTCTGCGACTTTCTTTAATGCTGTTTGTTCTTTCATCGCTTTCTCCGAAGGTAATACCAACACCTTCCATGTAGGGTTTTATTGTTATCAATAACTAATTCTTGAAAATGACCAAAGGTAGCGCTCGGCTACCTTGGTCTTATACCCAAGTGACCTCAAGATGCCCAGTTCAGAGCGTTGTCATTGATTCGAGTTCAAGGAAAACAACGCCGTGGAATAGCAGCCTCTTTCCTAGTTGTTTGACACCGAAATCGGGTCAATGACACGCTCCCAGAGGGCGAGTTGCCTTGTCTTACATGCTTCGTTAACAATTTTTGATATAGAACCACTATATCTTCAAATCGTTGCCTTGCCTGAAAACCAAGTCAATCTCGCTGAACAAAGCATCCTGGGGTTACTTGGGTATCACTTTTAACGTTTTACCGCTTCTAGTTTCCAGATGTTGTTCACATAGTCACGAATTGAGCGGTCTGATGTGAACTTGCCAACTAGGGCAGTGTTAAGAATGGCTTTCTTAGCCCAGCCAGCTTGGTCTTTGTATTGTTTGCCCATTTCTTCATGCGCTTTCACATAAGATGCGAAGTCAGCAAGACATAGGTACGGGTCACCGCCATCGAGTAGGCTATCGAATGTAGCGCGTAGTAGACCTGGTTGACCTGGCGTAAACTCATCACCTGTTAGTAGGTCTAGAGACGCTTTTAGTAAGTGGTCAGCATTGTAGTAGTCGTAAGGGTTGTAGCCAGCTGCTTTAACCGCTTTCACGCCTTCAACATCAAGACCGAAGATGTAGATGTTCTCGTCGCCCACTTCTTCGCGAATCTCAACGTTAGCACCATCCATCGTACCGATAGTTAGGGCACCGTTAAGAGCCATCTTCATGTTACCTGTACCAGATGCTTCTTTACCTGCTAGAGAGATTTGTTGCGAAACGTCTGCCGCAGGGATGATGATTTCAGCCATGCTCACGCGGTAGTCAGGGATGAAGACCACTTTCAGTTTGTTGCCGATACGTGGATCGTTGTTGATCTTCTCTGCAACCTTGTTCACTGCGAACATAATTTCTTTCGCTAGGTGGTAACCTGGAGCAGCTTTCGCAGCGAAGAAACATACGCGTGGCTCACACTCGAAACCAGGTTCGTTTAGGATGCGGTGGTATAGAGACAGAATGTGTAGCAGATCTAGGTGCTGACGCTTGTACTCGTGTAGACGCTTGATTTGAACGTCGAAGATAGCGTTAGTATCTAGTTCGATACCCATGTTATCTAGAACCCAATCAGCAAGACGCTGTTTGTTTTCTTTCTTAACAGCCATGAACTCTTTTTGGAATTTCGCGTCTGTTGCGTACTTAGCGATACCTTCTAGTTGCTCAAGTTTTGCTGGCCATTCAGGACCGATCTTGTCGGTAATTAGCTTAGATAGACCTGGGTTACAGAACTTCAACCAACGACGTGGCGTGATACCGTTTGTTACGTTATGTAGACGAGTTGGGTACATCTCGTGGAACTCTGGGAATAGGTCTTTCTTAACCAACTCAGAGTGAAGTGCTGCTACGCCGTTAACTGCGTAAGAACCGATTACACATAGGTTTGCCATGCGAACCATGCGGTTGAAACCTTCTTGGATGATAGAAAGCTTAGCTTGCTTCTCACCGTCACCAGGCCACATCTTACGAACTTCTTGTAGGAAGCGGTGGTTGATTTCAAAAATGATTTCCATGTGACGTGGAAGTAGACGCTGGATTAGCGATTCTGGCCATGTCTCTAGTGCTTCAGGAAGTAGCGTATGGTTAGTGTACGCGAAAGTCTGAGAACTTATTTCCCAAGCCGCTTCCCAAGTCAGACCTTTCTCGTCCACTAGGATGCGCATTAGCTCAGGAATAGCGATTGTTGGGTGCGTATCGTTCAGTTGGATAGTCTCTTGCTTCGGTAGATCCGCTAGCGAGTAGCCTGCTGCTTCGTGGCGACGTAGGATGTCGCGTACAGATGCTGCAGAGTGGAAGTACTGTTGCATTAGACGCAGTGTTTTACCTTTCTCGTGGTTATCGTTCGGGTAAAGCACTTTAGTGATGTTGCCTGCGTCGATCAGTGCGTGCTGAGCTTCGAAGTAATCACCGTTGTTAAAGCTTTCTAGTGAGAATGGTGCAATTGCCTGACATTCCCAAAGACGTAGAGGGTAAACAGTATCTGATTCGTAACCTACGATAGGCAGATCCCAAGGCATTGCTTTTACAGACATGCCAGGAACCCATTTACGAACTTCTTTACCGTTTTCGTTTACCACTTCAACGTGACCGTAGAAGCCGATTTCTTGCGCTAGCTCTGGACGAGCCACTTCCCAAGGGTAACCTTCTACACCACGCCATGCGTCTGGTGCTTCTTGTTGACGACCATCTTTAAACGACTGCTTAAATAGACCGTATTCGTAGTGTAGGCCGTAACCTACTGTTGGGAATTCTTGAGCCGCACATGAATCCATGAAACATGCAGCTAGACGACCTAGACCACCGTTACCCAGTGATGGGTCGCGCTCTTCTTCTAGAAGGTCTGTTAGGTTGTGACCTAGCTCAGCCATCGCTTCAGTGATCTCTTCGTAAAGACCCATGCTGATTAGGTTGTTACCAGTCAAACGACCGATAAGGAATTCTAGTGAAAGGTAGTTAACGCTTTTCGCTTCTTGGATGCGAGCGTCTGCTTCAGTAGCAAGCAAATCACAAGTCGTAAACTCAGCCAATGCACGACCCATTGCTAGGTACCATGCGCGGCTATCTGCATTTTCAACCGTGTGAGCGTAAGTCACAGATAGATGTTTCTTTACGCTTTCTTGGAACGACTTCTTGTCAAATTGTTTCTGTTGAGTAGGTTTCATTAAGAAATTCTCACGTCTTTTAGTAATTCATCTGCCATACATCGTGCATTTCCCTCTGTGAATAAACATCCTCCCATTTGTCCTCCCTACAAGGAGGAGGGGGTAGGGCGTAGAGGGCGTAAGCTTGCAAACTTAGTGATCCAAATCGCAACACGGCAGCCTATAACCCTATTCTTAGTGATTCGGATCACAGCCATCTGTGAGAAAGATTAAAATTTGTTCATGACGTTTTTTATTCCCCCTTCCTACTCCAATGTAAAAACTGTCTTATCGATCACATTACGTCTTTTAACATTGATAATTTCTCCTTAATAGATGTGCAACTCTCTCTACATGGGATCAATACCATCGATGTTTAAGTGACCAAAATCACAAATACAGGGCGTAGTTGGTGGCATTTGCATCAACTCTTGAGAATTAGGAAGTGGATCAAAGTAACAACCAATTCTGTTGTCGTAACATCCAAAACGACTCGCAAGCCTGTACACTTTTTATACAAACTAGAATTTAGTGGTGTGAGTCAGTTTCTAGTTTCGCTAGCTCAAAAAATTAAGGACAGAATTTATAATGTGGATTCCATCTAAACTTACTCGCCCAGGTCGCCTGCACAACGCAATCGTCCGTCCGCGAGTGTTGGACTTACTGCAACAAGCGCCTTACTACAAACTGGTATTGTTTCGCTCGCCGGCTGGTTACGGGAAAACCACCATGGCGGCACAGTGGCTGTCAGACAAACCCAATGTAGGTTGGTACAGTATCGACGACAGTGATAACGATGGTTTCCGCTTCGTTAACTATCTACTGCAAGCTTTAAACAAAGCGACCAACTACAACTGCTCTAACGCTCAAAAATTGGCTGAAAAGCGTCAGTTCTCTTCTTTACGCTCTTTATTCAGCGAAGTTTTCGCTGAAATGGCAGATTTTCAGCATGAGTGTTACGTCGTACTCGATGACTACCATCTGATCACTAACGACGAAATTCACGAGTCCATGCGTTTTTTCTTAAAGCACATGCCAGACAACCTTACTGTAGTGGTTACTAGCCGTGCGGCACCGCCATTAGGCACTGCGAACCTTCGTGTCCGTGACTTGATGATCGAAATCGGCAATGAAATGTTGGCATTCGATACCGAAGAAACCACACGCTTCTTCAACCAACGCATTGCCGATGGCATCGATGAAGACATGGCGAACAACTTACGTACTTACGTTGAAGGTTGGCCATCAGCGTTACAACTTATCGCCCTACAAGCACAGCATCAGAACCGCACTCTGGCACAAACCGTAGAGTCGGTGTCTCAGTTTAATCATGCACACTTATGGGATTACTTAGTCGAAGAAGTCTTTGATCTACTAGACAAAGAGACACGTCATTTCTTAATGCAAGTGTCGGTACTCGACCATTTCAACGACGAACTCGTCTTTGCATTGACACAACGTGAAGATGCACTCGGCATGATTGAGTCACTCAATCGATACGGCTTGTTTATCTATCCACTGGAAGGTGAACAAAACTGGTTCCGATTCCACAATCTGTTTGGCGAATTTTTGTCGCATGAACGTCAAGCGCGTATTCCTCAACAAGAGAAAGATCTACACCGCAACGCAGCTGTCGCCTGGCTAAAACAGAAAGCACCGCATCAAGCTATTCACCACGCACAGAAATCTGACGACACTGATCTAATCGTAGAAATCTTGAATGAATTTGGTTGGAAGATGTTCAACCAAGGTGAGTTAACAACGCTAGAAGCGGCGATCAACCAGCTTGATAAAGACTTACTCTTCAGCCACCCGAAACTGTCGATGTTGCGCGCATGGTTGGCGCAAAGCCAACACCGCTACAACCAGGTTGGTGAGCTTCTAGCAGAAGCCGAAGAAGAACATAAGAAACGTAATATCGAACTTGATTCTGGCTATCAAGGTCAAGCTAATGCCCTACTCGCTCAGGTTGCAATCAACAGCAACCAACCAGAGCGTGCATTAGAGTTAGCCGAGTTAGCACTGAGCCAACTTGACCCAACGGTGTACCGCAGCCGTATCGTGGCGACGTCAGTCGTTGGTGAAGTAAACCACGTACTGGGTAAACTTGACCGCGCATTACCAATGATGCAACAAACCGAAAAACTGGCACGTCAGTATCAGGTTTACCACCAAGCGTTATGGGCAATCTTGCAACAAAGTGAAATCATGATCGCGCAAGGTTACGTCCAAGCAGCATTTGAGCTGCAAGATTCCGGCTTCCGCTTGATTGAAGATCAACAGCTTCAGCATGTTCCTCTTCACGAGTTTTTATTACGAATTCGCGCGCAAGTATTGTGGTGCTGGAACCGCTTGGATGAAGCAGAAGAGTGCTCATACAAAGGGCTACAAATTCTAGAAAACCACTCACCAAGTAAGCACTTACATAGCTACTCAATGTTGGCGCGTATTGCGATTGGTCGCGGTGAACTAGACAAAGCGGGTAAGTTTATCGAACACATCCAGCACTTGATGAAACAATCCACTTATCACGTAGACTGGACGGCAAACGCATCGCTCTCTCTGATTTTGTTTTGGCAAGCTCGTGGCAACACAGAAGCAATTCAAGAATGGTTGAACACCGCAGTTCGCCCGGAATCAGCGTGTAACCACTTCTTGCAGTTACAGTGGCGCAATATTGCTCGTGCTCACATCAACCTTGGCCAATATGACGAAGCGCGACAAGCTTTGGACTTCCTACAAAGCGAAGCTCGTCGTACTAACTTGGTGACCGATACCAATCGCAACCTTGTGGTTGAAGCGGTATTTGCCGCGCGTCAGAAAGACGAAGAGCAAGCAAAAGCACTATTGAAAGAAGCACTAGTGATGACAAACCAAACCGGTATGGTCGGCAACTTCTTAATCGACGGTGCAACGATTGGTGGTCTACTAGAGAAGCTAAGTCTTCGTCATGAGCTGGGCGATTTAGAACGTCACCGTGCTCAGCAATTGATGAAAGACATCTCTTCAAACCAACGCAGCCGTTCGATTCACTTTGATGAAGACTTTATTGAGAAACTGGTGAACCACCCGAACGTGCCGGAGCTGGTTCGAACCAGTCCACTCACGCAACGTGAATGGCAAGTGCTTGGTTTGATCTACTCAGGCTTTAGCAATGAGCAAATCGCTCAAGAGTTAGATGTAGCAGGCACAACGATTAAGACTCACATTCGTAACTTGTACCAAAAGCTCAACATTGCAAACCGTAAGGAAGCGATTGTGACGGCGGAGAACTTGCTGCAATTGATGGGTTACTGATCACTCGAAAGAGAGTAGCTAAACAGGGGTTGGCGTATTGCGTCAGCCCCTTTTTTGTGGGCATTCATGCAAATTGCAAAGCCTGTAAGAAACGTTGTACATATATACGACTTGGAAAGGGCTGGCTATTACACGGCGTTGTTTTCATTGCGCTCGCATCAATAACAACGCTCTGAATCCTGCATCTCAAAGTCACTTGGGTATACGACAGACAAAAAAATAGCCAACCGCAATTAAGGCGATTGGCTTATGTATGATGTGAACAATGTATATTCACTAACAACGTCAGTTGGCTAGGTGACCCTCGGCTTAAGAAGGGTCGAAAAGGATTATGCATTAATCATGCCAATTTGAAAAGCATTATTTTTGGGCACAAGATCTCATATCAAACTGCCAAGATGTTACAAAATTTGCAATATGCAAAGTCAAAATGCAAATTGCAGTTGCAAGTCGCAACTCTGTGGCATAAGTGATAAATAAGTCACCAAACGACTTCATTCAACAAATTTATCGATTTTACGCTGACATTTATTCAATCAAGCGCCCCTTTACAGCTGATAACAAATCCATTTCTTTATCGCGTATCTTTCTGTTTTTATTCACCTAAACTAACCAAAAAGCTTAACGTTGCTAGGTTCTGTTGGCCTTTCAAGCTGATTTTTACAGCGAGTGTTTGCCTAGAATGACTAAGCAATACACTCCTTTCCTTGCCTACAACGATTTTAACCATGCGCCCATCAGAACAAAACTTAACCACGAAAGTTCAACAGATCCTAGATAAGCAATCATTTAGATATTTTCCTCACCACTATTTCATACTTTTTTGACATCAATGTTTGTATACTCAGGACCATCTACATGACTTAGTACTTGAGAAATGAACTATCTAATCACCTACTTCAAAGGAATGGCGATGGGTGCAGCCGATGTTGTCCCAGGCGTATCAGGCGGTACCATTGCATTTATTACTGGCATTTATGACACACTGCTAGAAAGCATTCGACGTATTAACCCTTCACTTTTCTCGATTTGGAAAAAGGATGGCTTCAAAGCTGCGTTTAATCACATTAACGGCTTCTTCCTTATCTCTTTGTTTGCGGGTATTTTCACCAGCATCGCGACGCTGGCAAAACTAATCAGTTGGTTATTGGAAACTCATCCAATTCCAATTTGGTCATTCTTCTTTGGTCTGATCTTGGTGTCTGTCTACCACATCATTCGCCAAGTAGAAAAGCGTGACGCTATCCGTTTTGTTGCGTTATTGATCGGCATTGGTTTCGCCTACAGCATCACGGTGCTAAAACCACTTCATATGGAGCCAACGGCGATCAACACCATTCTGGCTGGAGCTATCGCAATCTGTGCGATGATTCTACCGGGTATCTCAGGCAGCTTTATTTTGCTGTTGATCGGCATGTATGCTCCTGTATTGGGCGCGGTAAAAGGTTTCCAAATTGATATCCTTGCGCTGTTCCTTGTTGGCTGTGTTGCTGGCCTGCTGTCCTTCTCTCACTTGTTGTCTTGGTTACTGCGCAAATTCCGCGATTTAACCTTAATGTTCCTAACTGGCTTAATGATCGGTACGCTACCAAAGATCTGGCCTTGGAAGGAAACGCTAACATGGCGTACTAACTCGAAGGGTGAGCAAGTGCCATTGCTAGAGCAAAACCTATCACCGTTTGAGTTTGAGCACATCACGTCTCAACCATCACAACTGGTGTTAGCCGTGATCATGATGCTAGCCGCTATCGCGTTAGTACTTGGTTTAGAGAAGTTTGCGGATTCAAACAAGTAAATCTGAACCACAATTCCATCATTTAAGAAGCGGAGCCATTGGCTCCGCTTTTTTTATTTACGCTTTACAAACAATAGGTTTCAAATAGATGGGGATAGTGCACAATTTGTTGAAGTTACGAGTTTTCGTACATCCCATCTGTGCTAGGATGCAGGCAATGTTAAGTGATAAATACTGAATCTTAATGAAAGTGTTACAAATCGCAGGGATAGCCGTGGCACTGGTCGCTGGCTTTTACGCGCCTACCCTAATAAAAAACTTCTCTTCAGCGCCCGAGCCTAAGTCGCTCGATGAATACTGTTTCCTCTCTACTGAACCTTGTATCCAACATAATGTTGCGATGACGCTTAGCGTCGATACTGCTCAACCTCTTATCCCAGCTCAGCTCGAAGTCGAATGGCAAGACAGCGAAGCGGATCAGCTCGTATTAAGTTTGGTTGGTCGAGAAATGGAAATGGGCGAGCCAAAATTCATGCTAAAGAAAGTGGCACCAGGTAAGTTTGTGGGTGATGTGACATTGCCCGTTTGTACACAAGATTCAATGACGTGGGTTGGTGAACTTTCCGACGGTAAAGACACCATCTACCCGGCCCTCAAAATGCAAAGATAAGGAATTGATATGAGCCGTAATTGGTCTCTCTTTCTCGTGGTTGCGTTTGTCCTTGGCTTTGGTACCAAAACGTACCTAGATGGACAAAAAGACGTAGAGAAAAAACAACAAGTCACTACCGAGCAAAGCGTGTTGTTTGGCGAAGGCGATAAACCTGTCGATATCTTCGATACCAGCGATGATCGCATTCGCATTGTTTACTTTGGCTTTACGCGTTGCCCAGACGTATGCCCAACCTCATTAGCCATGCTAGCAGGTGCACTCAATCAAATCGACGATGCGCAAAAAACGCAGTTGCGCCCAATGTTCATCTCGCTTGATCCAGAACGTGACGAGGCAGATGCATCAGCCAAGTACGCCCACTACTTCCACCCGATGATTGAAGGCCTGTCCGCACCACTCGACGTGACCACCCCACTTGCCCACAAATATGGTGTCATTTTCCGTAAAACGGAGCTAGAAGGCTCAGAGCTGAAATACACGCTCGACCACAGCTCTTACTTTTACTTCTTGAAGCCTGACGGCACACTCATCACTAAAGTGCCACACACCTTAACGCCTGCGCCAATTGTCGAAGCGATAACCAAACTAACAGCAGAAGGAAAAACCAATGAAAGCTAAGCATGCAATCAAAACGTTAGCCCTCTCCGCCCTACTTCTAAGCCCTTTGGCACAAGCAAACCTAAACGTGATGCCACACGAACCGTATGCACGAGCAATGGCGCCAGGTGCTGTGACGAGCGCTGTGTTTGTGACCTTTGCTAACCGAAGCCAAGAAGACATCAATATTGTCGCAGCAGAAACCCCTGCAGCAGGTAAAGTCGAGTTGCACGATGTGATTAAAGAAGGCGATGTAATGAAGATGCGCCAAGTAGACCACATCACACTCGCTGCAAAAGAGACCACCGAGCTAAAACCGGGCAGCCTGCATATCATGCTATTTGACCTTAAAAAGCCGCTTAATGAAGGCGACGAAATCGAAGTGACAGTGACTTACGACAACGGCCAAAAGCAAAGCTTTACTGCACCAGTCAAAAAAGTCATGGCAGGAATGAAAAAGCACGAACATCATCATTAGTGCTTCTTCACTTCATCGATTCAAAGCTCCTCCAACGTGAGGAGCTTTTTTATTCCTATCTCTTTTCTCTAAGCCGTATTCGCCAAACTATCAATACATGATTTTGTGTCCTAAATCAGAGCGAAACAGCCGCTGCTGAGATATAAACAAGGCTTTGCTGCAAACGAGTTTCTCGCCATGTTAAAAGCCCTTTCTCGCGTATTTAAAATGCTGACGCAAGTAAATCCAAACCTAGAACAGGATGTCGATACCATCATTGACGCTATTGGTGGCATGAGTAATTTGGTGGAAACTGGTGCTTGTGCGACAAGGCTACGACTCACACTAAAAGACACCACCATTGTGAATCAAAAAGCACTGAAGGAGCATGGAGCGCATGGTGTCGTGATCATTGATGAACGACATATCCAAATCATCTACGGCGTAAAAGCCAACACCTATTCACAAGAGATGGAAGAACGTCGAATAAAACACATATAAAACGCAAAGGAGTTGTAAGAATCAGAGTACAGTCGCTATACTCCGACCGTTAACTCACCAACTTAAGAGGAAATATGATGATTGTAATGAATAACACTAACTGGGCAGTGAAAGGGTAACGTCCAACTTTTTCTCGTGGCTAAGCCACACCCCCTCCCTTCTTTGCCCGGTTTTCACCGGGGTCAGCTCTATGCGAATTAGACCCTAATGCGATTTGTATTAAGGCGCTTTGTTGCGTCTGGGATAATTCAACAATGAATAAAACACATTCTTTTTGTGAAACACTACTAACTCAACCTAACCCATTAAAGCTATTAGGTTGGAAACCCTTTTTTCAACAACAACTGACGTTAGACGATTACCAAGACACGCTTTTCGCGCGAGTGATTGCTCACCATCGTAGTGGTTACGTTGTGGTTAGCGAACAAGGTGAAACTCACTTACCTATCCATCCCTCGTTACCCAGCATGACCGTTGGTGATTGGGTAGTATTGGATGGTCAGCAGCAGTTTTCTCGCCTACTTGAACGCCGCAGTTTATTCAGCCGCAAAGCCGCAGGTAGTAAGGTCGCCGAGCAACTTATCGCCGCCAACGTGGATACTGTCTTCATCGTTTGTTCACTCAACCACGACTTTAACCTCAGTCGCATTGAGCGCTATTTGGCCCTCATCAATGAAGCTGATGTAGAGCCCGTGATTGTGCTGACGAAAGCAGACTTATGTGACGATGTTGACGAGCTCAAAGCTCAGGTACAAAAGCTCGATCCGTTGCTTATGGTGGAAAGCGTTAATGGTTTGGATGAATCAGACGTTGCCAAATTAATGAGTTGGTGTGGCGAAGGTCAAACCGTCGCATTTATTGGCTCTTCAGGGGTAGGAAAATCGACCTTAGTCAACACCCTGCTTGGCGAGCAAGAACAAGCGACTGGTGGTATTCGTGAGGATGACAGCAAAGGTCGACACACTACAACCTCACGCTCAATCCACCTATTACCATCCGGTGGGATCTTGATGGATACGCCGGGAATGCGAGAGATCCAATTGGCAGATTGCGAGGCAGGCGTGAGTGAGACTTTCGCTGATGTTGAAGCCTTAGCTGATAACTGCCGATTCAATGATTGCCAACATCAAACCGAGCCAGGTTGCGCGGTTCAAGCTGCGATTGAAGATGGCTCTCTTGAGCTACGACGCTTTACTAACTATCAGAAGTTATTGCGTGAACAAGCCCATAACGGAGCGAGTCTCGCAGAACAAAGAGCGCAGAATAAACAGTTCGGCAAAATGATTCGCAGTATTGTTGACGGAAAGCGCAAACGCCAACAGAGTTACTAGTTTGTTGTATTTGCGTAATCAATAGAACAAAGGAGGCTAACGCCTCCTTTTTTAATAACTTTATGAAAAACCATCATTCATACTTCGCCATACAAATCAACACAAAAGACCAATAACGATAACATTGAACAAACATTTAAACTAAGAACAAACTAAAACTAGACACAAAATATTACCAAGTTAAGATATGTGATATTCAGCAAGAAAATGGCTGGATTTATAAAAACAGGATAATTGATAATCAGGATGTCTTAGCAGCACAACCACAAGATTCAGCCCCTTCATGCGAGGGAACATTACGCCGTGTAATGACTGAATATTGCGCTGTTGCTGAGTCAAAAATTGCAGGAATGATGTATGCAAATGCAACACAACAGTCTCGTTGCCCGATTCGCTCGCGGTAACCTCGTTCTCCAAATCCTCGTCGGTATCGTCTTAGGTATTCTGCTTGCGACTATCTCGCCAAGCCACGCAGAAAGCGTTGGTATGCTGGGTAGCTTGTTTGTTGGTGCACTAAAAGCGATTGCTCCAGTATTGGTATTTATCTTGGTGGCTGCGTCTATCGCAAACCAAAAGAAAAACCAACACACTTACATGCGTCCAATCGTAATTCTTTACCTAGCGGGTACCTTCTTTGCGGCACTAACCGCAGTAGTACTAAGTTTCCTTTTCCCGACCAATTTAACGCTAGTAACGGGCGCTGAAGGTGCAACACCACCACAAGGTATTGCAGAAGTTATCCAAACCTTGTTGTTCAAACTGGTTGATAACCCAGTAAACGCGCTAGTAGAAGCAAACTACATCGGTATTCTTGCTTGGGGTGTGGGTCTTGGTCTTGCACTTCACCACGCATCAGCAACAACAAAAGCGGTATTCGAAGATCTAAGCCACAGTGTTTCCCACATTGTTCGTTTCATCATTCGTCTTGCGCCATTTGGTATCTTTGGTCTGGTTGCCTCAACGTTTGCAACAACAGGTTTTGGTGCACTAGCAAGCTACGCTCACCTTCTAGCGGTACTACTAGGTTCAATGTTTATCATTGCGCTAGTGGTTAACCCTGCGATCGTATACTTCAAAACGAAAGAAAACCCATACCCGTTGGTGTTCCAATGTCTACGTGAAAGTGGCGTAACGGCATTCTTTACGCGTTCAAGTGCTGCGAACATTCCAGTGAACATGAACCTATGTAAGAAACTAGACCTAGACGAAGATACGTACTCAGTATCTATTCCACTAGGTGCGACCATCAACATGGCGGGTGCAGCAATCACTATCACAACCCTAACGCTAGCAGCGGTACACACTATGGGTATCGACGTTGACCTAATGACAGCGGTACTACTAAGTATTGTTGCTGCAGTATCAGCGTGTGGTGCATCAGGTGTTGCTGGTGGTTCTCTGCTACTTATCCCACTAGCGTGTGGTCTGTTTGGTATCTCAAACGACGTAGCAATGCAGGTTGTAGCCGTTGGTTTCATCATCGGTGTGATTCAAGACTCTGCTGAAACAGCCCTAAACAGCTCAACAGACGTTATCTTCACTGCCGCTGTTTGCAAATCAGAACAGCAAAAAGCTCAGTAAGACTTAAGCATCTTTAAGATCTCAATAATAGAAAGGGGAGCCAATGCGGCTCCCCTTTTTGTTTCCTGCTAGGGATGACCTACAAACGAACCGTCTTCCCTGTTTGCATCGACTCTAACGCGGCATCCGCTAACGTCAGAGCAATCTCACCATCTATACCCGAGCAGCATGGTGCTTCGCCTTTAAGTACTTCAACAAAGTGTTGCCACTCTGCCACGTAAGCACGCTCATAACGCTCTAAGAAGAAGTACTTCGGTGTTGCGCCTACTTGCCCTATTTCTGTGCTGTGGCTGACTAGATTTTCGGTCAGATTCGCCACTTGCAGCATGCCTTTCTCGCCATGCACTTCGAGACGCTGATCGTATCCGTAGCCAGAGCGACGACTGTTATGAATCGTCGCCATCGCACCAGAAGGGAATGTAAGCGTCACCACACTGGTATCGATATCTCCCGCTTCACCAATGGCAGGATCTACCTTGCAGCTGCCATGTGCCGTAACCGTGATTGGATCTTCCCCTAAAATAAACCGCGCCATGTCGAGGTCGTGAATCGTCATATCGCGGAACATACCACCGGACGATTTGCTGTATTGTGCTGGCGGTGGCGCAGGATCGCGAGAGGTGATGACTACGCTTGCTGGTTCGCCAATTTGACCGTCATCCAGCACTTTCTTAAGGCTCAAGAAATGCGGGTCAAAGCGGCGATTGAAGCCTAACAAAAAAGGCACCTGATGCTGGTTTACTACGCCCAAGCAATCACGTACTCGCCCCAAATCAAGGTCGATAGGCTTCTCACAAAAAATCGCTTTACCTGCTTTTGCTGCTCGCTCAATCAAATCCGCATGAGTATCGGTTGACGAGCAAATACACACCGCATGAATGTTCTCATCCGCCATCGCCTCTTCTACGGTTTGGCGTTTGGTCTGCGGATACTGCGCACAAAACTGATCCGCATAGACCTCATAAGGTTCGATAAGCGAATAAATCGTGGTTTCTGGTGAACGTTCGATATTGACCGCATGCACTTGACCAATTCGACCCGCTCCAAATAAAGCAATATTAAACATAGGAAACTCCTTTTGCGTCACTTAGTCGAATTGACGCTTCATGCCAGTCAGCATGTCTGCGGCGATATCGTGATAGTCACCTTCCCAGAGTTGGTCATTGAGGAATTCACCAGAGTAGAATCCGTCGTAACCCGTTTGTCGAATCGCATCGACCCACTCTTTCAATGGCACTTCACCTTGTCCTAACAAGTAACCACGTAGAGCGCGCTCATCAGGCCAAGCCTCACCCGGAGCAGGACGCTTGCCATCAGACAGGTGCACGTTGAAAATCAGCTCGGCATCGATATTTGCCACTTGTTCCAACGTTGCTCCGCGACATGCCCATAAGTGCCATGTATCCAGAACAAAACCAAAGTTGTCACGACCGACGGCGTCGTACAGGCGGAAGTAATCTTCCAATTTGGCGATTGGAGTCCAAGCCGCGCCTTCATATTGGAAACGGATGCCATAGCTCTTACCAATGTCGACAATCTGGCGAATGTTCTGTGCCGTGAGTTCGATGTTTTGCTCTTTAGTTAAGCCATTTAATGCCTCAAAAGCATTGAGCTGGATGGTAGGTGCACCCACGGCCTGCGCAAAACGGCACAGCGTTTCTGAATCTTGGAACAATTGACGTTGGCTAGCTTTATCGGTCACTTCAACCGCGCCAATGATGTCGATCGCCGTTGGGACAATGCCAAACTCATCCATACGTTGTTTGAGTTGCTCAGCGGAGAAGCCAGCTTGAATATAACGCCAGAGTTTTTCGGTGTGAATTTCGAGCCCTTGGTAGCCAGTTTCTTTGGCAAGTCGGACATCAGATAGGATATTGCTGTGCAGAGAGCACATGCCATGTAGAGCAAAGCGCATCAGATTTACCTCTTCTCACTGCCCTGTACATTGCAGGACATAAGCCGAATTCAGCTCGAGCAAACCCGCAGCGCAACCGCTAAGTTGCACTTAATCAGTGGACAAAGGTATGGAAAAATCTGCGCGCTTTACTGCTTATTCGCTCGCAGGATCGCGTCCCTATTTGAGATTACTGAGCGATGAAGTTACTTCACTTCTCGACAAATCAGACTCACCGCAATCGCCTGCGCCAAATACATGGAGCTGCTGAGCGAACGGAAGCCCATCAATTCGCCTTCTTGCACTTCAAAACAGACATCCATTTTGCTGCCATGAGGCGTCATTTGGTTATCAGTAATGCAGACAATCGGTACGTTCTTTTTGCAAGCATCATCAATCAGTTGGCTGGTTTCTTCCGCGTATGGATTGAAGGTGATAGCAAACAGAACGTCTTTTTCGTTCATTCGTCGAGTTAACGGAGACAACATGCCACCGTGATCATCCAAGAGCACTACACTCTTGTCGGATTTCATGAGGGCGTACCAAAGATAGAAGGCCACTGGGTAAGCGCGACGAGTCCCCTGGATGTAGATGGTTTCTGCTCCATCCATCAGAGCCACTGCACGTTCCAGTTTTTGTGGAGAGACCGACATTTGAAGCTGTTCTAGTGCTTCAATGTTTGCGTGTCCGAAATCTTGGAAGATGGCTTGAGGCGAGTCATGTGGGACGTCCTCCATCTCACGAGCTTTACGAACGCGCTCTTTGTAATCTCTCGGGCGATTCAAATACTGATCGCGAAACAGTACTTGCATAGAAGTGAAGCCATCAAAGCCCATCGCATTAGAGAATCGACTCAAGGTCGACAATGGTACGTTGGCTTGCTTGGCAATGGTCGCCATGGTTTCTACCGCCACCAGCATCGGCTGGTCGGTTACAAAATCCGCGACTTGCTGCAAACGTCCGCTCAAACTGTCGTAACGCTTTGCGATTAACTCTTTTAGTGTGTCTAAATCTGCAGGTGCTTTCACTTCAACATCCATAGTTATACTGCTCTCCTATCAATGAACGCTTGGAGATAGAGGCCCCTTATAGTAACAAAAGGGGCCGCTATTTTAAGATAATAATTCAAAGTTTCGTACCGCTTCTTCTTTCACGTACGGCATCGCCTTTTGCATGAAGTAAATACGGTCAAACTTTTGCGGTTCCTGATTCATGTAATCGCGAAGATTATGACCCAGAGCCTGACGCAAACAGGTGCCAATATTGAACTTGGACACACGACTTTGCTTCAGCTTGAGCATGTCTTCATCGCGAATACCACTCGAACCATGAATCACCAACGGCACAGCCACAGCATTTGCGATACGGTCTAGGCGACCAAAATCGATAGTACAAGTCGGCTCGGTTAAGCGGTGAACATTACCGACGGAAATTGCGACACAATCTACGCCACTCTCTTCTGCAAAGCGCGCCGCATCTTCCGGTTCTGTGTAGATAGATTTTATGTGGTCGCGACCTTCTTCGTAAGGCACCGAACCAATTTCCCCCTCTACCGATGCTCCTAGAGCATGCGCCACTTCAACGACTTTCTTAGTGCGAGCAATGTTCTCGTCCAACGTCAGTTGCGAACCATCAAACATCACAGAACTAAACCCAGCTTTAAGCGCGCGAAAGACGATGTCTTCTTCGTAAGTGTGGTCAAGGTGAAGCACGACAGGCACCGTGCTCTTATGCGCTAGATTTAGGAACATCGCCGCAGCGGTTTCGACGCCATAAAAGTCCACAACGTCTTTATTACACGCCAGAATTACAGGTTTGTTCACTTGCTCTGCTGCTTCAACAACAGCACGTGCATCTTCAAAGCCGAACACATTAAAGCAAGGGACAGCGTAGTTAGACGCCGCAGCCTCCGGCAATAGGTCATTCAAATTTACCAACATGATGATTCCCCTACTTAAATTTCGCGATCATGTCTTTGATGCCAGGGATCGTCTCCACTTGGTATTCGTGGTGCGGATCAAAATGCTGAATCAAAGATTTCTCTGTTTTGCCAACGATGATGGTGAAGTAATACATTTCATAACCCGGCGCCGCCACACTTGGGTGATAACCTTTGTCGATGGCGATCACAGAGCCCGTGCGCACATGGTAAACCGGACCAAAGTCGTCTTCGTGCTCGTATAGGAACTGCGCACCAAAGCCGAAATCTGGGTTAAAGCGGAATTGGTACACTTCTTCGTAAAGGGTTTCTTTGCTGCCATCAGGCTTAACACGATCTTCATCGTGCTTGTGTGGTGGAAAGCCAGACCAACCACCTGCACCAACGGTGAACAGCTCACTCACCAATAAGCGACCGCGTTTGTCTGCGTTGGATTGACCCAGTACGTGTTTGATTTTGCGGTGAGTTTTGGTGTCATCCGAACCATATTGCACCATGTCTACGTTCTCTTCGCGGACACAGAAAGGCTCCAGTGACGCTTCAAACTTACCACCTGCAATCATAACGTCAGCTTTGTCGCTCACACATTGAATGGTCGCGCGGTAGCCAAGTGGTACGTAAACCGCTTCTGGGTTGCCGTCCCAAACTGATTTGCGTTTACCAATGTTGTCGAACGTTTCACTTTCACCGTCTTTCGTCACGATGATGCTGCAAGTGCCGCCAGCCAATACGATGACAGACTCATACCCTTCGATGACATGGTCAAAGGTTTCGTTCTGATTCAAGAACACTTGGTTGAAGTAACATAGCGGCGTTACTTCGTCGTTCGCACCAATAATTGGTTCATTCTTGTTATCAAATGGTGGAATGTGTTTTCCCATTTTTCTTTTCTCCTCACAGCTCGTAGTGAAACGAGGCTGCCCTATCCTTCTGAAAGTGGCTTAACAAAAAAGCCGGGCCACGATGGTGTGTACGCGCACTGTTTGGTTACCCTCAAAGTGACATACCGGCCCGGGAGACCAAACGCGCAGCAATGTGGTGCCCGAAAGCACCAAACCGTGCTTAACTTCGCGTCTCAATAAAATCGAATAGTTGTTCCTTAGTTGGCATGGCTTCTGTGCAGCTATGACCGCTGACATTAATCGCCGCTGCTGCCGTGCCGTTGCGTACGCCCTCTTCTAACGAACCACCAGTAACTAGCGTCCAAATTAGACCGCCGGCGAATGAGTCACCAGAGCCAAATGGCTTATTGGCTTCGACTCGGAAAATACCTTGCTCGAACTTATGACCCGTACGGTCATACACTTTCGAACCATGCTCACCGGCTTTCACCACCACGACTTGGGTGTTCTCCGTTAGGAAGCGAGCCGCCGTTTGGTCATCATCGGTGTTGCCCGGAGCAATGACGGTTTCCATCATGTCGAACTCTTCACGGTTACCGATCACGATGTCTGAAAGACCCGCGGCAATGCCGTAGTAAATCGAAGCATCGGTATCTGTGCGCCAAGAGTAAGGGCGGTAATCAACATCCAGCACCACTAAGGTATTGCTGCGGCGCGCGTGCTGCATCGCAATCAAAGTGGCTTCACGGCTTGGGCTTTCCGACAATGCCGTTCCCGTGACAACCAAGACTTTTGAACTAGCGATGTAAGCGGGATCAATCTCTTCTGGCTTGATGGTCAAATCCGATGCGTTGTTACGATAGATAAGCACGGTGCAATCTTTTGGCTTCATCTCTGTGAATGCCACCGAGGTGCGCGAACCAGAGTCGTCGGTTCTCATGCCATCAAGGTTGATACCTTGCTCCGTCATGTAACCTTTAACGTAACCACCGAATGCATCGTCAGCCACGCAGCCAATAAAGCCGACCTTACCGCCTAACTTGGCAATGCCCACCGCAATGTTCGCGGCTGAGCCACCAACGAATTTGTTGAAGCCAGAGATATCTGCCATGTCGGTTTTAGCTTCGCGAGCGTAGAGATCTACGCCCGCACGTCCTAAAACGATGGCATCCAATGGTCGATTTGTTTCAAGTGCAATGTTTGTCATCGTCTGTTCCTATTATTTGTATTCAACCCAAGCGGCGTTCTGGTCTGCCGATTCCACACACTTCTCGCATAAGCGCACGCCTTCGATACCTGCATCGATACCTGGGAACCAAATTTCAGACAGCGCTTGCTGGTCATCACGATCAGCCGCATCGAATGCCAACGCGAAACGGTGGTACAAGTTCGCCCATGATTCGAAGTAACCTTCTGCATGACCACCACCAACACGGTTAGAAGCCACACCCGGTGCATCTTGGTATAGGTAGCCCATGCCACGCTCTAGAATGCGTGGTGCTTCGCCTTGCACTTCAAAACGAAGTTGGTTTGGTTGCTCATCCCACCATTCGATGGACGCTTTCGAACCGACGATGCGGATTTTTTGTTGGTGCATCGAACCTGCATTCACTGCCGACGCCCAAAGCGTACCGACTGCGCCATCTTTGAATTGCATCATGATGTGAGCGTTATCTTCGAGCGGAGCACGTGACTTGATGAAGCTTTGACGCATGCAAGACAAACGGTCGATTTCAAGACCCGTCATCACTTCACACAGGTAGAAAGCGTGCGTACCCACATCACCCAGAACATAAGTTGGACCTGAGACTTCTGGGCTGACGCGCCATTTCAAACCTGGATCGTTTTTCTCGTATTCTTCGTTGTGGAAGCCGTGAGCAAACTGCATGTTCACCACACGAATCTCACCCAGATCACCACGCTTCACCATTTCACGCGCTTGCTGAACCATTGGGAAACCGCTGTAACCGTACATCACGCCAATCACGCGATTGCGCTCTGCTGCGATCTGTTTGAGCTCTTCTGCTTCTTCCGTCGTGAAGGTGATTGGTTTTTCACACACCACGTGCAAGTTGGCTTCCAGTGCTGCTTTACAAATTTCGTAGTGAGTTGAGTTTGGCGTTGCTACCGAAACAGCTTGAATGCCATCTTCGCGTTGCGCTTCCTTCTCAAACATCTCTTTGTAATTTGCGTAGCAACGGTCGCCATCGAGACCTAAGTTCTCACCGAAATCACGACAACGATCCGCGTCCAAATCGAATGCACCAGCGACCAATTTAAACAAACCATCGCGCTGCGCCGCATTACGGTGCGAGTAACCGATCTGACTGCCACGACCACCGCCGACCATTGCCCAACGGATTGGTTGCTCAAAATGACGTTCTTCATTAAACATGTTTGACTCCTTGATAGGCTCTTGCTCAAGAGCCTATAAATCGAATTGTTGAAATCTGTTTTAAAGCTGGATGTTTTGATACATAAATCGGTTTGGGCTTAAACGCCGGCGCGTTGTGCTGCTCTGCCTTCTTCCCATGCAGCCACTTTCTCTGCGGTGTCGTCATTGCGTGTCACTTGAGGAAGTCCCACCTCCCACCAGCAATCACACTTAGACCAAGCCATTGGCGATACTGGGTCGATGTCGACCACAATCACGTATGTACGGTCGGCTTCTTTAGCGCGTTGGAATGCGTCATCAAACTGGTCGATTGAGGTCAGCTTCTCGCTGATTGCGCCTTGCGCTTCGGCATGCTTAGCAAAGTCCACGCGAGCTACCTCGCCATCAGGACGGCGACAGTCTTCCAATAGGTTATTGAACGACTCGTTACCCGTATTGTTTTGCAGCTTGTTGATCACCGCGAAACCACCGTTGTCGCATACCACGACAATCATCTTGTGACCCGTCAGAACTGACGAGTAGATGTCTGAGTTTTGAATCAGGTAAGAGCCATCGCCGACGAGCACAACCACATCGTTATCTGGGTTCGCAACTTTCGCGCCCCAGCCACCTGCGATTTCATAACCCATGCAAGAGAAGCCGAATTCAATGTCGAACTTACCAATTTGGTAGTTCTGCCAGTTCATCGCAAGCTCTGCTGGTAAGCCACCCGCTGCCGTAAGTACCGTGTCGCCCGGCTGCATAGACTTGTTGAGCTTGCCAATCACTTCTGCATAAGAAGACGTACCGTCGAGTAGGTCGCCTGGTTGAGGGTGAGTACGGCGATGCACCACGGCTTTCCATTCATCCGCTTGCGCTTTCGCCGTTGCCGCCCACTCGTCGCTACTACGGAAATCGCCCAGTAGGTTAGACAGCTCAACTAAGCCACGTTTTGCGTCTGCTTTAACTGGAATAGCACGATGTTTAATGGCATCAAAACGTGCGGTATTGATGGTAACTAGCTTCATATCTGGGTTCTTGAACACCGACCAAGAGCCTGTCGTGAAGTCTTGTAAGCGAGTACCCACAGCCAACACCACATCCGCATGCGCTGCCATGTAGTTTGCAGAGTCTGAACCTGTCACGCCGATTGGACCTGCGTTTAGAGGATTGTCTTGCAGCATCGTGGCGCGACCAGCAATGGTCTCAACCACAGGGATGTTGTGTTTTTTCGCAAAGGCAGCCAACTCGTCCGTTGCTAGTGAGTAATGCACGCCACCGCCAGAGATAACCAAAGGTTGTTTCGCGCTAAGCAGCGCCGCTTTTGCATCCTCTAGATCTGCCACTTCTGGCTCTGGACGACGAATGCGGTGTACTTTTTCTTGGAAGAAGACTTCAGGGAAATCGTAAGCTACGCCCTGAATATCTTGTGGTAAGCCGATAAACGCTGGACCACAGGTTTCTGGGTCAAGCATGGTGTCAATAGCCTGAGGCAATGAGTGCATCAATTGCGTTGGCGAGATAATGCGATCCCAGTAACGTGTTAGCGGTTTGAACGCATCGTTACAAGTGATCGAAGGATCGTAGAAATTCTCTGGCTGTTGAAGCACAGGATCTGGCAGACGACTGACGTAAGCGTCTCCAGAAATCAAAAGCACTGGTAAACGGTTTGTGTGCGCGATACCTGCTGCGGTAACCATATTGGTTGCACCCGGACCAATTGAACTGGTCGCGATACCGATGCGACGACGTAAGTTCGCTTTGGCATACGCGATTGCCGCTGTTGCCATCGACTGCTCATTTTGACCACGCCAAGTCGGAATTTTGTCTTCGATATTTTTTAGCTGCTGTCCAAAGCACGTCACGTTACCGTGACCAAAGATGGCGAATGCTGCACCAAATAGCTGTTCTTTTTTACCATCAATTTCAATCATTTGTGCGGCTAGGTACTGAGCTAGCGCTTCTGCAACAGTTAGGCGTACAGTTTTCATTGTCTTCCCCGGTAGTATCAATCATTTTTGTAGCCGCGTTGTCTCCACGGCTTGATACAGGGGAGACGAATCTCCCCTTCCTTACTTGTGCTCTTATAGACCGTATTTCTTCGCGTAGCCTGTGATGTTCTCGTAAGCGGTTTTCGCGTACGTCAATGGGTGCGCTTTCGCTGGGTCTTGCTCTGCTTCAACCAGCAACCAGCCTTGGTAGTTGCGCTCTTTCAGTGCTGCGAATACGTCGTCGTAATCCACGTCACCTGTACCAGGAACAGTAAATACGCCATCAAGCACTGCGTTTAGGAATGATTTGTCTGCATCACGTGCGGCTTTCATCACTTCTAGACGAAGATCTTTAAAGTGCATGTGGCCAATGCGGTGACCCCAACGTTTGATCATGGTCACTGGATTACCACCACCGTAAGTGATGTGACCCGTATCTAGAGTTAGGTAAACCGCTTCGCCGGTGAATTCCATCATGATGTTGATGTCATCTTCGGTTTCACAGATGGTGCCAACGTGATGGTGGAAAGAGAGTTTAATGTCGTGCTCGTTTAGCAGGTATTCAGCAACTTGAGTTAACTTCGCGCAGTAGGTTTTCCACTCGTCCATAGTAAGGATCACGCGTTGAGAAAGTGGCGTGTTGATGTCGCCGTGAACCGTGTTGCTCACTTCACCGAACACCATTGCTTTACAGCCAGCAGCCTTAAGCAATTTGATGTGCTCTTGCATCGCTGCGATTTCTTCTTCCGCAGTCAGCTTCATGAGATTGCCGCTGTACCAGCCAGAAGCGAGCACTAGGCCATGTTTTTCTAGTAGAGGGATTAGAACTTCTGGCTCACGTGGGTACTTAGTACCTAGCTCTGTACCAGTGAAACCAGCTTCTGCCATTTCACTTAGACACGTTTCCAATGGGATATCGCCGCCCAGTTCTGGCATGTCATCATTTGTCCAAGTCAGTGGGCTAATTCCATATTGCACGTTGCTCATTTTTATTCTCCGACAATGTTTCCGTTATTTAATAAATGTCGTGAAGTAAAAGCGTGGTTTTTATAGATGCTTTTCTTTCACCGATTTCGTTTCACTGGAAATTACATTAGCGAAAAAAACTTTAAATGAAAAATATTTTTCACAACATGAAATCGATGTCATCAAATTGTTAAATCATGAAAAAAGCCAATCACAGCAAGCCCTACAAGCAAACTTGCGCCAGATCTCATTTTATTTAAAGCCTTTATTTTCAATAATTTATACTGACATTTAAAAATGAAAAATGTTTTTCATTTTTTGATTTGGGTAACACTTTAGGATAAAAAACGAACAGACACCTAGTCGAATAACAAAAGAGTAAATATGATAAATGCAACCGACAAATGAAAAATAATTTTCATACATCTAATAAACATTAAAAGTCGGCAATATAGATACCCAATACTCGTACCCTACAAAACAGAGTATTGGCCGCTACCCAACTTGATCTTATTCGATGGTTAAAGGAAAGCTTGGGGATCTAATAAAGGAAAAAACAATGGAAGCTACATCCAAGGCCGAAGCTCGAAAGCACAATATCGCCTACATCGTTAGGATTTGTTGTATCGCTGCACTCGGAGGCATCTTATTAGGTTACGACACTGCTGTTATCTCTGGCGCAATTGGTCCAATCCGTGATTACTTCGGATTGTCACCAGCTCAAACTGGCTGGGCCGTATCCAGCGTAGTATTAGGTAGTATCATCGGTGCGGTCAGCGCAGGCTGGGCAGCCCTAAAATACGGTCGACGCAACACCCTCTTCATCGCCGCCATTCTCTTCATCATATCCGCCATTGGCTCTGCACTCGCTCAAACCTTCTCTTTCTATGTGGTTCTACGTATCGTCGGTGGCGTAGCTGTAGGTTTGGCTTGTGTGGTATCACCAATGTATATGTCAGAAGTCGCACCAAAAGACTTCCGAGGTCGTGCGGTGAGCATGTTCCAGCAATCGGCAGTTATCGGTCAAACGGGTGTGTTTTACGTCAACTACCTCATCGCAAAAGGCATGTCAGAGGCTTGGTTAGTGGATATGGGCTGGCGCTGGATGCTTGGCTCTGAAGTGATTCCTGCCGCGCTTTTCGCAATGTTGTTGTTCCTCATCCCAGAATCACCACGTTGGCTGGTTTTGAAAGGCAAAGTAGACGATGCCAAAGAGACGTTATCTCGTATCTCAAACCCGAAACACGCAGATCGTTTGATAAAAGAGATCCAAGAGTCATTGAAAGAAACCGTCGGTGCGAAGAAGAACAAAGTCAGCCTGCGTTCGCCATTATTGTTCGCCATCTTAGTGATTGGTACGTTCGTTGCGGCGGCTCAACAGTTAACGGGCATCAACGTGATCATGTACTACACACCTGAGATCTTAAAACCGATCACTGGCTCAACAGAAAACGCGCTGTTCCAAACTACCTTTGTCGGCATCGTCTTTATCGGTGGTAACGCACTTGGTATGTACCTGATTGATAAAGTAGGTCGTCTACCGTTAATGAAATACGGCACCTTTGGTTGTGCATTTGGTATGTTCGTGGTCGGCTATGTGCTATACCAACAAACCGAAGGCTACGCAGCACTGTTCGCATTGTGTTTGTACGTAGTGTCTTACGCGACATCATGGGGTTGTGCATGTTGGACCATGATTTCAGAAATATTCCCGAACAGCATTCGCTCTCGTGCTATGGCCATCGCCGTCGGCGCACAATGGTTTACAGGCTTCATCGTGACGCAATCTTTCCCAATGCTAAACGAAAACCCTTACTTAAAAGAGCAATTCAATGGCGCATTTAGCTTCTGGTTATTCGGCGTCTTGTCACTCATCTGTATGGTCATCGTTGTTAAGTATGTGCCTGAAACGAAAGGCGTCAGCTTAGAGAAAATGGAAGAAGCGATGGCGAAAAAACTGGGTAAAAAAGTATCTGGAAGTGCGACTGAAGCACGTGCATAAGATAACTTAATGTTTTACAAAGGGAACAGGTGATCGCACTTGTTCCCTTTTTGCTTTGGAGGCAAAACTCATGCTCGATAAAATGGCGTTCTTTGTCTATGTGATCCGCTCTGGGTCTATCTCCTCCGCAGCACGAAAATTCAACATTTCGGTCTCCGCAGGAAGCCGTTGGCTGCAAGAACTGGAGCAACACTTCGGTACGACCTTATGTCGCCGATCGAATCGGTTATTGGAAGCCACTCAAGCGGGGCAAACCTTATACGAAGAGTTTTCTCCTTTGGTCGATAGCGCAGAGCGCATCAGTCGCAAGTTAGAAGACTTCCAAGACAGTGAAAAAGGTCACATCAACATCGCGTGCACGCCCGTCTATGCCAATCACTATCTGATGGATAAAATCGCCGAGTATTCCAAACTCAACCCAAAGGTGACCTTCAACATCAACGTCACTCCTTGGGCATTGGATCACGCCAGTACTTGTGACCTAATGATCAGTGCCAATGCCAGCTTCCAAGGCTACCGTGAAAAAGATTTATTATTGGTGAAACGCGAGCTGATGCAGTGCCCGTTTATCGTCGTGGCTTCGCCGCAATACCTAGAAAAATATGGCTTGCCCACGCACCCAGAAGCACTACGAGACCACGCTTGCTTAATTGCAACCACACTGACGGGCAGCAATGATTGGATCTTCCGCCAAGGTGTGGAAAACATGGTACTCAAAGTGCCAAAAACAATCGAGGTGAACGACAGCGACCTATTACTAAGTGGCTCCTTAAAAGGAGCTGGTGTCGCCTACTTGCCGCAGTTCGTCACCGAAAAAGCAGTCGAGAAAGGCGAGTTGGTACCACTATTGGAAGAGTATGAGACCAGTATTTGGAGTTTGAATCTGTATTACCATTCACCCAAAACTGCATCTCCAGTGGCAATAAAGTTCAAAGAGTTCTTATTGGAAAAGCCTTGTTAAGTCGGATTGGAGTTAAAACAATAAAGTGCTCACGCCATCGAAAGTCAGCTTGGCGCCTGAAAGAAACAAGAACAAGTAACAGAGCTGATAAATTTTTTCCTGACTGACGCGATGCAAAAGATACACACCCATCTTAACGCCAACAGGCGCGAGTGGAATCAACACCAACGCAGTCATTAAGTTGGTCGAATCAAACTCGCCAAGCCAAATGTAAGGTACGAGTTTCGCTACATTCACTATGCCGAACAACAGTGCCATGGTCGCTATTAAGTTGATTTTATGCAGTTTCAACGGCAGTAAATAGATACTCGCTGGACCGCCACCAGCATGAATTGCGGTACTGGAAAAACCGCTCAGTATACTCCAAATCCAAGCGCCTAACTTCCCTGATTGAGATGGAGTTTCACCACTTAGCCAATACTGAAAACAGAACAGCAAAGACAGCACGCCAACGGTGATCTTCAACCCTGACTCTGGGGTGATACTCAAAAATAACCCCGCTAATACCACGCCAAGCAAAGCCCCCGGCAACATAGTTTTGAGTACTCGAGCATCGGCATTTCGATAATGATGACGCACCGCAAATGCGTCCATCACCAATAGAATCGGTAATAAAATCGCCGCCGCTTGTGTTGGCGGTATCACCAGCGCCATCATAGGAACAGCCAAAATGCCCAGCGCTCCACCGAGCCCACCTTTACCAATGCCATAAATTAGCACCGCAGGAATCGCCAAAAGATAGAACCAAGGATCGCTGAGCATCATTACTGCCTTTTCATCATCTAGTTTCGAATCACGCCACAATCTGAGCGAGATAATCGCGACTGCGTTTTAAATCACGCGAAACCTGACTCACGTCTGCGGTGCCGTGCTCATGCTCGACCACGATCCAACCTTGATAGTCGACCGCTTTAAGTGCACTCATCACTTGTTGCAGCTTGATATCGCCATCCCCTAAGGGAGTGATCAATCCTTTACTATAGGCGTCAACCCACTCCAACTTATCACGGATAGCTAGTCTCAATTTGTCCGTCGAGATATCTTTAACATGAATATGCTCGATGCGTGATCCGTACTGACGAATGATCCCTAGCGGGTCCATCCCATCTAAAAACACATGCCCGATATCGATGCATAATCCCAGTTTGGTCCCGGGAATCTGACTCATGACAAAATCGATCTCATCTTTATAACTGATGTAGCCGCCAATGCCCGGATGAAGCAAACTGCGCAAACCATATTGGCTTGCCACACGAATAATTCGCTCAAGGTTAACAATCATGGTCCGTTTATTTTCCATATTCAGACGCGGTGCAGTGACGCTTTGTCCGATATAGCCATAACGTTCCGTATGAATGCCTTCCATGATCAGTAAATTCTTTACGCCCAGCGAATCTAAACGCTGACAGACGGTGTCGACTTCTTCCAAAATGGCAGACATGTTTGCAGAGTCGCAAAATGGCACTTGTACCTTGCCAGCGCACACCTGCAGTCCACGTACACGAAACGCACTTTTCACCAGTTCAGGATCTTCAGGGAAGAAACCATCCGGTCCCAATTCAATACCACGAAAGCCACTGTCACTTGCATCCATTAACACCTTTCCCCAGCTTGGATTGGTCGCATGAGATGCCTCTTCCACTCCCCAGCAACATGGGGCGCAAGCAATACGATCAAGCATGTGTTTTTCTCCTAAGTTGATTTCTTTTCACCTTAAGATTGGTAGGGGTAAAAGTTCGTGATTTACGCCTCGTTTGTACTTTGCATTTTCGCAAAGCGGCTTTGAATTCCTGGCTATATCGCGACCACATCGCACTCCCTACACTGGTTATGACAGAACGATTACGGAGTAAACAGCGGTATGGAACGAATCTTTATTGTGGCGGCAAAGCGCACCCCAATTGGCAGCTTTAATGGCTCATTAGCGTCATTGTCTAGTGTTGAACTGGGCGCTCATGCCATCAAGGCAGCCTTGGAGCAAGTGGACATTGCCCCAGAACAAATCGATGAAGTGATTGTTGGCAACGTACTTACTGGAGGCGTAGGCATGGGACCGGGTCGCCAAGCCGCAATGAAGGCAGGCATTCCAGAGTCCGTTCCGGCTTACACACTCAATATGATTTGTGGCAGTGGTATGAAAGTCATCATGGACGGTGCAAGCCATATCCGAGCAGGCGACGTAGAGCTAGTGCTTACTTGTGGTATGGAGAGTATGTCCAACGCACCATACATCTCTTCCGGTCAGATTCGTCGCGGTTATCGCATGGGTCATCAACTCCAAGAAGACAGCATCATCAAAGATGGTTTGACAGATGCCTTCCACAATTACCACATGGGTGTTACGGCAGAAAACATCGCCAAGCAATTCCAAATCAGCCGAGAAGACCAAGATGCCTTTGCCTTACAAAGCCAACGTAAAGCGATCAGCGCGATAGAAAATGGTCATTTTGAAGCAGAAATTGCGCCAATTACAATAGTGGAGCGCAAGCGCCAATTCGAAGTAAAGAACGATGAATATCCGAAAGCCGACAGCACCTTTGAAGGTCTACAAGCACTGCGTCCTGCATTCGATAAAGAAGGCAGTGTTACCGCAGGCAATGCATCCGGTATTAATGATGGTGCATCCGCAATTTTGCTCGCTTCAGAAAGTGCCGTAAAACGCCATAACCTCAAGCCAATAGCTGAACTCATCGAATACGGACAAGGGGCTATCGCCCCAGAGGTGATGGGCTTAGGTCCAGTGTCCGCGATTGCCAATACCTTAGCCAAAGCCGAAATGGCGATTGAAGATATCGACGTTTTTGAGCTTAACGAAGCCTTTGCTGCGCAAGCACTTGGCGTGGTTCGTTCCCTTACCGAGCAACACAATATCGATGAAGCGTGGCTGCTAGAACGCAGTAACTTAAGTGGCGGAGCCATTGCACTTGGTCACCCAATCGGCGCATCAGGTAACCGCATTGTAACCACCTTGGTTTATCAACTGCAGCGCACTCGCCGTGATTACGGTTTGGCATCACTGTGCATCGGCGGTGGCATGGGCACGGCGTTAATTTTGAAACGTTGTTAGAAGGAGCCTCTCATGAACACGAAAAACATGAAAAAAGCAGCCACTACAGAGCAAATTGAAAGCCTATTGCACGACGGCATGACCATCATGATTGGCGGCTTTATGGCAACAGGCGCACCAGAACGTTTAATTGACTTGTTGATCAAAAAAGACATCAAAAACATTACCTTAATCAGCACAGACACAGGCTCACCGGGTCGAGGTTCTAGTCGACTTATCGCGGAAAAACGCGTGAAGAAACTGTATGCCTCGCACATCGGCACTAACCCCGAAACGGGCAAACAAATGAATGAAGGCACACTTGAAGTGGAGCTTGTTCCTCAAGGTACATTGGCAGAGCGCATTCGCAGTGCTGGCGCAGGTTTGGGTGGCGTACTAACACCAACAGGACTTGGCACCATCGTCGCAGAGAACAAACGTGTGATTGAAATTGACGGCAAACAATATCTCTTGGAAATGCCACTGAAGGCCGATTTAGCACTGATTCGTGGATCTAAAGTTGACCGTCGTGGCAACGTTTTCTATAGCAAAACCACTCAGAACTTTAACCCTTTAATGGCAACTGCGGCGGAAACCGTGGTGGTGGAACCAGAGCAGATTGTGGAATTGGGCGATATTGAGCCTGAAGCCGTGCATACCCCAAGTTTGTACGTCGATTACATCTTAGTGGAGGACAACTAATGACTGCACAATTAGATAAAGAAGTCGTTCGCCGCCGCATTGCATGGCGCGTTGCTCAAGAGATGAGAGATGGCGACATCGTTAACCTAGGAATCGGTCTACCAACGTTGGTTGCCAATGAAGTAGACAAAGACGTCGAGCTATTACTGCAAGCGGAAAATGGCTTAATTGGCATTGATAAGCTGGCATCTGAGGCAGAAATCGACCCTGATCTGGTCAATGCCGGCGGACAAAACATCACCGCTATAGCAGGCTCTTGCTACTTTAATAGCGCGGACTCTTTTGCCATCATTCGCGGTGGTCACGTGGATTCAACCGTGCTCGGAGCACTGCAAGTGGATGAACGTGGCAATCTTGCCAACTGGATCATTCCGGGCAAAATGGTGCCTGGAATGGGCGGCGCAATGGATCTTGTGGTCGGCGCAAAGAAAGTTATTGTCGCCATGGAACACACGGTGAAAGGCAATCCAAAACTGCTTAAGCATTGCACTTTACCGCTGACCGCTGTGGGTCAGGTAGATTTGATTGTCACTGAAATGGGCGTGTTCAAAATCACCGATAAAGGCATGATGTTAACCGAACTCGCACCGGAGTTTTCCGTTGAAGAGGTACAAGCGGCGACGGAAGCCCAACTGATTGTATCACCTAGCCTTATTCCCATGCCGACACCAAACTAATCCAAAAATCAAGAGGAGCACTATGCTCCTCTTTTCATACTTTGATCGTACTTCAAGTTTCTGTCAGGTTTTTCTGAAACACGCTATTTGCCCTTAAATTTTCGAAAATCGATGCGTAGAATCCCGCTCAGTTACGCATATGGTTGAGTTGTACATAGGGTAAAAACCAATGAGATTGTTGTCTGGATTCTCAGCAAAAGAGTGGCTGTTGACCGCCGTGGTACTCGGAGGGTTAACCATAGCCACAGTCCATTATTCTAACCAACGTACTTCTGCTGCCCGCAGTGCTGCAATCCAAGTTCTGTTCGCTGACATGCAGTATTACGTCTCGCTCCTACACAACAATGCAAAAGCGTTTAAGCAGGACCGAGGCGCAAACCAGTGCGTCCTGACAGCTCTTGGCTATCAAGATTTCTACAACGGTTATCCAGAGACTCAGAGTGAGTGTGGTGAGCAAGTTGGATTTTTCGACAATCTGACCATCACTGATGAGATGAAACAAGCAGACTTGGTCTTTATCGAAAACAATCGTTATTCAATTGTCGGTTACGGCAGTGACGAATCACCAGAGGCACTGATGGCAAATCAGTGTTACGCCTACTATCGAATGGACAGCAAAGGCGTTGATGGACACAGCTTTAGAATTGACACCACTGGCTGTTAATGAAGATCAAAAAAGGGAGTACTGTGCTCCCTCTTTCCTACCAATGATAAGACTTAACTTAATGTCACTTCTTCCAATGGGAAGTGCTTGCTCGGCTCAACGAACTCTTGTTGTGCTGCGATGGTTTGCAGTTCCCATTCGCCCGCTTGGTAAGTCGCATTAAGTACGCCGTAACACGCGTCGTGGCAGTGTTGGAAGGCTTGTTTTGGCGTCCAACCTTTCAGCAAGCCAGCGGTAAAAATCGCCGAGATCAAATCACCTGCACCAACGGGGGCTTTAGCAAATTCAAAATGAGGGCGCTTCGCTAAATAAGTGCCTTCTTGCGTCGCAAGTAACATATTGAAGCTATCGTCAGACAAACAGTAAAGGTGTTTCACCAACACCACTTTAGGACCTTTTGCTAGTGCACGCTGACAAGCGTTGATCGCATCATCCAGCGTATGAATTTCCATCTCTGCAAATTGGCTTAACTCGAACTGGTTAGGCACGATCACATCTGCCATTGGCATCAGACGGTTTAACAAGTTTTCTGCAATACCCGGCGCCACAATACAGCCTTTATCTGGCGCGCCCATCACTGGGTCACACACATAAAGTGCGTCTGGGTTTTCTTGTTTTACTTTGGAGACGGTTTCTTCAACTGCCAGACATTGCTCAGCACTGCCTTGATAGCCAGTCAGAACCGCTTGGCACTTTTCTAGCGCACCAATGTTGCCAAGACCACGAACCAGTTCGCTGATGTCATCAGCCGAGAACGCACGCCCCGTCCAACCTTCTTGATACTGGGTGTGGTTAGAAAATTGAACCGTGTGAATAGGCCACACTTCAAAGCCCATGCGTTGCATTGGGAAAACGGCACTGCTGTTACCAGCGTGACCAAAAGAAACATGAGATTGTATAGAGAGGATACCTTGCATAGTACCAGACCTCTTCTTGTTGTTATCAATAGTTCAAAGACAGCGGCGAGCGCCAGATTTGCGAAACCAGTAGTGTATCCGACAAACCAAGATTCTCTAACTCAATTCTAGCCTTCTTCGCTCGAATCGATTGGAGAGCTGGTTTTCAGTACCATTTTCTTAATTTCCATTTTGTCTTTATTGAGCGCAATTTCGAGGGTGTCCCCTTCCCTTATCCCGAGCTCAGTCAGGATCACGCTTGGAATGACTACGACGGTATCGTCACCGATTTTAACAGGTTGGCTAATCATCTTTCGTCCCCCAATTGTCGAAAATGAGTTTTCACGTTATGAGTGGTGTTGTGTCCTCAACTTACCTAGTGTTTCAAATCAAAAGGTTATGGATAAAAGCAAAAGAGCCCTCCACACCGCGTATGGGAAGGCTCGATTGAAAAAACTTAGTTCACGAGAGGTTCGTGTTTAGAAGCGATCAGACCGTACGCACTCCAACCTAGGAAGGTAACGATAGAGCCCCACATCATGGCTTCGTAGCCAGAACCGTACAACGCATAGAAGCTGTACAGAGAACCAATCAGAGCGATGATGTTCGTTGTCTTCATCTCGCGCTCAGGCACGTGCGCCACTTGCTGCATGATGAAGATTGCGCCCATACATAGGATATAAGGGATAACGTTTGTCACTACCGCTAGGTTAACCAGTGCTTCAAATTGCTCGTTCAATGTTGGCGAGATAGTCATTAAAGAAAGCACCGATTGGATAACCGTGATAGCCACCATGCCTTTGATTGGTGTACCGCGTTTATCAACTTGTGAGAACAGTTTCGGGAAGAAGCCTGCATCTGAAGATGATTTGAATACTGACGCGATAGTGAACTGCCAACCCAGTAGTGAACCTGCACAAGCAAGAACTGCCATGCCTGCAACCACTTTACCAGCCGTAGAACCTAGCATCACTGTCCATACTGTTGAGAATGGCGCTGTAGATGCAGCAAGCTCAGAGTTCGCTACGATACCAGAACAGATGTTGGTTGAAACAATGTAAACCACTGCCGCAATCAGCGTACCGCCCAATACTGCGATTGGTACGTTCTTCTCTGGGTTTTCTACCGCTTCTGAGTTCGCACAAGCCGATTCAAGACCTAGGAATGCCCAAAGTGTCATCGCGATCGACGCACTTACCGCTTCACCAAATGGTAGGTGGTGTGGGTTCCACGCTTCTACGTACATGGTTGGGCTGAAGTAGAACCAACCAACAATACCCAAAGAACACACAGGAAGGATAACGCCCCAGACCGTAAACGAGCCGATTTGACCAGTAATCTTCGCACCACCAAAGTTAGCGAAGGTACAAATCCAAAGGATAGCGATGGTGTACAGACAGGTCTCTACTGGCGACAAGGTCACTTCAAAAAACGCAGATCCGTAGCCAACACAGGTTATCGCAATCGCGATGTTGGCGATCAACAACGACAAGCCGTAGGTCCAACCCGCCATAAACGCACCCGATTTACCAAACGCGTACGACGCATAACCGTTCATACCACCGTCACGTTTACTAAAGCGACCACACTTTGCAAATACATAGGCAAGAGCCAATGAACCCGCCGCAGTAATCAGCCAAGATAGAATCGAAATCGTGCCCACTTGCGCCAGCTTACTTGGCAGCATAATGATGCCCGAGCCAGCCATGTTAATGAATGTCAGAATGGTTAGCTGCACCACCGACATTTTTTTGGTTTCAGTACTCATAAATTATTCTCCACGAATAAACGGTTCGCACCGCGACAACCAAGTCACGATGCGAACGGGGTAGATTAATCTTTAAGGGCGTAGCAATGGGCGGTGGTGCGACCATTGACGTCTTCTAGGTACACACCTTGAATCTCTGGTGCGAAGCCTGGGAATCGGTTGATGCCTTCTTCTAGAGATAAGAAGTAATCGACCACTTGTTGAGTCCAGATTTCACCCGTGATCACACAGATAATGCCTGGAGGGTAAGGAAGCGCACCTTCTGCAGCGACACGACCTACCGCTTCTTTCAGAGGCAAGTAATCACACTCGCCGCGGAAGTATTTGCGTGTTGCCACATCTGGTTTGTGCACCATAGTTGGGAAGTATTCGCTACGGAACATCGCTTTTTGTAGCTGTTTCACATTCAGCTCTTTATACATGTCATGCATTTCCTGACATAGCTGACGGATGGTGTAGCCGCGGTAACGCTCTTTGTTCGCTTCATAGACGCGAGGAAGCACGATGTTTAGCGGCGCATCATCACGAATAAATTTCTCGAAGCGGTTAATTTGCGCCACAAGATGACGGATCTTACCCATGTCCTCTGCTGGAGTGAGAAGGAACAAGATAGAGTTCAAGTCACACTTCTCAGGGATGATGCCGTTCTCACGTAGGAAGTTAGCCAATAACGTTGCAGGAATACCAAAGTCTGCGTAGCTACCATCTTCAGCAATACCTGCTGTAGTGAGTAGCAATTTACATGGGTCAACGAAGTACTGACCTTCGCCGTAGCCTTCAAATTTATGCCAGCTTGCGTCTGGCTCGAACATGAAGAACTTCTTATTGGTTGCGATAAGATCGGTGTCGTAACTGCCCCATGGTTGACCATCAACTTGGTCAGGAATGAACGGACGAATCAGCTCACAACTTTTCAGGATTTCTTTACGTGCTTCGATACCAGTCTTAACCGCATCACGCCATAGGCGCAGACCCGCTTCACCATCGTGGATCTTCGCGTTCACATCCAATGCTGAGAACAGCGCGTAGAATGGTGAAGTTGACGCGTGCATCATAAACGCGTTGTTGAAGCGTTTGTGGTTACAGTAGCGAGCCTGACCTTTGATATGGTGGTCTTTTTTGTGGATTTGCGATGTTTGAGAGAAGCCTGCTTGTTGCTTGTGAACAGACTGAGTCACAATCACACCCGCATCTTCTGGTTTCAGATCCAGTAGCAATGGAGAACAGTCTTTCATCATAGGAATGAACTGCTCGTAGCCCACCCATGCCGAGTCGAATAGGATGTAGTCACATAGATGACCAATCTTATCCATCACGTAACGTGCGTTGTAGATGGTACCGTCGTAAGTACCCAATTGGATGATCGCAAGACGGAAAGGACGTTCATCACGAGCGCGCTCTGGTGACACTTTCGCGATTTGAGCACGGATGTATTCTTCATCAAAACAGTGCTCATCCATACCACCGATAAAGCCCCAAGGGTTACGTGCCGTTTCTAGGTAAACCGGCATACCGCCCGCTTGGATCAATGCACCGTGGTGGTTTGATTTGTGGTTGTTACGGTCAAACATCACCAAGTCACCTTCGGTCACTAACGCGTTACAAACCACTTTGTTTGAAGCCGAAGTGCCGTTAAGTACGAAGTAGGTTTTGTCTGAGTTGAACACTTTTGCTGCGTGTGCTTGAGCTTGGTGAGCAGAACCTTCGTGGATCAGCAAGTCACCTAAATCAACGTCCGCGTTACACAAGTCACTACGGAATAGGTTTTCACCAAAGAAATCGTAGAACTGTTTACCTGCTGGGTGTTTTTTGAAGAACTGGCCACCTTGGTGTCCTGGACAGTCGAATGCAGAGTTGCCCATTTCCACGTAGTGAGTCAATTGTTTGAAGAAAGGTGGAAGTAGGCGACATTCGTATTTGGTGACAGCCTCATTGATTTGGCGACCGTAGTATTCGATTGACTGTCTTTCCAAATCGATAACGCCGGTTAACCATACGTAATCTTCTGCTGAAACTGGGGTTTCATCTGTGACCAAGAAAACCGGAATGCCATAACCCGTTTCAGAAATAATTTTGTGTAGACCAGCCTTAATATCTGCAGAAGTAATAATTGCAGCGCCAACGTCAGTTAATTCGACGTGTTCAAGTGGTTTTAAAGTTCGGTTAAATTGCTCATCCAAAGATTCAGATAATAAACTGAAGTCTTCTGGCATGTAATTACTAACACCGATAATTAAACGTTTCATTTGAAATATCTCTTATTTGTTCTGTAAAGACGACAAGCACAGATATTACAAACGAAATTAATATTTAAAATTCAAAAAACAAATTTCGTGATTATTAGTTCATAATTAAAACTCTTATTTTCTCGAAATAAAATTTCGCGATCTTTATCACTTTCCTTTCGATAAGCCAATGATATTAGATTCTGGCTTAAATTGAATTTAGGTGAAGAATTATGTGACCTCACCAGTTATTATTAAAAAAGGAATCAAAAGAAAATAAAATTTTGCGATTTTCATCACTCTATATTTAATCACTTTGATTTAATAGATTAAATACAAACAATAATTACGCTTATATTTAACAATTTATAAACTATATACCCAAGTAACTTCAAGATGCAGGGTTCAGAGCGTTGTCATTGATTCGAGAGCAAGGAAAACAACGCAGTGTAATAGCCAGCTCTTTCCAAGTTGTTTGACGCAGCAATCGGGTCAATGACACGCTCCCAAAGGGTGAGCTGCCTTGGCTTGTATACTTTGTTACCGATTCTTGATTTAGACCCACTAAACCTTTAAATCGCCGCCGCGTCTACAAACCAAGTCAGTCTCGCTGAACCTAGCATATCGAGGTTACTTGGGTATAAACAAAAAGCCATCAACATTTCTGCTGATGGCTTTTTACTTTATTGTTTTACTTTGGTGGTTTTACTTTGATAGCAGCGAGAGCCAGTTTAATCAAACAAATGGCTATCGAGCCTCACGCCATTATTCGACCACAATTGATACCGTTTCACCGCGATTCCAGACGAGTACATGGTGTGCTTACAGTCCATACATTCCACAAAGTACAGACCACTCATGCCAGCCATAACATGTAACCTTCGACTGTCACAGCGCTTACAAGACAAGCGCTGCACCTTACTGTTTACATCCACACGACGGGCGAAGTTCAGCGTTTCATGCGAGCTTAGAGCCTCAACAGCGCTGTCTTTAAACGGGTGCTCACTGAGCAAGTGGTTGATGGCATAATCATACACCGGAGGAATCGATGTTTTGCCATTCTCTATATTGGTTATCTTAGCAACGGAAACTCCCAACAAAGATGCAAATTCCACTTTGCTGTATTCCAAGATAAACCTTGAAGAGATGAACTTATCTGCACTAATGATTCTCAACATACACAAATCTCTAATAGACATAAAAAGAGCGTGAGTTTGCCCCTTTATGTTGAAAAGGATAATAACAGGTTGCTTCTTACTGTATTTATACGCAGAGTGTGCGCTATTTTATTTTTTGGGTATATTGCGCTCAATTAAGTTAAAGATCAATAGAGATAATAGAAAACCGAAAATAGAAATTAAGATTTAGTAATATAAAACTTAATAGCTAATATTAGTTAAAGTAATGAATCTAGATAGATCAACACAAATTAAGCTAACAAATTATTTTCATAGCCGTTTTATTGGCTAATCAATAATATTGGATTGGAGCTTAATTCGTGTATTTCCAACAAGGGGGGATTTCCCTCTATTTGTCGATTTATATAACGATAGGTGATTAAGTGATGGATTTCTGTTGAAAAATTGCATAAAGATCACTCACCTCTTTATACCTAAGAGATGCTTGGGTATATGCACTTGGTGGAATTTCTTATAACACGGGCAATAAAAAAGCCTCACGAATGAGGCTTGTTGAGATTCTGTGGCTGTAAGAAGTTCTGAGTAAAGTCGAGCACTTCTTTTGATGGTTGCTTGGGTGGAGAGGCAAACTCTTGCTGTGGTGGAACCTCAGCATCAAAGTTCAGCTCTGGTGCGCCATCAAGCAAACTTTCTTCTTCATGATGTTCTTCACTCAGCAACTCATTGAGTTCATCTTGATCTGGGAAGTAAGGTTCACGTTTGTAGACCTTGTTTAACGCACGAATGATAGAGTGCTTTTTGACGAAACCAGATGCGAGCTTCCTCTGCAGCGGTTTAGCGATAGATTGCAGCCCCACTACAACATCCACGCCGATGTTGCTTGCGACTTCATCACGAACGACACGTGCTGCCTCATAGCCCATGTTCGCGGATAAAAACAGCCAAATATAAGCAATCGCATTGCCTGTTTTACCGGTATCTTTCCACGCTTCTCCCGCGTGAAACATTGCCTCTGCGCTGCCACTCTCCGCCGCTCTTTCAAGCCAATAACACGCTTTCACCATGCTTTTATCAGTGCCAGTGCCTCTTAGATAACACAAACCCACTTGGATTTTACCTTCAGCACTGTCTTGCTCGGCAGCTTTCATAAACCAGAACAAAGCATCAGCACTACGCCCTGCCGTATTCTCCGGTGATAACTGCCATTCCCCCATATACAACATGGCAGGAATACAACCCTCATCTGCTGCCATTTCGATGAGTTGATGCCCTTTGGGAATATTCTTCTCGGTACCACGTCCAGACAAAAGTGCCTTACCCGTTGCAAATTTCGCGTCGATATCACCTTCCATACCGGCAATCGCAGTACGCCAAAAATTCGCTTGCTCTCTTAAGATAACATCTTCACGCATTCGCTCAGCCAAACGCACCACACCATACATACCTGTGACGTTATCCAGTTTGGCAGCTTTGTCGTACCAATACAGAGCGCGCTTGAGATTGTCTCGCTCTGATTCTTTCGCTAAATAGAGAATTGTCGGAATATGACCGGTCTCCGCCTTAAACTCACGCTCTTTACGTTCTTGTTCGCGCGCTTTTTGCATCGCCTTGCGATACGCCACTTCACGCGCTTTCCTCTCTGCCTCTAGACGTTGCTTACGCATCGACAACGAGATCATCCAAACAAATATCAGGATGAGTGAAAGGCCAGTTGCTGTAATAGCAATGCCCATACTACTCATAAACCGCCTCTTTTTAGGTCAGTGCTCACCGAGACTTTCCGCGCTTGGGAAAATCTGCAAAATTCTAACTCGGGGTATAATTGCGCCATCTTTGGCGTACTCCGCTCTATTATATAACGACCATGTAGGTAAAATCTGAAGTTTACTGGTCGAGTATGGCGAATTTTTATTCGATATCACCGCAACTTATTTTTAATTAAAAAATAACACCCCTAATTTTATAGAAATGAGTCACAGTTTTGGGGCTTAGACATTCTCCGCCCCTATCATCCCCCCTTTCTCCTCCTATAAAAATTTACATCTTTAGGCTGTGCTGAATATCTCACTATGAGACCGTTTTATTATTTAATTTGTGAACAAAATCTACTGTGACAGAAAATTTTTACTTGTAAAAAACTTAACTGCCTGCTCTCACATTTTGCTGATAGTTCAGTGTATTAGCATCTTGTTGAACATTTCCTTTTCGGCATTTTGCCAATCTATTATCAATTCAATAACAATGGATTTGTAAACGTGGACAATAAAACATTTAAATTATCAGCGATTGCTAAAACCGTACTGCCGCTCCTTTCTGTGGCAGTCATCAGCGGTTGTGGCAGTGATAGCACAAGCGATGACACAACGAACCCTGGCTCTGGTCTACACCCTGCGGGAGAGAACGAAGTTGTCATCTATTACAAACGCGATGTCGCAGCTGCATCATCAGCAAGCGATTACGAAGGTTGGGGTCTACACCTTTGGAATGGCGAAGGCTGTACCAGTACCGATCTTGAAGAAATGGGGCTCCCAGAGGGCGGCACGGACTGGGGGTCACCTCGCCCATTCGACGGCATCAGTGACACTTACGGTGCTTACTACGTTCTGAAAGTGAACCCAGACGCATCTGACCCACACAACTGTATGAACTTCATCCTACACAAAGGCGATGAGAAGGCATTCGGCAGTGCAAACTCAAAAGTTGAGCTGACTAAGCTAGGTGAATCGAAAGGTTTGTTCGGCTTCCACGGCAGCAGCGAGCTTTACTACGAACCAATTGAAGAACGTCCTGTCGAAATTGACGGTCAAAAAGCGCATTGGCTAGATGCTAATACCATCGCTTGGGAAGCGGCGGCGAATGCAGACTCAATGAAGCTTTACTACAGCTTGACTAACGACATCAAGATGGATAAAGACAAGCAAATCACTGGTGGTACAGCAGTTGAGCTGACGAAAGCAGGTGAATTGTCTGAAGCACTGAAAAAACGTTTCCGTCACCTTTCTAGCCTACAAGCAGCAGGTATCGATGTTGATGCTGACGTACTTCACACCATTCTAAAATCGCAAATCGTCATGGTGGCTTACAACGCAGATGGCGATGTTATTTCTGCAACTGAAGTACAAAAACCAGGCGTACTTGATGCCGTATTTGCTAACAAAGATGCAGGTAACGCAATCGGTCAGGAACTTGGCGCAATTGTTGATGGCAACGCAGCAACATTCAAGCTTTGGGCACCAACAGCGCAAGACGTTGACCTGATCATTTACGATGCAGATTTGAAAGAACAAGCAACCGTTGCGATGACAGAAGATCCAGCTACAGGTATCTGGGCATCAGAAGCGCAAAGCGACGTATTAAACAAATACTATCGTTACCAAGTTAAGGTTTACCACCCAACAACAGGTGTTGTAGAAACCCGCCTTGTTACTGACCCATACTCGCTAAGCTTGTCTCAAAACTCTCTGTACTCACAAGTTGTAGACCTAGACAGCGATAGCTTGAAACCTCAAGGTTGGAATGATTACAAACGTCCTGAACTTGCTAAAGACGAAGACCACGTACTGTACGAGTCGCACCTACGTGATTTCAGCTTTAGCGATACCAAAGGGACCAAAGCATACAATGGTAAGTACCTTGCTCTGACAGAAGCGGATCGTGAATCGGTTTCACACCTTCAAGCTTTGAAAGACGCAGGTCTCACTACGCTTCACATTCTGCCAGCATTCGATATCGCTACCGTCGATGAAAACGAAGCAAACCGCGTGGATATTACTGACACGGTTGGCAAACTCTGTGACATTAAACCAGCCGCTTCTGTTTGTGGTACAGAAAACGAAAGTAAAGTCATTGAAGATGTCCTAAACAGCTACGATCCAACAACGGGTTCAGCTCAGGCTCTGATGAATGACCTACGTATGCTAGACAGCTTCAACTGGGGCTATGACCCATTCCATTACACAGTGCCAGAAGGCAGCTACGCGACCGATCCTAATGGTTCTAAGCGTATTGTTGAATTCCGTGAAATGGTTCAAGCAACACACAAAATGAAGCTAAAACTTATCATGGACGTGGTGTACAACCACACTAACGCATCTGGCGTAAATGATAAGTCGGTTCTGGATAAGATTGTCCCTGGATACTACCACCGCTTGAACGTAAACACGGGTGGCGTAGAGAACTCAACTTGTTGTGATAACACAGCAACAGAGAACCTAATGATGGGTAAACTGATGGTTGACTCATTGTTAGTATGGGCAGACGACTACAAAGTGGATGGTTTCCGTTTTGACTTGATGGGTCACCAGCCAAAAGACGTGATGGTTTACGCGCTAGAGCAAGTACGTAAAGTTGACCCTAACACACTATTCTACGGCGAAGGTTGGGACTTTGGTGAAGTGGCACAAAACGCTCGCTTCGACCAAGCGACGCAAGTCAACATGGCTGGCACAGAGATCGGTACTTTCTCGGACCGTCTACGTGATGCAGTTCGTGGCGGCAGCCCATTCGATGGCGGTAAAGACTCAGAAGGTAACCACCCACTTCGCTTCAACCAAGGTTTTGGTAACGCGGCATACGCTAACGAAGAAACGAAGACAGACGCTGATTCAGTAAACGGTCGTCTACACAACCAAGATCTTGTTCGCCTAGGTATGGCGGGTAACTTGGCTGAATTCGTTCTTCTTGATTACAAGGGCGACACTAAACTTGGTAAGAACGTAGACTACAACGGTGCACCTGCGGGCTACACTAAGATGCCATCAGAGAACATCTCTTACGTATCTAAGCACGATAACCAAACGCTTTGGGACAACAACGCTTACAAGATTGCTACAGGCACCCCTTCTGCTGAACGTGCTCGTATGCAAAACGTGTCTCTATCTACGGTAATGTTGGGGCAAGGTATTCCATTCATTCACATGGGTTCTGAGCTGCTACGTTCGAAATCGATGCAGCGTGACTCTTACGATTCTGGTGACTGGTTCAACCGTGTGTTCTTCAACGGTACGGACAACAACTGGAACGTCGGTCTACCTCGTCAAGATAAAGATGGCGCAAACTGGGAGCTTATCCAGAAGATCGTTGGTGACAGTTCTGCGAAACCAAGTGCTGAAGATATCGAGCTAACTAAGAAGCAATTCCTAGAACTACTGAAAATCCGCAGCTCTAGCGAACTGTTCCGCTTAGATACTGCACAAGAGGTAATGAACCGCGTCGATTTCCGTAACGTAGGCAAAGACCAAGTAGAAGGCTTGATCGTTATGTCTATCGATGACGGTAAATCAGCAGGTAAAGACCTAGACACCAACTACGATGCCGTTGTGGCAGTGGTGAACTCAACGTCTAAAGAGCAATCTTTCACAGTGAAAGGTGCAACAGGTTTCGAGCTGCATGAGATTCAGAAGAACTCAGCAGACGACATCGTAAAAGGTGCAAGCTTCGCGGGTGAGACGTTCACAGTTCCTGCGCTAACAACAGCGGTATTTGTACAGCCTCAGGGCGGTGCACAAGGCGACGGTCTACCGGTTAACAAGGACAACAAAGACGTATCAAGCATTCCTCCTTACGGCGAAACTGTGGTTTACGTGAAGGGTTCTATGAACGGTTGGTCTGATAGCAGCGATTGGGCAATGACCTTTATCGGCAATGGCTTGTACTCAGTAACAGGTGTACTTGAAGCTGGTGATCACGAGTTCAAGTTTGCAGATTCAGGTTGGTCAAATCCAAACATCGGTTGTGATGCAGCAACCCAAGCAAGTGACTCTTTAGACCTAGGTGCAGCGGGCAACTGTAAGCTATCAGTGGCTGAAACTGGCAAATACAACTTCACTCTAAACGCACTGAATGTTCAAGATGAAAGCGTAGAAAAACCAGTAATTTCAGTAACGAAAGCAGCAGATGCACCAACGTTTGGTGACACGTCACTGTTCTTACGCGGCACTATCACCACTTGGGATACGCCAGCTGAAGACTCTAGCGCTAAATTCTCTTACGTAGCCGCTGATGTTTACTCACTAGACATCGCTCTAGCAGCAGGCAGCTACGAAATGAAGATCGCAAGCGCAGACTGGGCTGATGCGACCAACTTTGGTGGTGACGGCAACGTGGAGCTAGGTAAAGCGGTCACCATGAATGCCGGTGGCGGTAGCAAAAACCTTAAAATTACGATTGCTGAAGCAGGAAACTACAACTTCCACTTCAATGCGGCAGACAAGGCGGCACCAATCGTAACGGTAACTAAGAAGTAAAACAGTAGGCGCAATCATGTGCTAGCTTGGGGAGGGTAACACCTCCCCTTTTTTGGGTCTGTTTTCCGCAACGACGAAAACCACAAACCTCCACAGCTCATCGCTCCTAAACACAGCGAGAGTTAGTGTGGCAACTGCCACAACCTCGCCACGTTTTCTGCCAAATTGACTAGGTTTGTATCCGCTTCTTCCATCGCTTCAGGCAAGCTCATGGCGCGTGGCACACACACGAATACCGCATCAATGCCATATTCGTAGACTGCTTGGAAGTTATCACCTGTGCAGCCTGCTAGGGCAATCACTGGCAAACCATATTCTTTCGCCACTTTCGCCACACCCATTGGTGTCTTGCCATGCACGGTTTGATGGTCAATACGACCTTCACCAGTAAAGACAATATCAGCGTCTGCTACGTGCTCTGCGAGCTTTACGGTGTCTAGCACAATCTCGATACCCGGCTTCAGTCGTGCTGGCAGGTAACCAAGCAACGCCGCGCCCATACCACCGGCTGCACCTGCGCCTTTTTGAGTCAGAACGTGCTTGCCCGTCACTTGCTCTGTCAGTTCGCCGAATTTGTTGAGAGCGGAATCTAATAGCTCAACATCTGCTGACGTTGCGCCCTTTTGCGGACCAAAAATTGCTGATGCGCCTTTCTCTCCACACAGTGGGTTATCAACATCACACGCCACCAGCACCTCACAATCAGCTAAGCGAGCGTCGAGACCAGACACGTCAATGCTTGCTAGCTCAACCAAACCACCACCATTGAGGGTGATTTCACGACCAGAACGGTCTAAGAACTTCACCCCTAACGCCGCCAGCATACCCGTACCGCCGTCATTGGTTGCGCTACCTCCTAAGCCGATGATCAAACGTTGAATACCGCGGTCAAGCGCATTCGAAATTAACTGACCAGTACCAAAGCTGCTGGTGTTTTTCGGGTCACGAAGATCACTTGGCACAAGATGCAAACCACTTGCCTCGCCATCTCAATCACTGCGGTTTCGCCGTCACCCAGAATACCGTAAAACGCCTTCACATCATTACCGAGCGGACCTTTTACAGTCACGAAAACCTGCTCCCCCTCAGTCGCATCAATCAAAGATTGAACTGTACCTTCGCCGCCGTCAGCAACAGGTAGCGTGACAAACTCTGCGTCTCGCCAAACACGAGACAAACCCACTTTGATCGCCTCACTTACTTGTTTAGCGGTCAAGCTCTCTTTAAACGAATCTGGGGCAATCACAACTTTCATTTCATTCTCCTGAAAACAGCGCGCTGCGAGGAACAAGTCGCAACTCATCAATGTAGCTATTCTCACTCAAAAACTCGGCGCATTCTTTAGGCAAACAACCAAATTACACTGAGCTTAATTATTTAAATCTTGTGCGCTTGCACAATAAATCAACTTAACTTATTGAGATGACTGGCAATATAAAGCTCAACCAACCCCGTAAAATCATGCGTTGAAATGCCCGTCACTTCACTGATTTTATCTAGACGGTACCTCAATGTATTTCTATGAATAAACAATGCATTAGCGCAATCATTAGCGTTGCCATTGGCATGAAAATACGCCTCTAAAGTTTTCACCAACTGCCCAGATTTGTCTGCTGAAGCAAGAGAAGTCATCGCCTGAGCGAGTTGTTCACCTTGCCAAGAGTCGGCTAACGGGGCGAGTAACACAGGTATGCGATACTCAGAGAAGCTCAATGTGATTTGTTCTGGATGAGAACGGCGACCAACGGCAAGCACCTGCTTGGCACTTTGGTAGGAAAGAGGGAGTTGTTTTGCGCCATCAAAATATTGCCCAATCGCAAGGCGAACATCGTCAATTTGATTGGCCGTTAATCGGCGCTGAATGCGCTCAAGTATACTTTGGTCACTGTTCGAGGTAGAGGAAGAACGCAAAGACTTCAGAACGACAATTTCGTTCATCGACATGATCGCCACCAACGGTTTATCTTCAGAACGATACAGTACGTCCACCACTTCACGTACCTTGCTCAAACTAACAGGAGCATTATCTGCAATAAGCTCAATCACCACGGCAACTCTTTGTGTTACTAAATCGATGCAAAGACGCTGAGCCCAATCGTGCAGATCTGAATCATTGAGTTGTTGGTTTAACCATGCTGATACAAACTCTTCTTGGTGGCGACGATCCCATTGCAACTGCTCCACCAGCGAAGCTTGCTCAATGGTCAGTTCCGCTGTCACCTTAACTAACTGAGCAAACGCTCGGATTTGCTCAGGTTTGCCAGTGACGCCCACCACACCAACCACTTCACCTTTAAAGTGCAGCAGCATATTGATGCCCGGTTTCACGCCTTGCAGGGATTGGCAACTTTGCTCATCCAACTCCAGCGAATCACCGTGGTTGAGCGCTAGCACCGCCCCATCGTGCTTTTGACCAATGCGCTCAGCTTCACCACTGCCAATAATAGTGCCTGCCGCGTTCATCACATTGATGTTGTGTCCAATGATCGACATAGTGCGATCGACGATTTGCTGCGCGAGTGTGTGGTCGAGAATCACCATTTCTGTTCCTAAAATCTCAACGATTGAGGCGTCAATAAATCACACTTTGTCTTCTATCGCCATGATATTGAACTGGAATCAACGCCAAAGTGAAATATCACCCAATTATACCCAAGTGACTTCAAGATGCAGGATTCAGAGCGTTGTCATTGATTCGAGAGTAAGGAAAACAACTTGGTAATAGCTAGCTCTTTCCAAGTTGTTTGTCGCAGCCATTTGTTTGACTAAAAAAGCGAGTCAAAGACACGCTCCCAAAGGGCACTCTTTGCAAATAGTAAGGGCCTTGGCTTGTATACTTTGTTGCCGATTCTTGATTTAGAATGACTAGATCTTTAAATCGGCGCCGCGTCTACAAACCAAGTCATTCTCGCTGAACCTAGCATCTTGAGGTTACTTGGGTATAACCTTAAATTATTTACGGCTATTAAGCCAAAAAGTCAGCCATCACTGCTTATACTTATAGTCGAGCCACCCAAGTTTTTGTACTTGGCGCGACTTGAACCGACAACCAAACAGTGACCGGAGGGAGACTATGGAACTGCGGAACAAGGCGGGCGACATTGCCAAAATTGCTGACAACCTCACCTTGAAAGAAATAACCGAAATGGGCTACACCGTCGATCTATGCGATGAAGCCTTTGATCCAGGCGAACATTGGAAAGCAGAAGGACAAACGCAAGGTATGGGTGAATACCCTGAAGAATAATCTATAGAACCTTTTAGCCGAGTGAATCATCGCTCGGCTTATTCATCATCAATTTGTTCATACACCACTTCCCCGCGCAGCACTGTCATGAGGACACGCGCTTGTGCTATGTCTTGTGCTTTCAATTGGGTAATATCTTGATCCAATACGGCAAAGTCTGCCGATTTCCCAACATCTATTGAGCCAATGTCCTTCTCTAAACCCAAGCTGTAAGCCGGATGAATTGTATATGCATCAATCGCAGCGGTAACGTTTGGCAAGCCAGTATCTCCCATCACCAAGCTGTTGGATATGCCAACCAATGGGTTCAAATCATGCACATTCCAATCACTGCTTAACGTCACGTTAGCTTTAGTATTATAAAGCGCGCGCAGGTTCATTAAGGCTCTAGTTCGCTTAGCGCCTAAGAAGGCTTCTGCCCATTGATGTTCGTGATACGCCACATAATCGGAACCGACTTGAAAGTCTGCCGTAACGTCCAACTTGGCAAACCTTGGTACATCTTTGCTGTTCACCAGTTCCACATGCGTCAAAGTATAACGACGCTGGTTACCTTGGCTGCGCATTGTTTCAATCGCATTGAGTGATTCACGAATGCCACCATCTCCGATAGCATGAATGTGCGCGCTGTAACCGAGTTTATCGAGCTTGTTTAGCCATTCTGGCATCACTTTTGGTGAGATGTAATTCACCCCATATGGTGAATCAGGCAAGTAAGTATCAAGATAAGGTGCAAGGGTTTTTGCGGTGCCATTTATAAAGATGCCATCGCTGTACATTTTGACTTGGTTTACCAGTAACAAGCGAGAGGTGTCGTCGGACTGAATGCGTTTCAAATACGTCAGTTGAGAGTCCATGCTGTCGGTCGGATAGATCCATGGTCGTAAAGAAACACGAGCGGTCAAATCGCCTCGTTTTTCGCTCTCTTTCCATACTTCATACCAACCTCGCTTCCAGTACATTCGTCCATCACCAATTGTGGTAATGCCGTAGAGCGCAGCTTCTTCTAATCCGGTCAACAAGCCTTGGTAGCTCACCGCAAACTGCGCACTCATGCTGTTCCAAGCCAGCTCCATCACTAAATCACCCGCGTTATCGAGCAAGATGCCATTCAACTCGCCTGTATCCGGATCTTTGAGAATGCGACCGCCTTGCGGATCGGACGTGGTTTTATCAATGTTCGCCGCTTTCAGCGCAGCCGAGTTAACCCACATCGAGTGAGAGGTTTGCTCCATTAACACCACAGGCGTATCAGGAAACACCTCATCGATCACTTCGAGAGGTGTGCGTTGGTTTTCTTCCGACAAAGTAGCATCAAGCGTAAAACCGTAGCCCATCAACCACTCGCCATCTTGGACAAACTCTTTGCAGTCTTGCAGTTGTGGGATTTGCTCATCCAACATTACGCCAGCTTGCAACAAGCACGTACCGCCTGCTTCGGAAGCCGCCTCAAACACATGGTTGTGGTTATCGACAAAGCCCGGTAACAAATAGGTATCGCTTAAATCCACCACTTCCGTGCCATCACCAACCCACGCTTGTGCCTTGGCTTTATCGCCAATAAAAGCAATCCGCCCGTCACGCACGGCGACAGCATCGGCTTGCGGATGACCATAAATACCAGCGTTGATGTACACCATATCTGCCGTTTGCTCAGCAGCATTCGCCCATGCGCTAAATGCAGACAGCAACACAGCACCAAGAATCCGTCTATGAGGAGTTAACATGACACCTTCCGTTGTATTCGCTAACACATTGAGTATATGCAAACTGGTTTAGTTTGCTGTCGGTGCGGGTTAGGCGTCATTATTTCTGTGCGCTTGCTTGGATTTCCTCTACAAACAGACGCACCTCTTCTAGATAGTTGCCATTCGCACAACCCCAGTCACTCACTTCGATAAATTCACGCGTTAACTGACCACTTTCATCATGAATGACGCTTTGGCGAAACAAGTTCCAACTTGCCGACTGTTTTGGATTGTTGGCATCCACATAACGCTCACCATAGCTTTCGATTAACTGGTTGTAGGCACTCTGACGCTGTTCTGCGTTTGCCGATTCACTCAGTATCACAGCGCAGTTTTTTTCGATGACCTGAACTCGGTCATTGGTTGGCAGCGTCGTTGAGCATCCTGCTAATGTTAGACCCATTAGACCCATTGTTATTCTTGTTTTCATTATTGTTTTCCTTACCTTTAGCACCACTGCGAAAGACCGAATTTTATAAACTGCGCTCCACGATTTCTAATCAAAAACGGAAAAACTTTGTGACTGACGTCTGCACATGTAAAAAGTGCGGTAAATTACTGTTTACAAGCCATAAAGAAGACAAATGGATTTCGCATTCCTTTCTGCTATTTAGACGTGCCATAATCAACGACGATAAAAACCTCAATAAAGCAAACATTTGAAGGATCAAAATGACTGCAACGGAATACCTAAACGACCTCAACCAACGTTACCTCGCTATCCATCGCACCAAAGAAGACTTCTTTTGGGAAACCTACATGGGCATCAGCGACGACCACGATGGTTCGACAAAAGCACAAACCGCTTGGACCAATTTCTTGAGCAACGCCGAACAAATCTCAGCCATCAAAGCGCAACTTGAATCGGCTGAAGCGATCGCTGATCCACAAGAGAAACAGCAAACGCAAATTGGTTTGCAAGGATGGTTGGCAACATTTGAATCGCACGCGATTGAAGGCGAACAAGCTCAAGCCCAAAAGAATGCTCTGATTGCATTTGAAGCCGAGTTGTTCGAGAAAAAGCAAAATCACGTCCTGACGTTTACCAATGAAAACGGTGAACAAACCGAGGGCTCTTTGCCTGTATTGTCTTCGACCATTCGCGCCAATAATCACGAAGAAGTGCGTCAATCAGCACATCAAACGCTACTCGACCTTGAGCAATGGTTGCTGCAAAACGGCTTTATTGAGCTGATCAAACTGCGTAACCAATTCGCACGTTCTTTGGGCTACGAAACCTTCTTTGACTACTCAGTGAAGAAGACGGAAAAGATGAGCTCTGAGCAACTGTTCAGCATCTTAGATGACTTTGAACTGCGCACGCGCGATGCTCACCTAAGCAGCTTGGCAAACCTTGCAGAGCAAAAAGGTCAAAGCGCACTGACTGGCTACAACTTTGTGTACTCGTTTGCCGGTGACGTCATGCGTGACTTAGACCCGTACGTACCGTTTTCAAAATCACTACGTCGCTGGGTAGAATCATTCGGTCGCCTAAATATCGAATACTCAGGCGCAGAGCTGACGCTAGACCTGCTTGATCGTAAAGGCAAATACCCGAACGGTTTCTGTCATGGCCCTATCCCATCGTTCTACAACCAAGGCGAATGGGTTGCCGCGCAGGTGAACTTCACCAGTAACGCGAAGCCAGACCAAGTGGGCAGCGGCTATGATGGCATCAATACTCTGTTCCATGAAGGTGGTCACGCTGCGCATTTCGCTAACGTCAAGATGAACGCGCCGTGTTTCTCTCAAGAGTTCGCACCAACTTCCATGGCATACGCAGAAACACAATCTATGTTCTGTGACAGCCTGCTGACCGATGCCGATTGGCTAAAACAATACGCGTTGGACGCAGAAGGTAACCCAGTACCGGATGAGATCATCCAAGCGATGATCAATAGCCGTCAGCCATTCAAAGCGTACGAAGAGCGCAGCATTTTGGTCGTGCCGTATTTTGAACGCGCACTTTACCAATTAAGCGATGAAGAACTGACGCCAGAACGCATCACAAAGCTGGCACGCGATTGCGAAAAGCAAATCCTTGGTTTGGAGTGCAGCCCACGCCCATTGATGGCGATTCCACACCTTCTGTCTGATGAAGCAGCGTGTGCCTACCACGGTTACTTGCTAGCACATATGGCGGTTTACCAGACTCGCGCTTACTTCCTCGATAAGTTTGGCTACCTGACTGACAACCCAGAGATTGGTCCACTACTGGCGAAACATTATTGGCATGCGGGTAACCACCTATCGCACAACGAGACTATCGTTAGTCTCACGGGCGAAGGCTTTAACGCTAAGTATCTGGCAGACATGTGTAACCTATCTCCAGAACAAGCATGGGAAGTTCAGCAGCAGAAGATTGCTTCGCTGCAAACTCGTGAACGAGCTCCGGTAGCGTCTTTAAATGCCAGCATCAAAGTGGTGGATGGCAGCAAAAAGCTTGCAAGCAATACGATCTCAGACGAGCAGATGTGCGAGCAGTTTGAGCACTACATCGAAGAGACTTACGGTCGATAAGCGAAACCAAGAGCTGGGGTATACTCCTAGCTCTTTTTCTATCAGGGAAGCAACCATGTACCAAGATATCCTGACTTTCTGGTTTGAAGAACTGGAACCAAAAGACTGGTTTGTGAGTAATGCAGACGTCGATAAACAGATCGAAACGCGCTTTCTCACCACCTTAGAGCAAGCCGCTCAATCTGAATTGTTTGACTGGCGAGAGACGGCACAAGGTCGCCTCGCAGAGATCATTGTGCTCGACCAATTCTCTCGCAATGTTTACCGCAACACGCCAAAAGCGTTCGCTCAAGATGCCCTCGCACTTGCCTTGGCGCAAGAGACGATTCGTTTAGGGTTGGACCAAGAATTGACCGACGTTGAACGCAGCTTTTTGTATATGCCATTTATGCACAGTGAGTCTAAGCGGATTCATGAAGAGGCAGAAAAGCTGTTCAAAGCGCTTGGGCGAGAATCTAACTACGAGTTCGAACTAAAGCATAAGGTGATCATTGATCGCTTTGGTCGCTACCCACACCGCAATGCGATTTTGGACCGTGATAGCACCGCAGAAGAAGTGGAATTCTTACAGCAGCCTGGTTCCAGTTTTTAAACACAGCTAGCACAAAATTGAAGCAGGATTATCAATTTATATTTGATAATAAATCAATCATTGTGCTGTTTATCATTTGGTGATTCGCGACTAATCTTTACCTCGTCAACACGATACATCACGATCAACAGAGGATTTCCACCATGGCTAAATTGACCATCGTCGCTAACATCATTGCCAAAGCAGACCAAGTAGAATTGGTAAAAGCTGAGCTACTGAAACTGATTGATGTCACTCGTGCCGAGGAAGGTTGCATCAACTACGACCTTCACCAAGATAACGAAAACCCAGCGCATTTCACCTTCTACGAAAACTGGGAATCACGCGAACTATGGCGCAAGCACATGGACAACGCGCACCTAGCACAATACATGAAAGCAACAGAAGGCGCGGTAGACACCTTCACTCTAAACGAGATGTCGCACATCGCTTAACGCTTTGTACAACTCAGCATGCACTAGAAAGCCAGCAACCATCACCTTGCTGGCTTTTTGTTTTTCTTTCTTTCGGTCTCTTTTCCCTCCTTTCCGAGCGATTCAAAGCAAGCTTATGAAAACATGAGCAAGATCTGATTATCTCCCCCCTAAGACTGGCAAGATTTAAAGCTACTCACCCTCTGCTGTATCAAAAGGTTTTGCATGAAGTTAGACGCTGTATTGTGGGATTACGATGGCACCCTAGTAAATTCTGTTCCGAAAAATATCGACATCACCAAAGCGATATTGTCCGTTGTAGCGCCGCACCTGACCGGGGATAACTTACCGAAATACCTACGCAGTGAAGCGGATTATCATCATGCCAATCACGCAGCGAAAAACTGGCAAGAACTGTACGTAAACTACTATGGTATGTCCCAAGACGAAATGCTCATAGCCGGCACCATGTGGGCAGAGCACCAAGAACAAAACCAAACACCAGTGGATCTATTCAATGGTATTGCCAATGTGGTGAATGCGTTCGCGCACCTGCCACACGGAGTCTGCTCTCAGAACTCGCAATCCAACATTCGTAACGTACTTCGCGCCAACCAAATCAATACACCGTTTAAAGCCGTCGTGGGCTACGATGACGTGTCCAATGGACATCAGAAGCCGGATCCTTTTGGTGGCATCAAATGCATTGAATCCATCTTTGGGCACACGGATAAACAGTTGCTGATGTACATTGGTGACCACGAAGCGGACACGCTTTTTGCACGCAATATCGAGCAACATTTAGGTAGCAACTGCAAAGTGATTGCCGTAGCAGCAGCGTACAGTGGCGCTCAACCGCAGCACTGGAACGCCCAGCCAGATTATGTGGCACATCAAGTAGACGACTTAATCGACATCATTGGTAAGTACGCTTAGCCTCAACATGCACAACACTGAAAACCCGAAAACCATCTCGAAGACAGAAAGCCTTTTGCTCTCTTAAGGCTTTGTGTATCGTACATGCCTTGTGCTGGCTTAATTGGCTCACGCACAACTTCAGACCATTCACACTCAATACCTAAGGTAACGCAATGATCACATGGCCTTGTTTACTTAAACTCGATGGTGACGATGAACTGGTGTATTTGGCTTCACCAAAGCAGCTAAATGCAGAATGCCAAGCCTTGATTTGGGGTCAGGATGACATAGTGATTGATACGCAAGGTCATTGCTACGCATTGCAAACTGGCTTTGACAACTCGGTAGAATTAAGCCTTTTGCCACAAACACTGAATGTGCAGCAAGTGACAGAGCTGATTCAAAAACACGAATTTAGCAAAGCACAACGTTGCATCATCAAAATCCATTTTGTGTCGGTCCAGCAAGCGATTGAAGCGTTGGCTGATTAACAATTACGCCCTTGTTTTTATGCTGAGATAAAAACATAAGCACCTGAATTTCGATACTTTCTCATTTTGAGACTCATAATCACTAAAAACAGCGGAGTGATTCTTGCTACATCAATCTTTTGGCTTTGAGGAAAATGACATGCAAGACAAAGTTCGCCAACTGGATGCGCAGCAAACCACCTCATTTGACACGGAATACATCGATAAAGGCATGTTTGAAGTACTAACCAAACAACTCAACATGCTCTATCCTACCCAGCAACCTTTTCACCTACTCGATGTAGGTGGCGGGAATGGAATGTATGCAGATAAGATTTTGAATCATTATCCCAATGCTCAAGTCACGCTTATCGAGCCAGAAGCGTCACTCATCGCCAAAAACCGTCCCAACCCAAACAAACATCTGGTCTGCCACCTTTTCCAAGATGCTGCGCTTGAAAGCAGTTTTGATATCATCCAGTTCAACTGGGTCTTGCATCACTTTGTTACCGACACCTATCAGTCCACCAAGCAAGTACAGCAAGAGGCTCTTCATTGTGCCTACCGGCATTTAACCCCAGGAGGGCTGATTGTCATGTTTGAAAACTTCTACGAAGGGCTTTTAGTGAACAATTTACCCAGTTCACTGATTTATCGATCTACCTCATCCAAGCTACTAGCACCACTCACTCAACGACTAGGTGCGAACACTGCGGGCGTTGGTGTCTGCTTCCATAGTCGTACTACTTGGCACGATATGATCATTGAAGCGGGCTTTAAAACCGTCTTGCACGTTCCCTTCTATGCCTTTGGCAATTTGAGTAGTCTCAAGACCAAAGCGTTGCATTTGCGAAAACAAAATGTGGGATTATTGATTGGTAAAAAGTAGCTAATCCGCTATTAAAATTTGTTAATCTGGCACGATGAAACGTGTGAATAGTGAAGCCGCTTATGAACAAGGTCGTATTGGTATTTGGTGGATTGGGGAGCGCCAAATCGTCTGTGGTGGGTTTGTATAAGAACCTTCTGCACACCTTAAGTTCTCGCTTTGATGTCGTCGCCATTGACCCTGCAGTTCAACATCCCAAGTCCTGTACATCGCAGTTTCAATTCCCTTACTCCGCTCGCTACGCCGATCTTGATGCGTTTTTACAAGCTCATTCACACACTGACGTTGCTGCCACCTTCGTTCTAACACCGGTCGGCACACATCTTTCCATCATTGAACAAGTGAGTAACGCCCTCGACATTCAAAGCCTGTTGTTTGTGGTTGAGAAACCGTCCTTCTCTTTAGCTGAAATCGACACAGGCTTTAACCAAGTCATCCCTGAGCTTAAACGTCGCGGAGCACAGTTTTACTTTATTGATACCGCTTTGGTTTCCCCTTCGTTGGAAGCACTCTTTGCCGATTCATCTATCGCGCTACCTAGCTCTGCCCCGCGGAAGATCATCGCGATTGCAGCCGACAACCCTATCGACAATGATGAAGCGATCCAAGACTTTCGTTTTGAAAACCGAATTGCGTTACTCAACACCAGAAAGCTACTTAACTTAGCCACCAGCGGCGGCGGAGGTTATGGCTTTGATATGGGCATCCATGCGATTGCTGGGCTAGTTCGCTACCTGCATAAATCCGGCATAGGAGACTCGCAAGTTGAACTAAAACAGATCCGTGCCGAACGTATTAACGAATCGCAATTGGAGTACACACAAGGCGCTGAAACCCATCTCTATATCGAAGGCGAACTCACGTCTCCGGAGGGCAATATTGAAGTCGTGATTGAGGCAGGAAAAGCGGGTGATATTTGGGACAGACGGTTGGAACTGCACTACACAGACCGCGTCATCGCAATTGGCTTTGGCACACTCAAGCATCCTCCTTATCTTTGGGAGAGAAGCCCCAATGGCATCAAGAGCACCACATTTGATGTTTCTGGCTCAGGTTATGCAATGCACTTTAACGACATCCTATGCGCGCTTGGTTTTGACGCAGAGCCTTTGCTCTCACAACAAGAAAGCGAAGCCTTGATGTCACAATCGATGAACTTGCTGCGCTGCGTATTTGACGCCATCGGCGATACCCATCAAGTTCGCGAACAAAACATTGCAGTGGTTGATAAACACATACCCAAATACCTATCGGAAGCAGAGCTAGAGATTAGGAAAGAGCTCAGTCAATACCTCAACAGTTTGATTCATTAAATGGGCAACGAGTCAGTATTTCTGGCTCAATTCAATTAAGTGATATAGTTTCTATTCATACCCTTCAATTTGTAAGTTGAATGATAGGAATATCATGATAAATCTATCCCACTTAATCAAAAATGATATGAACCTGCTGATTTGTCTGTACGTTTTACTGCAAGAACGCAGCGTGAGCAGAACCGCAGAAAAGCTATTCTTATCTCAATCGGCCGTCAGTAAACAACTTACTAAATTGCGCCAGGAGTTTGATGACCCCTTATTCGAGCGAGAATCCAAAGGTTTATTGCCGACCCCAAAAGCGTTGGCATTGGAGAGCAAACTGCAACAAATCCTGATGCAAATTGATCAGCTTCGTGAACCAGAAGAATTTGACCCAGAACGCTCGACTCGCGTTTTTAGTATCGATCTTATCGAAACCGCTTACTCCACAATTTACCCACGTTTTCTGCCTCAGGCGTTATCCAGTGCACCGAACATCACCATCAAAAGTGCCGATTGGAGCCACAGTAGTATTACTCGATTACAGAGAAGAGAGATCGATTTTGGTGTGGGTATCTTTGAGTTTGATGATCGTTCGAAAACCCATGTCGACACCATCCCTGACACACTGAATTACGCAGAACTGATGCGCGATACTTCGGCATGTATATTAAGAAAAGGACACCCAGCATCAGAGGAAGAATGGAACCTCGACGCTTTCTTGAAGTACCGCCATATACAAGTCATCACAGGAGGCGTGTCTAGCTGGCTATTGCACGAGGTGCTCGACACAAAACGACTGCGCATTGATAACGCCGTCAACATGTCCGACATTTCCAGCGCGGTAAAACTGTGTGAAAAAAGCGACTTGGTACTGACCTACCCCTACAAAAGCATCCGCGAGTTCGAAGGTAAATCAGACATTGTGATCAAGCCGCTCCCGATAGAGATGGAGCCCGGTGGGTTCTTTCTACTTTGGAACAAGCAACTCGACAACGACCCAAGCCATAAATGGTTAAGAGAGCTAATCGTCAGTCAGTCTTACGCTTAATCTCAGAGCCTGTTACCAAAGTAGAAAATGCAAAGCTATGAGTTGATGTACTTTAGATGAACATTCAAGCGCCAAAAGTAGAGTGCTTGCAAAGCGATAACAGAGAATGTCGAAAGTAATTCAATAATAAAATAATGTTGATCGCCAAAATCAAAAGACACGATAGCCATCCCAACAAGCACAGATAAAGCGACAAACCTAAAAGACAAAGGGATAGATAAAGCGATAGAGCGAAGAATGTAGGTTTTACCATCTCTATTGTTCGTTCTATACGTGACACCTACCCCCAAAATTGACACGACTAAGATACCGATAGCCTCGGTTATCATAGCTTCATTGCTTGCATACGGTGCCAAGATCATCAAGTACGGGGTTACCGTATAAAAGATTAAGAATATTAAAGCGTATTTAATCCAATCACTGTCTGGCACTTTGTTGTCTCTTAGCTCCTCAGACAGCTTTGATGTTTTCCAAATGTACAAATCCTTATTCCTTTTTATGTAAGCTTAGATTAAAGGCTCCCCTAAAACCCTAACTACCAACGTTCAAAAACAACCAGTCAATATCAATAAAAACAGATAATTAGCATCAATTTCGACCTTAAGTTTACCTCACAGAACCATTCACGATCGATATAAAACAACCTAAAAAGTAAAGAAATTTATAAGATAACTATTTGATAAGCTCGCGGAATACATTTGTTTATTCTTCTTTTTACCCATCAATAACAAAAAATTATTATTATAAAAATTATTGATAATTTCATGTAATCAGAAATTCTCCATATACTCTCCTCCATCGAAACGAAACACGAACTAATCATCACAGTTTTTTGGAGCAGAATTATGAAAATGAATCACGTAGGCATCATGGTTGGCGATATGGACAAAGCAGTAGAGTTCTACACTAAAGCGCTTGGTCTTCGCATCGTAATGAACAACACAAAAGTTATCGAAGAGCGCGAATCAGCAATCGGTCGTATGTGTATCGCCGTATTCGGTGAAGGCTTCAAAGGCTTCAACATCGCTCACCTAGTGACATCTGACGGCATCGGTGTAGAGCTGTTTGAAATGAAAGAGCGTCAAGAGCGTCACGAAGTAGACTTCTCTCGTCTAGGCATCTTCCACTTCTGTCTACAAGTAGCGAAAGAACAGTTCCCACAAACAATCAAACGTATTGAAGAGTTTGGTGGTAAAGCTCGCATGGACATCATGCGCTACCACCCAGAAGACGACAGCAAACAAGCTCAAATGATCTACATGGAAGACCCGTTTGGTAACTTGTTCGAGCTTTACTCACACACTTACGAAGAGACTTACGCGTCTGATTACGAATAATTAAACGTCTAAGAATGAAAAAGGACTGGCACTAAGCCAGTCTTTTTTTTGCAATAAAATCAGTTCATTAAGCTCAACCAATCTATATTTCTTCTTTTTTAACTCCCACGTTAATATTGCTAGCACATAAAGATTCCCGATATTCGCTTTCTATTTCCCGATATTGCTATTGTTAAAATAACGCTTAGATGAGAATACCTCCCATTAAGGAGTCATCTATGCATCTAACGGACAAGATGAGCGTCACTCAAGCACTCATCTCATTATTAAAAACGGAAAAAAAACGCATCACTTATACCGGTGTTAGCGCTGTGTTGTGTGTGTTCGCAGAACTCGCCACTTGGATTTGCTTATACACCGCATTGAGCAAATACCTAAATACCCAAAGTCTCTATTTCTACTTAGCCCTTATGACTATTGCAGTCTGTGTGCGCTATTTTTTCTATACGATTTCGGTATGGCAGGCGCACCTTGCTGCTTATCAAATTATTCAGACCATTAGGCAGAAGCTCGTTCGTGCTCTGTCCGAAATGCCAACCGCTAAACTGATGCAATACCATCGTGGAGATATAGAAAAACGACTCAGCGACGATTGTCAAAGCCTTGAACCTCTTATTGCTCATCATACGACCGATATTATTACTGGTACTTTACTTCCGTTTGTTTTGCTTGGTTTTATGGTCAGCATCGACTGGCAACTAGGCTTAATCGCATTAAGTCCTCTCCCCCTCGCTGTAATTGCCCAAACAGTCATGATGCGTGGCTTTTCAGATAGACAAAAAAAGTACAATCAAGTCGTTGCGAATATGCACAAAGCGCAACTAGAGTTTTTGCGTAGCATCGGCGTGATGAAACTATTCGGCGTTGACGCGGACTCTTACCGCCAGTTAAGCAATAACATGACTAAGCACCACAAGCTGGTTAACGCTTATACCAATCAAATGGTTGGGGCATGGGTCACCTTTACTACCTTAGCTCAGGCGTCTTTGGTTCTTGTTATTCCATTCGCCATCGTCAAATTGACCCAAGGTTCATTAAGTCCGGTCGAGCTCGCGATGATCGTGATTCTTTGTGCCGGCATCCTTAAACCATGGTTGGATCTAACACAGATATTTGGGCAAGTGCAGCAGTCCTTTTCTTCTCTAGAGCGAATACTACCTCTGTTCTCAGCAACATCGGAGCAACATTTCAAATCCATTGCAACGCCTTATGTCGAGCTTTGTTGTGAAAACTTAGCAGTCAAACGTGACTCACTCAATATCGTCAGTGGACTGAACCTTCAGTTATCTCATGGCGAGTGCATCGTAATTCAAGGCGCATCAGGCTCAGGGAAAAGTAGTCTACTGGCAACGCTCTACGGAGAATTAGCAACATACGAAGGCGATTGGTTTATTAACCAAAAAGCCGTGTCTTCGATGTCCGATAGAGAACGAAGCCAATTTATCTCAGTTGTCGACCAACACCCTGTTTTCTTCAGCGCATCAATACGCGAAAACTTAGTCTTAGGAGATCGATTGATACACGACTCCGTGATTATCAAACTCCTAGATATGCTTGGACTTTCTGCACTTATCGAACAGCTTCCGAATGGTTTGTATTCCAGTATGGATGAAACCGAACGCAATTTTAGTGGAGGGGAACTACAGCGGTTAGCCATCGCTCGCGCCATGCTAGTACGCCCTGCCATTCTGGTTTTAGATGAAGCGACTTTTCATCTAGATAAGGTAACGGAAAATCGTGTTCTAGAAGCAATACGTCAACATGCACCGCAGCAAATCCAATTGGTCATCAGTCATGGCTCACAAGCATTAACTATCGCTAACCGAGCGTTTTCATTATCACACGGGCAGCTTAAACAAATTCATCTTGAGGAGACCGTCTGTGCGTAACATTCTCAAGCTACTCGATCACGCCGATATCAATCCAAAAACGTTTTTGGTTGGCATCGCTGGCAAAGTGTTCAGTGAGATTCTGCCATTATTTTGTTGGCTGCTGATATTCGGAGCCCTTACCCAAACATGGTTACTTTCTCTTGAAGCCCTATTCGCAGTTTCACTTATCACGGTTGTCGTTCAGTGGCGGTTAGGACAATCCGCCAAACAGAGCTTCTTAGGCGCTTATGACATTACTCACCAACTGAGAAAAGTGCTACTACATGACATTCGTAGCCAACCGTTTTCCAAGATCACAGGGCAAGGTCTGGGAGAGCGCATTAAGCTAATCACTCGTGATTTAAAAGCATTCGAAGACATTTTTAGTCACCTAATTGCTGACTTGATCGCAGCTTTGGTGGTTCCGTTCGCGATGCTTTGTGTACTGCTATTTTGCTCACCTTACCTAGCCTCACTTATGCTGATTGTTATGGTGATCGCGAGCTTATTGCTGTGGAAATTCGAAGATAACTTTTCCAAACAAGCACAACGCCATGTCGATAAAAACGCTTCTTGCACCAACAAACTGCTCGAATACATAGCTTGTTTACCAACGCTAAAACGCTTTGGTCGCAGTGAAGTATTAGCGACTCCACTTAATCAAGAATTAGTAGACTTGCGCAAAACAGGGTTAGGGGTTGAATGGGCTGGTGGAATTGGCGTCATTTTAGCAAGCTTGTTACTTGAGCTTTCTATTCCGATGGTTGCGGCGCTCGGCGCTTACTTAACGAGCTTGGGCAGCCTTACGCTCGGGGAGTGGTTAGTTTCAATCATTGCTGCCGTCGCTTGTATCCGACCATTTGTACGCATGACTATGTTCTCTACGTTACTCAGATACATGGCTAAATCTGCCGATCGTCTATATGCCCTAAGCCAAGAGCCGCAACAACCTGTGCATGGTGTTCAAGCACATCAACACGATATCGAATTCAAAGCGGTTGAGTTAACTCTGGATGGCAACACCATTCTTAAAGACATCAATTTGCAGGTTCCATATGGGCAACATATCGCGCTCATCGGTACCAGTGGAGCGGGAAAAACCACCTTGTTAGATTTACTTGCTGCATTCCACATCCCCACTCATGGAGCGGTAAAAATTGGTGGTTGCACGGTAGAAGCAACAGGGACAATGCACTGGTACCAGCACATCTCCTACGTGACCCAAAATGTGCAATTGTTCGCTGGGACGCTAAAAGAAAACTTGCTCATCGCCAAAAAAGACGCGAGCACCGAAGAGTTAGAAACTGCAATCACTACCGCAGGACTTGATGAGCTGATCGCTCGCTTGCCACAAGGACTAAACACAGAAATAAACGAGAATGGCAAGGATTTATCGGGTGGAGAACGTCAACGCTTGTCCCTCGCAAGAGCGTTGCTTCATGATGCGCCCATTGTGCTGCTTGATGAGTTTACATCCGCACTCGACCAACCCAAACAACGGGAAATACTGCATAGCATTACCGAGTGTTTTGCCTCTAAAACCATGATCACAGTAGCGCATCGATTGGACACCATTGCTGATGCAGATTGCATCTATTTGATGAACCACGGTCGCATTGAGGATTTTGGATCGCACGACCAATTAATCGCAACCTCTTCCCACTACCAGTCTCTGTGGGAAGCTCAACATAACAATTAAAAATTCAGCGCTGTGAGTAGTGCTAACTTATTCAGATTCAAGGAAAACAGTATGTACAAGATTTCTTCGCCGCGCACCGTCATTGCGAGCGCTATCTTCACAATTTTGGGTACTTCATACTCCTATGCCGAAGAGACACCACCAGCAATGGAAGTGGTTATCGTTGAAGCAACCAAGTTCGATACTCCTTTATCGCAAGTGAACAATTCAGTTGTGGTCAAAACGGGAGAAGAACTCGAAAAAGCAGGCATTTATCAGGTCAAAGATCTGGAGATGGTATTCCCTGGACTGCTTATACAAACTCGCGGGAACCGAACTTACGCCAACACCACTGTTCGTGGGATTAGTTCACCTGACTACTATTCGCCAACCGTGAGCATTTATGTTGATGGCGTCCTGCAAGATAACGCTTTTGTCACTCAACCACTGATTAACGTGGAAAAAATCGAATTGCTGCGCGGTCCGCAAGGCACACTTTACGGTGGGAACGCGCAAGGAGGTGTCATTAACATCGTGACTCGTCGTGAAACTGACGCCACCGAAGTTAAAGCTTCTGCTTTATATTCTAATTTGAGTCAGCAAGTTGATGCTGTCGCCGCTACCCGTTTATCTGACTCCATTTCAGCGGATATTGCAGCTAGATATGTCTACGATGAAGGTGATATTAAACACGCCACCAGCGGGAAAAAAGACGCAAACGATGCAGATGAGCAAGCATTAAAAGTTCGCTTTCACTACTTACCAAATGACTCAAAACTTAGCGCAACCCTATCAGTCGCCGCAGATAAGCTCGACAGCCATGAGGAGTGGTACCTCACTGAGAGTGAACATGACTCTGGTGTAAAAGACGCACCAATCCCCAAACTTAAGCGAGACGTTAATACTTTCGCGCTGAATCTTGGTTACGATTTAGATTCCTCTCAAATCACAAGTATCACCGCTTATCAAACACGCGAGATAGACCGCGAATATGTCTATGGCTACTACCAAGAAGATCAAAACAAGTTCAGCCAAGAGCTACGTCTAAACCAACAATACAACGATCGTTTTAGCTACGTAGTTGGCGGCTACTTGGAATATCGCCGTTTGGACGTTTCAGCCAACAACGCACGAAATAAATTGGACTATGACACGTACGCATTGTTTGGGCAGGCAAACTACCAGTTTGCACCACAATGGGATGTCACTCTTGGCGTCCGAGCTTCATACCTAAAAGTAAACTCTGACTTCAACGGTAACCCGGCATGGTTTATCAATCCTTATAACAAGGAACAGACAGAATCGACGGTTTCACCAAAAGCTGCAATTGGTTGGCAAGCAAATGAAGACACTCGACTTTACGCTTCCATAACCAGCGGTTACCGACCGGGAGGCTACAACATTGTTCCTCTGAGCAATGCAGATGCAAGCGGTTATGACGCGGAAAAATCACTGAATGGCGAGCTAGGCTGGCGCACAAACTTTGCGAATCAAAAAATCGATTTTAGTGGCGCATTGTACTGGATTAAAACGGATGATATTCAACTATATACCGGTACTCCAGGGCATCAAACTCTTAAAAATATGGGTGAGGCTCTGAGTAAAGGTATCGAAGCTGAGTTCGCTTTCTACCCAACCGATGATCTGACCATCACTGCTGCCGGGACTTTTGGACGTTCAACATTTGAATCAAACAACAGCACCTTTGAAGGGAATCGACTGCCTTACGCGCCAGACACCACGGCAACGTTGGGCTTTAACTATTACCTACCAGTAACAGGAATCAAAGGCGACATTTCGATCAACTCTCAAGCTCGTTATAACTCTAAAATCTACTTTAACGAAGCTAACTCACTATCACAAAGTGCGTACACTCTCGTCGATCTATCCATTAACTACGACTACAGCGAAGCTCTATCTATCTCGCTCTTTAGCAACAATATTACTGACAAAGACTACACCACTTACGCATTCTCTTATGGTCAGACATACAGCAATTACGGTACAGGTAGAGAAGTTGGTGTGAAAGCGAAGTACGAGTGGTAATGAAACCTATGGTTAGCGCTCAAGGAATCAAACTCAAACCATTGCTCGCCGTTCTGGCGAGCGTTTATACCATCCAAAGCTTAGTCAGTATGTTCACACTTCAAGGCTTGCCAGCGATAATGCGACATGAGGGCATAGATACCTCCCAAATAGGGTTGTTCTACCTTGCAATGCTTCCTTGGGTCGCTAAATTTTTGTGGTCACCTTGGATCGAACGGCAACGCAAAAAGGGAGCGAGTTTACAAAATCACGCCATCATTATTTTTGGTTCTCAGCTAGTTTTAATTGCCATACTCGTTGCGCTTTGCGTCATTGGAACGATCGAGAATCGAATGACCCTGTTTGCTGGTGTTTTGGTTATCAGCTTATTTTCCAGCTTCGCTGATATCGCTACAGACGGTCTGGCGATTGACCAGTTGGAGGCAAAAAGAAGATACCTAGGCAACGTCATGCAAGTTGGTGGTTCGTATCTAGGGGCTGTTTTTGGCGGTGGATTATTTATCTATGCGACTTCATTGCTCGATTGGCAAACCGCATTATTCGGTCTGGCTCTTCTGACTTTATTATTCAGTATGCCAACGCTTTGTTTATTCTGGAATCACGGCGCCAATCAGAAAAGCGTGCCAACAGCTCGTACTCCCTCCCTTAAAGCTGCATTTTCTAACCCTGAAGTAAGGATTGGACTGCTCCTTGTGACCGTATCGCAACTCGGAACGAGAGGGGCATTATCAATGATGATGCCTTTCTTAGTCGACAGCGGTATACAGCTAGAAAACTTGGGTCTTTTGGTTGCCGGAGGGGGAGTGATTACCGGTTTAATTGGCGTAGTGCTAGGTGGCTGGTTAATCAAAAAAAGTCGATCACTCAATGTGTTACTACTAATGATGGTCTTTGAAGTTGTGTTTTTTAGCTTCTATTTAGCATACGACTTAAATATTGCTGAGCAGGGATGGTTAATCGCGGGTATCTTTGTCGTTAATGGCATCATTACGTCGGCTAAATTTGTTGCGCTTTATACTCTAATGATGGGGTTTGCCTCCGGACATCAGTCAGGTGTGAACTTCTCTCTTTTCCAATCGATGGATATGTTCATTGCAATCGTGATGGCTATCATTTGCGGGGCACTGATCGGCGCTTTCGGGTATTCAGTACATTTTATGTTAATGATCGCTTTTAGCCTCGTCGCTATCTTCATAATCCCAGTCTTAAAACCAAATGAGAAGGCGAACCTCATCTCACAAACCTAACCAAGCCCTGTCGTTAAAGAAGCTCTAGGTATATCCAGAGCTTCTTTCTCTGTGAACTCGACTTAGTTCAACAATCTCTACAAATGATATCTATTATCATTTATATTAATTGCTCAGGGAGATGCTCACGAGAAAACGACGAAGGCTGAAACAATGAGTAATATCGTGAAGAGCTTAAACTTAGTAGGCGGCGTAGATGGAACGTTTGATGTTGTTGCTCTCGATGATGGTGTGAATGCCTACATCGTTAACTGTACAGCAACAACGGACATTCAGTTCAATGATCCGGCAGACGCGGGGTTCTATATCAGCTTTGCTGGTATTAACCACGCCTACAGCCCAAAATACCCTGATTACCCTGCAGCATCTTTTGCTTCTCGATGCATAGCATCCCTTTTGCCGAAGCCTGAACCTGTAAACCCTATTGAGCTAGGAGAAGGAGGTCGAATTGAGAACATTCGAATTCATTTCCCATTACACCATAGCTTGACTAAAAATCTTCTTCCTCAAAATAGGGGCTCATCATTTAAGCCTTTCGATCTTTATGAAACAGGTTGGCAAATGCCACTTACAGGAGAGATTCTTAACGTTGCCAAATCGATTTGGAACAATGACTTCCAAGGTATAGCCCGAACTGTATGGCTAAGAGGAAAAATCTTAGAGCTGCTTGCGTTACTCATGGTGCACAAAGAGCCTAAGTCTCTCGCCGAGCAAGCGTGCGACCTCATTGCAACGCAGCCCCATATTGATTGGAACATACCGGGCTTATCTAAAGAACTCGCAACTAATGAATGTTATCTAAAGCAATCCTTTAGAGAGCAGTTCAATATGGGCGTCGCAAGCTGGATCCAAGCTTATCGCATCAGCCTTGCCAAAGAACGTTTAGCCAACCCTAATGAGTCCATCACCAAAATCGCCTTAGACTTAGGCTATCAAAGTGGTAGCTATTTTTCGAAGGTATTCAAACAGCACACCGGACTTACGCCCAAAACATTTCGCAGCCGCTCTCCAAAACAGTAATCGGTGTCGCACAGCGACGAAAAAGCGTGATATAGAAAAAAGGCTTGGTACTGAACCAAGCCTTTCACTTATTAAATGACTTGTTGAGGCGGGGTGCGCTTTGAGATACCTCTTTGACAGCCAAGATGGCTTCATCACCTTTGATATGAATATTCAGGCGCAAAGTGCAGACGACGAACAACCCGCTAATCCTAACAAGCCACTATAAGTCAGAGCGGCTTTGCTAGGCTTCAAGATCACTCTTCAGGAGCCCATACGCGGATATCGACATCCAAATCAGCGGGAGCGTAAACCACGACTGGTAGCTTGCTGTTGTAACGGTACAAATCACGAGTCGGCATTTGCACGAACGTTTCGACCTTCTCCATATCTTCAGGACAAGCCATTAACGTTGAGATAACACCACCCGCTGAAGAATCAACTTGATAGTAGGTATAACCCCAACCTTCCAATGTATGCTCCGTCACAGAGCCGCCTAAAGATACGCGGTTACAATCTGTTTCCATCATTTTACCAACCACCAACTCTACACGCTTATCTGCTTCGTTGTTTGCTGGGTCTACATAGAAAACATGTTTTGTCATGCTCTCCATTTCTGGAAACATCTCTGCTGATGGGCGAGATACATCATTTGCTGAATTCATTGCAGAACATCCGCTCAGTGCCATAGCACCGGCAGCTAACCAAACTGCTTTCATCGTTTTTTCCTTTTTCATATGGACATGCATATTGTAACTGGGAACACCAAATTAGTGTAAATATGCGATGCAAATTGCTCACGGCTCTCACAATTACGACGTATCCCCCTATCGAACAGTTCTGGCAAGTCTCTAATCTGGACCTTGCAGCGATTTGGCGACAAGGTTATGGTTTAAAACCTGATTTGGTCACAATTCAAGGAAGAGAAAATGACCACCTATCTTGCTGGTTTTACGCTGGGCATTTCCTTAATTCTGGCTATTGGGGCGCAAAATGCCTTCGTTTTAAAACAAGGCATCAAACAGCATCATGTATTCTTAGTGTGCTTCTTATGCGCCTTGTCTGATGCCATTTTAATTTCTCTTGGTGTCGCGGGTTTCGGTTACTTGGTAACTCAGTTTCCTTTGATCGAGACAATTGCACGTTACGCTGGCGCAGCATTCTTAACTTGGTACGGCATCAGTAGCCTACGCTCTGCATTCACACAAAAACACATAATGAACCCTGAAGGTGATGCCTCAAAAAGTGCATGGCAGACAGCACTGATTTGCTTGGCATTCACATGGTTAAACCCGCATGTTTATCTTGATACAGTGGTGTTGCTGGGCTCTATTTCCACTCAATATGAACCACATAAATGGCAGTTTGCGATAGGCGCTGTTTGCGCCTCTTTCGTATTCTTTTTCAGCCTAGGCTATGGCGCAAAACTGCTTATCCCGATCTTCAAACATGCGCGTTCTTGGCAGATTTTGGAATTCATCATTGGCTTTGTCATGCTGGCTCTGGCGATCAGCTTGCTGGTTTAGTGCGTATACTTTTCTCATCATGGAAAAAAGGGCAACGTCATGGCAAATCCGAGAAATCCGATTGAAGTAAAAGCGCTCGACCACGTGGTACTAAGAACAGACAATCTCGGCGCGATGCTGCACTTTTACCGAGATATATTAGGATGCCCAATAGAGCGTGAATTACCAGACTTGGGGTTAACTCAGCTTCGTGCAGGAATGGCGATCATTGATTTGGTGACGGTCGATAGCGAACTCGGAAAGCTAGGTGGAAAATCGCCCAATCAAAACGGTCGTAACCTTGACCACTTTTGCGTGCAAATTGCCCCTTTCGAGGAAAAAGAACTGCTGTCTTACTTACGCCAAAACAATGTGCATGTTGCAGAGTTTGCTGAAAGATATGGTGCCCAAGGCTTCGGGCGCTCTGTCTACTTGGAAGATCCAGAAGGCAATGTGGTCGAGCTGAAACCACAGAAATAATGCACCAGAAAACCACCCATTTTCGACCAGAAACATCCCTAAATGAATCCCAATCGCTGCGCGTTACGTATGTGTGTATCCAACAGCAGAACAGGATTAACGAATGACCTTTAGCGATGACATGCTATCAAGAATTATTGAAATGGCATGGGAAGATAGAACCCCGTTTGAAGCCATCCAACATCAATTTGGTTTGGACGAGAAAGGGGTTATTAACTTAATGCGCCACCACTTACAACCGAGCAGTTTTAAGCTTTGGCGACACCGAGTCTCCGGCAGGAAAACCAAACACCTAAAACTGCGCTCTCCAGAAGTGAAGCGTGGCTATTGCCCAACACAGTACAAACAACGTTGAGTCTCTCTTAAATTTCTAATGCTATATGCTTAAACCATAAAATACGGCGCACTATCGCGCATGAACTCAGCCATTGAGGCTAGATAGTCCCATGTCTCTCGGTAAGTGTGGTTCATACATTGGGTGAACACCTGACACAAAGACGGGTCCTCTTCCAACCACTGGCTGACATGCTGAGCCGTATAAGAGACCTGCTTGACCTCATCATCCAGTATTTTTTGAATGGTTGGGCGCATCTCTTTCAGGTAAGGGACATCAGATTGATCAATAAAACTAAGCTGCGCGACCAGCAAACACCATGAACGGATTTCAACAGAATGCGCGCGGAAAAGGTGAATTTTAATATCGTCGTAGAAGTTGCTAACGTTGTTAAAATTGAAATCACTAGACTTGGCTTCTTGGTATACCTCAGTTTGGTATCCCGTCAACGGGATTAAGCTGGCATACATAGCGGAGTGATTTAAGTCGTTTTGACAATGGTGCATGATTTGCTGCTTCATTTCCCCTTGCGCATAACGATTGGCAATCATCTTGAGCCGCTCTGCACCCTCTTCCTCATTGATGGCGTTGTGCAACAGGTAATACGCCATGGTTTGCTTGCTCTGAAAAATCTCTTGAGTGAGCTCATTCATCGCTTTTGGTGTAAGGGAAGAATCCGAATAAAGGTAGCTTGCAATAGAGGCTTTGTACTCATTAGAGGGCACAAAGTTATTATCTTCTAACAAGTTATAAAGGCTGGTCTGTAAACAATTCATGTCACCTTCCTTGATGGTGTTGCAACGCAACACGTCATGCTGACAACGTAGAAAGTGAGGTATTTATCAATACGCTCTTCAAGGTGAGGAAAATTCAGGCGGCAGAGTAGAGTGTTGGAATGATTTTGGCTCGGAGCGGCTGAACAGCGGCGAGATTTGGGGTTACTCTAATGCTTTTGCATGAATGTAAATGACCTCACTAATACTTGCAGCATATGCATTGTTACAGCATGGTTAAACGATCATTTTATAAATGTTATCTATTGCAAATCGACAGAATGAAATGCGGACAACTAACTTACCAATATTTAAAGAAAAATCTCTCTGTAGCGCAATTTCTATGGCAAACAACTTTTCAAAAACAGCGGAAAATTAGTGTTTTAGCTCTACAAAAACCGGACAGCTTTCACTGTCCGGTTTGATCTTATTGAGCCTAATTTGAAGGGGTTAAGCGGTTGTAGATGCTAGGGGGTCATCTACAACGCTTAATGCTTTACGTTGTCAGGGGCGCAAAACTTATTTGCCCACAAAACCGTTGTACAACATGTAGAGGTGGGCAGCACTCCATGAGAAGTTATTTGCACCTTGTACTGCACCAGTTTCTGGGTTGTAGTTTTCCTGAATTGGCGTTGCTTCCGTTAGACCTTGAGCGTTCTTGAATAACTTATCGACCATCAGACGAGCTTCCACGCCGTAGCCGTAGTTGTCCATACCACGAACACCGAAGTAGAACTGATCGAGCCACACACGACCACGCCAGTAAATGTCTGGACCGTAAGCTGGGTTATCCATTGATGCGGTACCTAACGGGATCTTCGGCGAGTTAAACTTGCTGGTATCAAGCATGTTCTTCACCACTTTATCAGCATGCTCTTGTGTCGCCGCGTTGTTGAACAATGGTGACCAACCTTCAGGACCCATGCCGCGTTTGACTAGAGTTGGACCCGCACATTGGTTACTCAAACCTCCAGGTACCACTTCGATATCGTAGTAGAACCCTGTCGCTTCATCGAACATACAACGGTTGATGTACTCTTTGGTGTCATCCGCTTTCGCTTTAAACTCAGCAGCTTTCTCCGCTTTACCCAGAACCTCTGCAATTTGCGATAGGTACAGGTTATCTGAGTACCAGTAAGAGGCTTGGTCTACCGACTCTTGCATGAGCGAGTAACCTGACAACTTGTTCTCGTCATTGGTGTTCTCGTTGAACTTCACTTCCCAGTCTTTCTTCGCCTGAGCCAGTTTGTCCAAGTTCGCAGCTGAAGTATCGCGGTAAGTGATCTCCGAGCCTTGTGCACCCATCACCATATCGTACGTGTTGTCGAAACCATTGGTGTTGTGAGCATAGCGCCCCATTTGGTCAATCACTTCTGCTTCTTCTTGCGTTGGTAGATCAGACTTACCTTGCAAGTCATCGATGGTATCGATAAAGCCAAACACACCCGCGTTATCGCGTCCTGATTCCCAACCAGCAGCCACTTTTGCCGGAATGCTCATCGCCGTGTAATCACCAGAAGTCAGCAACTCATTGTATTTCTCGATTCCAGTCTCTTTGATCCACTTGTCACCATTTGCTTCGTCTTTGTACTGGAATTTCATGTCGTCTACAGACGCATCTGGTCCCCAAGATCCATCATTCACGTCATCTTCAAATACGGTGTGAATTGGGTCTTTCGCTGCACCGTATTCCGGAATGCCGTTCTTGTTGGTATCGCGAGCACGTAACCACCAATCGTGGAATGCAACGAGCTTCGGATACATCTCTTCTAACCACTGTTTCGCTTCTTCCGGACGATTATGTTCGTCTTTTAGTGCGGTATACACTTCCCATACTGCCCATGCCGCAAGAGATGGTTTGGTGTTACGTTCGTTCCAGTTCAAACCGTCTGTTGCCAGTGGGAAGACTTTTTTGTATTCCGCAGACATACCTTGCCAACGTTCAGCCGGTAAGTTGTATGTCACCACATCAAGCAAGTAGCCTTCATCCCATGGACGCACAGGGTCGTCAGACTTAACTTGGTATTGGAATACCGTGCGAATGTTTTCCATCGCAACGTCTGGGTTGAAATGAGACATCGCGTACGCTTGTTTCCACGTATCCCACGGCCAAGTCATGTTGCCAGAGAAGTACGGCGCGGTAACAGAAGGCGTTACGGTGTCGTGGTCAATCGCGCCAGCAGCACCACGCCAGTTCGCACTGAGCGTTTCCATCGCTTTTACTGCAACGAATTCATGCTCTTTAGAAGCCGCGTCATTCGTTAGACCTTTTTCTAGGTATTCTTCCCAGCGCATTGCCGATTTGTGCATGTAACCGTTCGGGTCTGCCATCACATCGTCCAATTTAGCAAACTCAGAAGCTTGCTCTTTGGTGTTTTGCACGTGAGTGTAAGCCGTGTACAGTGTGATTTCTTCGCCGTTACCTAAGGACGCGGTTTGTACAAAACCTTTTTTGTCATCACTGATGGTTGAGGTTTCTGGCTTGATAGAGCGTGTCACTTCGAATTTCGAATCACCCGAAGTCAGTAGAGACCATGAGTCACGAACTGCACCAAAAGATACTTCTACACCGTTATCGGTGGCTGTGATAGCACGAGAATAGGTAGGGTAAGCTTCTTCAACGCTGCGAACTGTGCTGTCATCGTTCTTGTATAGCTGACCATCATCCGCGCGATAATCTTGCATTAACTCGCCATCCCATTCGCCTTGAATAGCCAGTTTATTTGGGTTTTTGATTGTCGTTTTAACCAAAGAAGTACGGTCGGTGACAAAGCGCATTTCCAGCTTCGCTTCGACACCATCATCACCCGTGTATGTTTGGATCAGCGCGCCTGGCTGCGAGTATGCTTCTGTCAGCTTAAGCGGCATCGGTTTACCATCAACCGTTAACGCCAAACGGTCGAAACGCGCCGCCATGAATGACACATACTCTTCGGTTAGCAACGCGGTACCACCTAACGTGATCTCACCACCTTTGGTGTCTAGCGTGTGACCATGCCACGAACCATTATCAAACATAGGAATGTAGCGAAGGTGACCACCATGCAAATCGCGCAGTGCCACTGGCACACCTGCACGGTTGATGGTGTTATGGAATTCAGCCGCTTTCAATGGCGCATCCACGTTAGAGTCATTATCACTACTGTTGCATCCACTTAGTGTTAGAGCAACCCCGACAGCAATCGCACATAAAGAAGTCTTAAAGTGCATGTTATATCCCTCATTTATTGGCTTTTGGTCCTGATCAGGCGAAAAAAGGTCGAGACATGCCCTGCCGAGTTTCGATGATGAAGATTCAGCCTTATTTATTTCACTTTTGGATTTGAGAAGAGATCGGTTAATTTGTCTCTTCTTCGTTTGACCTATTTAAATATACCCAAGTGACTTCAAGATGCAGGATTCAGAGCGTTGTCATTGATTCGAGTTCAAGGAAAACAACACCGCGTAATAGCCAGCTCTTTCCAAGTTGTTTGACGCAGAAATCGAGGCAATGACACGCTCCCGAAGGGCGAGTTGTCTTGGCTTGTATACTTTGTTGCCGATTCTTGATTTAGAGTGACTAGATCTTTAAATCGTCGCCGCGTCTACAAACCAAGTCATTCTCGCTGAACCTAGCATCTCGAGGTTACTTGGGTATAACAGGTCATTAATTTTGGATAATAGTGGGTCTTTGATGCATTCATTATCAAACACATCCACTTAATATAAATTCTTTATTTTATGATTAAATAGTCACTATTTTTCATTCGCCATTGAGATGGCTTTTAATAATTCACCGTCAATATTCGGAATCGTATCCGAAAGGAATATCTGATTGCCCGGAGTGTAAGTCATCAAGACGTTTCGGAGTCGCTTACTGCCTTCTCCGCTCTTGTTTTGCACATCAAATTCTATCAGTTTGTTGTACACCTCGTTCGCCAGTTTCTCTTCCTGTTCTTCAGTGATAGCAATGCGTCCCATGCAAATCGGTGGTCGCACATCATGGCTAAACACTTCATCTCGAAAGCGCTTAGCAAACAAAGTATCGAGCTTAGAACCTTCTTCGAAAATAAAACGACCTTGGTCTTTAAAACGGTATTGGTCATCACCTTTTAGCTCGATGTAATCCATCATTTCCAACGCACGGAAATAAAGCGTGATCGAGGTATGGGTCAATTGGTATTTGCTCGCAATATCTTGCGGAGACCATTCCTTCCGACGTAATAAATACAAAAAATCAAATAGGTACGGATACTGGTGAAATATTTCGCTGTTAGTGTCGGTGATAAATTGCTCGTTTTCTTGTTGCAGCTGTTTACCACGCATGGACAATTCGACTAAGTCGGTATCTAAATGAGTGGCATACGAGAGTATTTTATCCAACCCTAAAGACGTGTTATGCAACTGCCTTTTAATCGTTGATAGAGGAATTCCCATTCCAATAGAGAGGTCAGAATAACAAATACCCTTCTCTTTAATTTTTTCTCGCAAAGCAGCAAGTAAATACGTTGCAGAATTATTCATCGAACAATGCCTATTTTATTTTTGTCAGCATCCCTGATGATATATTCAAGAAATCCCTACTCTTGTGATGCCGGTTCCAAATATTTCCAGCAATTTCTATCTATTAAATATGTTTCAATGATGAGACTTTTTACCAAGCATTAACCGATCAATTTTTACCCACCAAGATTAAGCTTTAACCAGTTATTGCAAGCCTTATCAGTATGCGATGAGTATAATTGTTTTGATGCGTAAAATTAAGTTCACCTAGTTTTTTAGTAAAAGTTTTCTTTTTAAAGATTAAATTTTTAGGTGGTGAGTATCAAAAAATTGCACTTAGAAAATTAGTCACGTGAGAGATCACAGAAAAACGGTGACTTGCTGGTAATTTATTGATTCGATGACCAGTAAAAAGCTTGTTATAAGGACCAAGAAAGTTGGTTAAATTGGTAGGGATATTATTGAAGCGTCATCATATTATACCCTTATTTTTCTAGCTTGCTCACATAATTTTTCCACCTGCCACCATGCGTTGTTTTTATATTGTTGCGCGACATAAAAACTCTCGCCTGCCATAGGGGTAAGTAACTCAATGTGATCCACTTGGCAATGTGCTATCAAATCCTCAATCGGCTCATCCCATTTATGAGTAAACAACTCATACGTTGCCCAGTGTACTGGCAACAGCTTCTTTGCTTGCAGATCTTTAAAAGCTTGCACTGTGTGATGGGCTTGCATGTGCCCCCAATTCTCTACCGGATAACCTTGATTGCCTTTCACATCTGCCGCGACTTCCAGACAAGCAATGTCTATCGGTCCGCAGCGCTGAGCGATTTGTACAAAGTGATTGTCGTAAGCAGTGTCCCCGCTGAAATAAAGCGTCTCTTGTTGTCCTTTCACCACCCAAGACGCCCACAAAGTGGCATTCTTATCCAGATAAGTTCTACCTGAATTATGGTTAGCGGGCGTGCAAATCAACTCGACGTTGGCGTACTGAACGCTCTCCCACCAATCGAATTCCACTACGTTATCTGGTCTAACGCCCCAACGAATCAAATGCTTACCGACACCTAGTGGCACGTAAAATGTTACAGATCTATCAGAGTAATAACGTATAGTCGATGCTTCGAGGTGATCGTAATGATCATGAGAGATCAGGATGACATCGGGAGTCGGCAAGCTGTCGCGAACTGATGTATTGGGAATATTGCGCTCAAACCACGCCTTCGCAATCAACGGCGACGCGTAGTCGAACACAGGGTCAGTCAGGATGCGCACACCATCGGTCTCAATCATCAAAGTGGAATGCCCCAGCCAAGTGACTCGCATCGCTTGTTGTCGCTCTAAAAACCGCGTGGGCTCTATCGCTGAATAAGGCAGTTGCTTATCAGGACTGAGCGGCGAACGCCCGCCCATGTAAGCCCAACACACTTGCCAAAATGACTGAGGGCTTGGCACGTTTGGCATCTTATCTTTGACGCGTCCATTTTCAAATTGAGCTGAGTGGTTGATGCGATGCGCCAACTGTGCGTAGTAAGTATGAGGAGTAATCAGTGATTGCGTTGCGCGCTCACGAGCCAAGTACGTGTTTTTAAGTGTCGTTTCAGACATGTCCTATCTACGTCTTGTTCACTAAACTATGGTTTTAGTTAAGCCTGCTTGTGTGTCTTTTTCATGACCAAAATAGGGCGTAAGATGAAGATTAGGTTTCAGAGAAGGATTCCTGTTCTTAGTCGGTCTTGATAAAGAACAGAAAAGGAGAAAAATTATGGTGACCTGCAGCCAATACGATTTTATTGAAATCGCCTGTATGTTTAAGCTACCCGTAGAAATTACGCTCAAGAACGGTGAGAAGCACCAAGGTAGCGCGTTCGATACTGGTTACGATATGGAACGCCAAGAATGCTTATTTTTGGATATTGAAGGTGAACGCATTTCGTTTCCAACCGAACAGTTAGTCGCGATGAAAGCACTCAAAGGCAATCCGCATTTCAGTGAAGTCACCTTCGGTTGATTGTTCGATATCAACTCCTAAGCACCTAAGAATCAGATGTAAAAAAGCGCCCTTAACTGGCTGAGTTAAGGGCGCTTTAGTTTATGTTTAGAGGTTTACTTTGAACGGATAAATACCAGCATCGGCATCATGATCACGAACATCACCCCGACCAACTGGAAGGTGTGCACAAACGCGACCATTTGCGATTGCTGATGGAGCATGCTTTGGTACTGCTCCAATGCAGCAGGATCAGTAATCGACAATCCTTGCTTAGCAGCCCAATCATGCAACACAGGATTGTAAGGATTGAAACCTTCACCCAAAGCGTGCCATTGCTGTTGTCCATCACGGTACTGGTATGTGGTAGCGATAGAAATACCAAATGAGCTACCAATGGTTCGGAACAAGTTAAAAATACTCGCCCCTGCTACTGACTGTTCTTTTGGTAGCGTCATGTAAGCCAGCGTCGACAAAGTCGAGAAAGTCAAACCTAAGCCCATACCTTGAATCATACTTGGCATCACGATCCAGAAAGTGTCAATTTCTGTCGAGTATAGGGTCATCAAATAACTGCCAATACCAATACAGGTTAAACCAAATACAATCTTCAACCTTGGATCAAATTGCGGGTTGATGATGATGACCAAAATTAACATACAGGCGGACGCTAACCCTCGTGGTGCCATCAACATACCTGTGGTCGATACTGGATAGTTCAACAAGCTCTCAAGCAGCATAGGCTGTTGAGTGGTCAAGCCAAACATCGCCATCGAAACGACCGCTATCATCAAAGACGAGACCATGAGGTTTCTGTCTTTGAGGAGCCACAGCGGCGCTATTGGACTCTTAGTCTTCCAGCTGCGGTAGATCCACATGACTAAGCCCATTATCGCTAGCAGTGCAGCGGTTTGAATGATGCGTGAGTTAAACCAGTCTTCATCGTTCCCCTTATCGAGCACGAACTGCAACGCACCAACACCGAGCGCCATATAGCCAATGATCCACCAGTCGAAGTTTGGTTTCGACTTGTTGCTGATGTGGATGTAGCGATAAATCAGCGCGGTACACACCAAGCCAAATGGTAAATTAACGTAGAAAATCCAACGCCAATTGATGTTATCGGTAATCACACCGCCCACCACCGGACCTAAGATAGGACCTAGCAAGATACCGATAGAGAAGATCGCCATCGCCTTGCCTTTTTGCTCAGAAGGGTAAATCTGAACCAATGTGGATTGCGCCAGTGGAATAACCGAAGCACCAAACGCACCTTGAATGATACGAAATACCACCATCTCTTCGAGCGAGCTGGCTTGTCCACAGAAGGCACTCGCAATGACAAAACCAATCACCGCCACCAGCATGACTTTGCGTTCACCAAAGCGCGATACCCAAAAACTGGTCATCGGAATGAAGATCGCTTCTGCCATGCTGTAGCCAGTCAGCACCCAAGTGATTTGGTCTGCCGTTGCGCCTAGTGCGCCCATCATGTGCGAAAGCGACACGTTGGCAACGGTCATATCTATCAGCACCATGATGGCAGAAAGCATCACGGCGACGGTGGCGATACCCCGTTTATCTGCCGTAATTTCGTTACTCATTGTGCGTTACTTTTTAGATCAACAGTGACTTCAGAACTCGCCCCCACACGCAACTGTGGCGCACCTTCAGGTACCTCTAAAGTTAAACGCACAGGGAAGCGTTGTTTAATTTTCACCCAGTTACCGGTTGCGTTTTCTGGTGGCATCAATGAGAAAGAGGTACCACTTGCAGGCGATAACTGCTCCACTTTTGCATCCCAAACCACATCTGGGTACATGTCGATCACGACTTCAGCGTGCATACCTGCTTTGATGTGAGTTAGGTCAGTCTCTTTGAAATTCGCGCGCACCCAGTAGCTGTCTTTGATGATCACAGGGAATAGTGTTTGACCGATACTGACAACCGAACCCGTATGAGTGTTGATTTCACCTGCAATGCCATCGACTGGAGAAGTGATGTCGGTGTAGCTCAGGTTCAATTCAGCTTGTGCAAGTTGCGCTGCTGCTTGTTGAACAACCGCCGCCTCTGCACCTTCTTCACCACGGTTTGCGATTGCTTTTTCAACTGTTGCTCGCGCTTGCTCTAGACCAGCTTGCGCGTTAGCGAGTTTGTTTTTCGCCGTATCAAGGTCTTGGTCAGACGCTAACTTACGTTTCACAAGAGAATCGGTACGTTTGTACTCCACTTGCGCTTCAGTCAAGTTAGAACGCGCCGCATCCAAACCAGCCACGGCTTCGGTCACTTGTTTGTCTGCCACATCGTGTTGTTGAACGGCCAACTGATAAGCGGCTTTCGCTTGTTTCACTGCCAATAAGTAAGGGCGAGAATCAATCTTAAGCAGTAAGTCACCTTTGTTGATGACTTGGAAATCTTTCGCTTCTACTGATACCACCTGACCCTGAACCTGTGGAGCGACAGATAGGATTTTAGCTCTTACATACGCATCTTCCGTACTCGGGTGACTGTCGGAATATTGCCAAGACCAGTACATCGCACCAAAGGCGATTGCACAAACGAGTAGGAAAAGGATTTTGGTCATTTTAGATTTCGAAGAGGATTTCTTCGCGATATCGTCGCTCATTTATATTGTCCAAGTGTTCAATTATGTGATCAGTGTAGGATTTTTCCGCTTTCGAACAACAAGATGATCTGAAAGGTTAAGATCCGATTTTGAGCGTTGATCATTTGTTCAAATGATGCGCAAAGTAATCAAACATAAAGTATAGAATGCGCTAATAATTCCGCGACATTGAAAATAGAAATGATGAATATTTCAGACAGAAAAAAGCCCCGTCAGTCTTGGCTCCAACGGGGCTGTTAGGTTATTTTTCTTTAACTATCAACATGCTGTGTCGTTCTGCATTGCCACACGTCGACGTTGTAGCCAAATCACAACACCAAACAAGAACATTGCTGGAATCCACATCCACTCTTTGCGATAACGCTCAACTGGCACACGCACATCGACAATCTGTTGGTCGAACTGCAATCCTGCCGCCTCTGCTGGGCTAGCAAAACTAACGATATCAATCAGAGTTTGTTCATCTTGCTGATAAGTCGCTATGCCAAGTGCATCCAGCTTATCTTGTCCGGTTTCCCCTTCAGGAACCGAAAGCAGCACCGAGAATTCACGCATCTTACCTACCGCATCTTCACCGCTGATTCGCATTCTGAGTACACCGCCCTCTTCAAGCGGTTCAAGCGTTTGTGCCAGTTGGGCAGGATTGCTCGATTGGTACGGATCCACCACCATGTCGATCCAGAACCCTGGACGGAACAAGGTAAATGCTACGAGCAACAACAACACGCCTTCGTACCAACGATTACGAGTCAGGAACCAACCTTGCGTCGCAGCAGCGAATATCAACATCGCAATAGTAGAGATAACAAAGATGGCGATACCGTGCGCCCAATCCACGTCAATCAACAACAAATCCGTATTGAAGATAAACAAGAACGGCAAAGCCGCGGTTCTTAAACTGTAGTAAAACGCGGTTAAGCCCGTCTTGATCGGATCGCCTTTCGACACCGCAGCTGCAGCAAAAGACGCCAGACCTACTGGCGGTGTTACGTCCGCCATGATGCCGAAGTAGAACACGAACAAGTGCACCGCAATCAACGGCACTATCAAGCCGTGTTGTTGACCCAGCGTAACGATAACAGGCGCCAACAAGCTCGATACCACGATGTAGTTCGCCGTCGTTGGCAAGCCCATGCCTAGAATCAGGCTCAATACCGCCGTGAGCATCAGCATTAACAGCAAGTTACCCATAGACAGCATCTCAACCAAATCAGCCAATACTAAGCCAACCCCCGTTTGCGATACCGCACCAACAATTACGCCTGCGGTGGCGGTCGCGATGCCAATGCCGATCATATTGCGCGCACCAGCAATCAAGCCTTCACGCAAGTCGATACAGCCGTCTTTGAAGTTGCCATAATCGTGTTTGCCATATTTACGCATCCAACTCAACAGAGGACGCTGAGTCAAAACGATCACCACCAGAATCACACTCCCCCAAAAAGCAGACAACCCCGGAGACAAACGCTCGACCATCAAACACCACACCAAAACCACCACAGGCAGTAGGTAATGCAAGCCAGAGAGTAAGACTGCGCGCGTATTTGGTAACTGTTCTAGTGGAGCATCTGGGTCTTCTTCTGGTAGCGGCTCATTACTTGCGGCGACTTTTAGCAGTGCCAAGTAAACCGTAGCCAGAATTAACGCCATCCCAGGTAATACAAAGTCACCCAATACTGGCTTCAACCATCCTAAACCGTAGTAGACTGCCATCGACAATCCAGAAATCAACGCCGCGCCAAATGCAAATCCCGTGAGTCTCGCTAGCCAAGGTTTTGAGCGTGCGGCATCAATTGGCTGCATGCCCAACTTGAGCGCTTCTAGATGGACAATATAAAGCAGTGCGATGTAAGAAATTGCGGCAGGTAAGAAGGCATGTTTGATGATCTCAACATAAGGAATGCCGACGTATTCCACCATCAAAAACGCTGCGGCTCCCATAACAGGAGGCATGATTTGCCCGTTCACCGATGATGCCACTTCGACTGCTCCCGCTTTCTCAGGAGAGAAGCCAACTTTGCGCATCATAGGAATAGTGAACGTCCCCGTGGTTACCACGTTGGCGATCGACGATCCCGAAATCAAACCCGTTAAGCCCGAAGCAACGACGGCTGCTTTTGCAGGACCACCACGCAGGTGCCCCAACATGCTAAATGCCAATTGAATGAAGTAGTGCCCTGCTCCAGCGCGTTCCAATAACGCACCAAACAGAACAAACAAGAAGACAAAGCTGGTCGATACGCCAAGCGCAATACCAAACACACCCTCCGTGGTGATCCACTGGTGGTTAGCCAGCGCATCCAACTGAACACCGCGATGGGACAATAAACCCGGCATATATGGACCAGCTAAGCTGTAGCCGATAAACACCAACGCAATCACCGGCAAAGCAGGACCAAGCACTCGACGCGCGGCTTCTAAAAGCAAAGGCAAGCCGATCAATGCGGTAATAAAGTCTTCAGTGGTTAAGCTGCCCGGACGTTGTGCTAGTGCTTCGTACATAACAAATAAGTACAGCGAAGAGGCACAAGCAATCAAACCCAACATGATGTCGAAGGCAGGAACACGATCGCGTGGAGAGCGCTTAAAAGCGGGGAAAACGAGGAAGGCAAGCACCAGGGCAAAACCAAGGTGAATGGCGCGCGTTTCGGTGTCGTTCATCACGCCGAAACCGACAATAAATGGGAGCGGAGACGCTATCCAAAGTTGAAACAAAGACCACAGTAACGCCAAACCCGCAATCAGCTTTTCCATGATTCCGGTTGGCAGGCGAGCACCCACATCTTGGGCAATCAGTTCTTCTGCCGACAGCTCATTCGGATGCATGTCAGCATGGGACGTGGAGATCGTCTTATCCATAATTTTCTCACAAACAACAGAGAAGCAAGCGCTGAGAATCCATCGCAGCGCTTGCTAAAAATCGAAGGTGTTAAGAGTTACAACCAGCCGCGCTCTTTGTAGTAGCGAACCGCACCTTCATGCAGTGGCGCAGACAGACCCACCTCAATCATTTCTGATTCTTTCAGGTCTTTAAATGCTGGGTGCAGGCGTTTGAAGCGGTCTAGGTTATCGAACACAGATTTCGTCAGTTGATACACTAACTCAGGGTCCGTCTCTGCTGTGGTTGAAAGTACCGCTTTACCGCCGATAGATTGAGTATCGTTCGGGTTGTCACGGTACATTCCGCCCGGAATGGTTGCTTTGGTGAAGTACGCACGCTCAGCAAGTAGCTTGTCGATTTCAGGACCAGTCACTGGTACTAGCACAGCATCGGTGGTGGTTGATGCTTCCTGAATCGCGCCGTTTGGGTGACCGACGAAGTAGCTCATTGCATCGATGTTATTGTCACTCATTGCGGAAGCTTGTTCTGCTGGCTTCAGATCCGATACCAAACTGAACACATCTTGTGACCAGCCTTTTGCTTGCATCACTTGTTCAAACGTATCGCGTTGACCAGAACCAGGGTTACCGATATTGACGCGCTTGCCTTTCAAATCGTCGAAACTGGTGATGCCCGCGTCTTTGCGCGCAAGAATCGTGAACACTTCACTTTGTAGGGAGAAAACGGCACGAATATCCGTCATTGGTTGGTTATTTTGGAAAGGAGCCACGCCTTCTAAGGCTTTGTATTGATGGTCTGACTGCATGATACCGAAGTTGTATTCACCACTGCGCAAACCATTTACGTTTGCCACGCCACCCCCACTGGCTGGAGCATTACACTTAATGCTGTGGTCTGCTGCGCCACGGTTTACGAAACGACAGATCGACTGTCCAGCAACGTAATAAACGCCCGTTTGACCACCGGTGCCGATAGTAATAAATTTCTCTGCCGCACTTATTTTCTCACTGTATGAGAACAGCGAGACTGCCGAAGCAAATACTGCAATGAGTGTGGTTCCTTTCATTTTAGGTTCTTCCTGTCTATCGATTGAAAAATAAAGACATTTTTCTCAGCTAAAGACAGCAAAACCGGAAAATACTCGTGTGAAAATTTCGCACTTCATGAGTAATTTTCCTTAGTCAGCCAGTCCTTAGCTTCATTTTGTAATTTTTATTTCAGCGTTCGATTAATAATTAACCGAACACTTCCAATCGAATTTATCAGAACAATTTCAAAACCTAGCTATGGTAATTTTGCGCTTTTCTCAGCAACCGAGAATTAACAGAAAATTCATCTTTTTGGTCACGTGTTTACAAATACCAAAGTAGTGCACCACTATCGTAGTCATATGGGGAGAGAGAAGAGGTATAGGGAAGGAAAAGAAAACCAGAAAGAATAGATAAAAAAGAGGGGCAATCCCCGCAACTGCCCCTAAAAGTCATGCCAATAATCTTATTGTTCTTTTGCTACTGCTTTTTCTTAGAACTTGTAACCACCGCTGATCATGAATACCCAAGGGTTGATCTTTACGTCAGTCTTTTGTGCTGCGCCATTAAATTTATAAGTCGCTTCGGTCTCGATATTTGCATACCAAGCGGATGCGTTTAGGAACCAGCTTTCATTGATCATGTAATCGACACCTACATTGGCAGCCAGGCCAAATGAGTCATCCAATTTTAGATCAGTAAGACCTACATCTTTGGCTTTACCGTTAAAGCCCTCATCAAAGAACATGGTGTAGTTTAAACCCGCACCTACGTATGGGCGGAACTTGCTTTGCGAATCACCAAAGTAGTATTGCAGCATCACTGTTGGTGGTAGGTGTTTAGTATCTGCGATATCACCAAGACCAAGAAGATCAGTCGAGATATCGTGACTAAATGGTGTTGCCGCTAGAATCTCCAGGCTGATGTTGTCAGTAAACATGTAACCAAACGTCAAACCCAGTTGAGTGTTTGAATCTACTTTTAACTCTTCTTGAGAACCTAGGATCTTGTCACTGCTGTCGTTTGGTACAACCGATGCCGCACCAACACGTAGAATGAAGTCACCTTCACTGTGAGCAAAAACACTTGGAGACACTAACGCAGCAACCACTGCTAAACTGCAGATTGTTTTTTTCATTGTTATTTCCTTTTGTAGGGCTTTGTTTCTTTTGTACTCCGCTATGCTCTTCTTTTTCGGACGGTTCTGTTATCAATCCAAAACCTTGAAGCACGCGAGTATCACTATTTTCTTGAGCTGCGCGCAAAATAGCATATAGAAACCCTACTATTTTGATGGAAATCAATTTGTGAAAAATATAGCTTTTCCGCACACAAAAACGCCAATTTGATCAACAAATTATGCAAATCGGATACAATTCTGTAATGCAAACTGTGCGTGTGAGAAGAGTACGTCGCAGTTCTCATTTCAATTCTTCTGTAAGCCTCTGTGCTCAACAAAACTTTTTTCTCGATATGCTCGGATTATTTTTACAAAACATCGACTTTAAACAGCCCGTTTGACCGCTTAAATTGGCGATTTTCGGGGTCTGTAAACCACTGAAATACAAGAAGTTATATTTCTGGAAAATCAGTTACTTAGAGTGATAGTCTGCATCTAACCAAGCAAGGAAAAGATAAAAAGCCATGATTGAGACCGATCTCACTTTCGAACAGGAAGACTTTTCGCATCACGATTTGCAAAACACCACTTTTCAAAATTGCCGCTTTTATCAATGCAACTTTGACCACGCCGATCTCAGTGATGTGAAGTTTATTGATTGCCGCTTTATCCAACCAAGCGACATTGAAGGCTGTACCTTTCGCTATGCCAAACTTAAAGATGCCAGTTTTAGCAACTGCATGTTAGCGATGTCTCAGTTTAATGGCGCAGACTGCGTCGGCATTGAGTTACGTAAATGCGATTTGAAGGGTGCAAACTTTCAAAGTGCTAATTTCGCTAATCGCGTCAGCAATACTGTGTTCTTTTGTATCGCCTACATTACGGGTTGCAACTTGGCTTACACTAATTTTGAGCGCGCACTGCTAGAGAAATGCGATCTATTTGAGAACCGATGGAATGGTGCCAACTTGATGGGTGCAAGCTTTAAAGGTGCGGATCTATCACGTGGAGAATTCAGCCCTGAACAATGGGGCAGCTTTAATATAGAAGAAAGCGACCTGACCCATGTTGATTTAGAGGGTTTGGACATCCGCCGCGTCTCTTTATACGGTGTTAAGATTTGCGACTGGCAACAAGAACAATTGCTCTCGCCATTTGGCCTGATCGTTATTTAGGAAACATTATGAACCTTTTAAAAGACCTACCTTGTGATTTGAGTGAAGAGGTATTTGAAGATTTACTCACACACAGACAGCTCCGAATCGAGCGTATTGTATCGAAGGGGCAAACGACGCCAGAAGGCGAATGGTACGATCAAGAAGACCATGAGTGGGTATTGGTGCTAAAAGGCGTAGGCGAACTGACTTATGAGGACGGCACGAAGAAGCGTTTGGAAGCGGGCGATCACGTCAACATTCCAGCGCACACGAAGCATCGAGTAAGTTGGACCGACCCAGAGCAAGAGACAATATGGCTAGCGATCTTCTATCAATGAGATAGTTCACCGCCTATTCCCTCCCTTTTAAACTTTCGTTAAAAGCTCACTTATTGACACTTCTATCACTTCAAGCAATTGGCTTTATTATTTAATAATAAAGCCAACCATTAAAATCCGCATAAAAAACCATGCCCATTAAGAGTTAGATGAAAATATTAGTATTATATATATTAGTGGGTAATTAGATTTCACTGACGCTATAGAGATGGCGTCATAATTCTGACAAAATATCTTAAAAAGATATTATTGGGATCTTTAAAATAATTTCTTTGACGTGATTCTGTCATCTAGTATTTTATAAAAACGTTTGCCTAAGGAATAAAAACAGATGACTATAAAAATAGAAGAAATATCAATTGACAATAATATTGTTAGTGTTTTCTGGAATAATCAAAATTTTGTCAGCCTTGAGTTCAAGCTTCAGCCAATCGTAGATCCAAAGAACTATAAGATTCACGGTTATGAAGTGCTGTCTCATTTAGTTAATTCAAGTGGAGAGAGGTTGAATAGCGAGGAGTTTTTTGAATATATCAATGATGAGTTCATAAAAAAGATTTTTCTATGTCAAATCAGATTCTTAAATGACAATTTATCTCAGTTTAACCTAAATATATCACTCAACCTACCTCTTAGTTGTTTACTTGATTCATCCTTCGTTGATGAAGTCATAGAAAATACTGAAAATCCCATCATCATCGAAGTGACGAAGATAGAAAGTATTAAAGAGGTCAACGCTGCCAAAAGAAACATCGTTAAGCTCAAAAAACAAGGACACCAATTCTGGTTGGACGACTATCATCATGATGAGAAGCTCAAAACCTCTGCGTTGCAATGCATTGATTGGGATGCAATAAAACTCGATAAGAGTTACTTGCTATACCAAGATGGCTTAACCATGATCGGAATGCTGATTCCTTTACTTAAATTCCATAGCAAGAAGATCATTGTAGAAGGTGTAGAAACATCCTCTCAACGAGTCGCATTTCTTCATCCTGAGGTCTTTCATCAAGGTTACAATTATTATTACCCGCTCTCACTCTCTGAAACTCTCGATTTATTGAACTTTAGAGAGATAAAGGAAACACCTCGATTCGAAACAGTTTTGTCCGCGTAGACTTGTTTATATTCCTATGAAAAAAGTTACATTTAAAGCGCTCAAATATCAAAGTCCACAGTTATTAATAGAAGCATACGTCTCTCGGCATTTATTAGTCAGAGTGTCCAATGCGATAGGCTTTGTTAGTGTGAGTGGTCGAATGATACAGATTAAAGGAAGGGACATTATTTATGTTCCCGCGCACTCTAAATGTTGGGTCTCACTTAGACCAATCAATAAGGAAAAAGAAATAGAAGTTGAACGCTTCACTTACACAGAAGAAATGCTAAGAGTCATTGTAGATAATTATTACTTCTTCGATTTTGGAACGGGAGATGATCAAGAGAAGTTATTTAATACAAATGACTACTTCGACTCTTCGATTGAATATTGTTTATCTGACGTTTCGTCATGTATGGTTCACTCAATCAGCGTCTTCGCACTTACGTCTTTTTTAAGCAATTGTAGTGAGTTCGATAAAGCGAACATTTTATCGTCTGTAAAGCTCATAAATAAGATGACTAACTGTATTCAAGCAGACACTGAGTACCCATGGACGTTGGAGAATGTTTCGATAAAAACAGGGATCAGCAAGAGTTACTTATTAACTGAGCTCAAAAACTCGAACATTACCTTTACCCAGTTAACCCATAATATCAGGTTAAAAAAGTCAGTTTCGCTCATTATGTCAGGTATGTCGATCAAGCAAGCAGCGATCAAAAGTGGGTTTGGGTGCCCTAATTACTTTAGTCGGGTGTTTAAGAGACGTTATGGGGTTCAACCGAGTCGACTGATCAAGTCGTCCGGTTTTGTTGATACTGATGGTTTGGACTTCATCAAAGCCAAGCTGTAATCATCCAACGTCATCTATTGCGTCCAAGACCACACTTTTATTCCCCCTTCTAGAAGCGAAAATCGCAGTTAATTGGCGCTGTTAGTCACAAGAAAAACGGGGGGAAGAAATATCTCTTCCCCCCAATGCGCAAAGGGTCTTGGTAAAGCGCAAATAGAATTGAAGTCATGACCTCCGAGCCAGTCTCCCAACCGTTACTCAGAAATGAACCTAGTCACCACTTCAATATTCAATAAATCGTTATTGGATAGAGAGTGTGTTTTGTTTGCGATTATATTCGAAGCGATGGCTCTGCTTAGCGTGGTCTTTTACTTCCAGACCTTCCATCGTACTTGTGCCCTTCTCAAGTCGAACTTGATCACCGTTCAGCTCGACAATCAGCTTTTCGTAATGACTGCTTTGATTTGCGTCTTCATATTGCAGTCGCACTGTGTAAGTGTCTTTACTCTCGTCATATTCTGCCTGATAGTCTTCATTGAATGCTTCAATACTGATGCCTTCAGGGTAGACCACCATGGTGATACGTGTTGGTTTTTCACTGAACTTGTAGGTAGAGATACCAAAGCGTGTTTCAATGATTTCTTGTTCATAATAGAAGTGCGCAATTTCCTCTGGTGTGCTCACCATTACCATATCAGGCGAAAGACGCATGAGATGGTATTTCCAGAATGAAGAGGTTTTGCTGTCACCGACATTGGGCACTAGCGCTTGCAGCTCTTCTAAAGTGCTCACGTTAAACTCCCACAGTAAACCCAAAGAAAGTCTGTCTAGGGTATAGGTGACTTTGCGCGATAAGTTTTCTGCTTCAAAACCAAGTAAATCATCGCTGATTGCATCAGTAATAGAGTGATGGAGCAAATCGATCCCATCCACTTGATAGCTTGCTCTAGGGTCTTTGAGCTTGGGAATTGAATCCGTTGACATCCCTTCACCGCCACACCCACTCAATGCCAATATCACCGCAGTCGCCGCTATCGCTTTATGCATCAATACACGCTCCTCTCTAAAGACGGCGGCAGTGTAACGACTACAACCAAGACTTGGTGTAAGCGTATGTAAGACGCCACTATTATTACATTTAAGTAAAAGTTATTTGATTTTTTGCAGGATTATCATTTTATTCGACATCAATATACTAAGCGCACTCCACAACAACTGAAGACGAATGATAACAATGAGCTGGTTTTTCTTACTTTTAGGCGTGGGCGCAGAAGCCCTTTCACATGTTGCACTTAAAGCGACTGACGGTTTTAGCAAGCCACTGCCAGCAACACTAGTTTTGCTGGGTCACTTGGCAGCATTTGTCTGCTTAGCACAAGCAATGAAAGGCGGTATGCCTGTGGGTATCGTTCACGCACTTTGGGCTGGCTTAGCTATCGTATCTGTTACCTTAATTTCTCAACTAGTGTATCGCCAGCATATGGATACCAGCCTTTGGATTGGTATGGCACTTATCGCTGCAGGCGTGATGGTGATAAACTTCTCCCACGGACACGCACATTAACCCTTAAGGCAGTAGATTGTCAGATTCTCGAAAGCCCGCTTTAGCACTGTTTGATTTTGATGGCACCATCACCGATGAGGACATGTTTAGCCTGTTCCTTCACTACTCGGTGACGGGTCCACGCAAGTGGCTAGGCAACATTATCATCTTGCCATTTTATGCGATGTACAAAGCTGGGTTCCTCCCTGCTAGACGAATGCGTCCAATCGCCAGTTTTGTTGCCTTTGCAGGTCGACAAACCGACGAAGTGAAAACACTGGGAGCACGGTTTGCTCAAGAGATCATCGTGCAACACATCCGCCCTGAAGCTAAAACACGATTAGATTGGCATCATGCTCAAGGAGATACCATCGTAGTCGTTTCCGCGTCACTTAACGCCTACTTAAAACCTTGGTGCGACACTCAAGGTTACCACTTGCTGTGCAGTGAACTCCTTGGGAACAGCAAACGCATTAGCGGGCTCTATCACAGTAAAGACTGCAGTTTGGAAAGGAAAGTCGAACGCGTTCAAGCAAAGTTCGACGTTAGTCAATATCAAGCAATCTACGCGTATGGCGATACACATGAAGACATCCCCATGCTCAAATTGGCAAAGCATGCCACGATGAATTGGCAACCTTGGTCTGCTAGTCGTTCCGACAGTTAAAAACAAGAAACCCTTCTCAATCGAGAAGGGTTTTATTTATTTGGGAAGAAAGAATGCTAGCGCCAAACACCCCATTCACCTGTTGTTCCAGGTTCTTCGCCACGAGTCCACCATTGTGCGGTCCACTCACGACCATTGTGCGTTACGACATCGCCTTGGTTGTACACCGCGTCTTTGCTCCAAAGATTGGTTGGCTCGACTGGTGGTTGAGTATCGCCTTTAATCAACGATAATGCGTAACTAAAATTGGCACTCGGAGCCAATACTTGGTTCGCATAAACATTGTTCGTATCGAACATGTAGTGATTCATCGCTTCATGCCAAATACCTACATACCAATCACCGGTTTGCTGTGAGTTAAATTGATCTGCCAGTTCTGCTGCCCATGTCGTCGTGTTATTGGCATTAATAGGGAGTGAAAGGTCGACGATCTCAGTACCTGTTTCATTAAACGTACGAAAGCGCACGGTATCACCCGCCTCGACAGGACCAAACCCTTGTGGAACAAAATAGCCAAGTGACGTGAGGTTATTACCCGGATCGGTGGGTTCGACAGGGTCAGTTGGTGGTGTGGTGCCATTACCATTCAACGTAATATCACTACAGTTGTAGAAACCTTCACCCGCTACATCAATACGCTGCCAGCGAGTGTAAAGGATCGCATCACCCGAACGATCAGCAGGGAAGGTCACTTGCATGCGGTAGCGTTTTTCTGCATCAACATAAACGTCACCAGCCGTATCGATCAGTTCTAAATCGTCCCAAGTAAGAGGTTGCGTGTCGTCATAAGTTGGCTTGGAAAGGTAGAACTCCCAATAAGAAGGGTTATGTGGAGCTTTGCCATAGAACACCAATTCAATTTGGTTGTTGGCGTCTGGGGTAACATTGGTACGCTGCCAATTTGGCGATGGAATGTTTAAACCTTTTTTCGCCGCATCGCCTGCAGAACACAGCTCTCCATCACGAACGATTGCTTGTACATGTGCCATATCACGATAATTTGGCACGTTAGCCGCCACTTCACTGCGCTGAACAAATGGGTATGCCCCCGACTCGTCATAAGCAGCCTGACACGCTTGGTTTGGAATTTCATTGGTCCAAAAGCCACCGTCTAAATAACAGGTATTTTGACGTGCGCTTGGAAACTCGACCCAGCCGTGGGCATTAACATTAAATGAGCTTAACGCTGCAATCGCGCCCAAGCTCACTAGGGGAAGGGTTACGTATGATTTCATCATTCATCCTTAAATTTTCTATCACGCTGCTCGCGAACCAAGCAACGACGTAGAAAAACTAGCAGGATGCGATTATTTAGAAGGTGAGAATAAATGCTGGAATTGTCAGATTGTAGCCTGCTTTCCAGCATTTTATGTGGACTGCAGTCATACTCGACTCACTCTTTCGAGTCACTTCAAATTGATGTGCTACAACACAATGTTCCCTATAGCGGTTATCGTTCATCTTTTGGTGTGTCCATCACCACCATGGTCGTGATTGCTTTGACATGTTCGCATTCACCAAGCACGTCTGCATGAAACGCTTTGTATGCCGCAAGGTCTTGAGTTTCGACACGCAACAAATATTCATTTGCCCCTGTGATGTTATGGCATTCCACCACCTCATCAACAAAACGTACATGATCTTCAAAACCGAGCTGCGCTTGCTTTGAGTGCGACGCTAAACCTATCGACACATAAGCGACAAAACCAACGCCCATTTGCTGATTGTCCAACACTGCGCGATAGCCTTTGATAGTTCCTTTGCGTTCGAGGTCTTGTACGCGGCGCAAAGTAGCAGACGGCGACAATCCAACGCGCTCAGACAGCTCTACATTGGAGATTCTTCCGTCCGATTTCAGTGCTTGCAATATTCTTTCGTCAAATCTATCCATAATGTTCTTTTGTTGTTTAAGCGAAGCATTTTCATCAAATAAAAGCACAAAATTGATGACACTTCTACCTATCATTGTGTTTGACCGGTCAGAAAACGTAACCCCTTGCCCATCACTTTGTGGCAAACATATTTGTAGGAACACACTATGGAATACTCTCAACTTGGTGCACTCGCGCTGTTTGCGTTTGTCTCGACCTTCACTCCGGGTCCAAACAACATCATGCTCATGACATCTGGCGCCAATGTCGGCTTTAAACGCACTATCCCCCATATGCTGGGGATTACCCTCGGCTTTGGCGCAATGCTGATCTTAGTTGGCATTGGCTTGATGAGCTTGTTCCATGCTTACCCGATCACGCATAGCATTCTTAAGGTATTGAGTCTGACTTACTTGCTGTACCTAACATATAAAATTGCCACCAGCAGTAAAACGGAAGTCAACGATGATTACCGCCCAATGAGCTTTTTAGGTGCAGTAGCATTTCAATGGGTCAACCCGAAAGGTTGGTCAATGGCATTAACCGCAATCACGGTATACAGCAGTGGTGGCTCTTGGCTAGAACTGGCATTCATCGCGGGTATTTTTTGCCTCGCGAATCTGCCTTCCGTGACCTTTTGGACCGCTGCTGGTATCCAGCTTCAGCGCTGGCTTACTACCTCCAAACGAGTGAAAGGATTCAACTATGGCATGGCAGCACTTTTGCTTTTGTCGACTATCCCAATGATATAAATGACAAAACAGCGAAAGATAAGTGTGACTTATGCCAAATTTCGACTAGTCCCTTGTTCGGTAAGTACAAAAAATCGCCACTTCCAAGGATGGATTGGGTCATAGTAGCAACAGCAGTGACAAGAATATTAAAAACCCTCAAACATAAGCCCTATCGATATATTCGATTTTGGCTTTTCTTTCACTGCTTTGTCGCTTTTGTTCTTGAATAGCGACTATCGATTCATTCTGACCGACAAGCACGATGCTGACAGGTCCGTCACACAAGGAGCGTTATACAATGCGTACTCGCAAGCTTATTCTTGCTGCCGCTTTTGGTCTACTACTCGCGGGTTGTAGCCAAACTTCAACCACGACGACTGCCGAAGTTATCCCACCGGAATATCCCGTAGATTACTTCTTCCGTAATGCTGAAGTCTCTAGCTACCAAATCTCCCCTGCTGGAGATTACATTTCAATGATGAAACCGTGGCAAGACCGTAAAAACGTATTTGTTCATCCAGTTGGTAAGTCAGAGGATGTGAAACGTATTACGTCAATTACTGGTCGTGACATCGCTTACTACTACTGGGTTGGTGATGACACCATTATTTACTCTCGCGATACGGGCGGTGATGAAAACTTCTATCTCGTAACGGTCAATGTCAAAACGGGTGAAGAGCAAACCATCACACCTACATCTGGCGTAGTGGCTTATGTGATCGACACTTTAGAAAGCCAACCAGATGACATTCTTATCACGACCAACGAACGTAACCCGCAAGTGTTTGATGTTTATCGTCATAACTTAAAAACGGGTAAGAACACGCTTGTGGCTCAAAACCCAGGGAATGTGCGTTACTGGGGTACAGACCACGATGGGAACATCCGCGTGATTTCAACTTCAGACGGCGTAAATACAGCGGTTCTGTACCGTGATACCGTGGATGAAGAGTTCCGTCCATTAAAGAACCTCACCTTCAAAGAAGACTTCTCTCCAATCTCATTTACACCAGATAACAAGAACCTGTACGTTGCCTCACGTATCACTCGCGATAAATCAGCGATCATCGAATATGATGTGAAGGCTAATAAAGAAGTGCGCGAGATCTTCTCTCACCCAGAAGTGGACGTCACCAGTGCAAGTTACTCAAATGCACTCAACAAGCTCACAACGATCTCTTATGTGACAGACAAACGTCAGTACCATTTCCTTGATAAAGGTTATGAAGAGACTTTTGAGCGTCTGCAAGAAAAGCTACCGGGAGTTGAAATCTCGGTGAACAACACCACTCGCGACGAGAGAAAAATGATCGTCGTGACCTACAGCGACACCGACCGTCCTAATTACTACTACTACGATCGCGATTCAGACCAACTTGAGAAGTTAGCTGCAAACGCACCTTGGCATAAGCCTGAAGACATGGCGGAGATGAAGCCAATCACATATACCGCTCGTGATGGTGAAACCATCCATGGCTACTTAACGTTACCAAAAGGCCGTGAAGCGAAAGACTTGCCACTGCTTGTTCTGCCGCACGGTGGTCCTTGGGCTCGCGATCACTGGGGCTTCCAACCAGAAGTTCAGTTGTTTGCAAACCGTGGTATTGCCGTTCTACAGATGAACTTCCGTGGTTCAACAGGTTATGGTCGTGAATTCTGGGAGAAGTCATTTAAGCAATGGGGTCAGTCGATGCAGGATGACATCACTGACGGCGTTAAATGGGCGATTGACCAAGGCTACGCACAAGATGGTGAAGTATGTATCTACGGCGCATCCTACGGTGGTTACGCCACATTAGCAGGTGTGACGTTCACGCCAGACCTATATAAGTGTGGTATCGACTACGTTGGTGTGTCCAACCTCTTTACTTTCATGGATTCCATTCCACCATACTGGGCACCATTCCTAGCTATGCTGCATGAGCAAGTTGGCGATCCGAATAACCCAGAAGATGCGAAGATGATGAAAGCATACTCACCAGTATTCCATGTTGACCAAATCAAAGCTCCATTATTGGTTCTACAAGGCGCGAAAGACCCACGTGTAGTGAAAAGCGAATCTGACCAAATCGTCAATGCTCTTCGTGAACGTGGCGTCGAAGTAGAATACATCGTGAAAGAGAATGAAGGTCATGGCTTCCGCTCTCTTGAAAATCGCCTCGATGGTTACCAAGCGATGGATCGATTCTTGAAGACACATTTGTTAGAGCAAACGCAATAAGCAACCTCTCTCATTCTACCAAGGGCACTTCGGTGCCCTTTTTTATTCTTTAAACCCAAATCTTATAAACATGGATGACGAAGTGTTCATTCGGGCGAGGTCTGTCGGAATTAAATCGCCGATTTTCACATCAGAGTGTAAATTTAGATAAAGACGCTATCTGCCTTACTAAGATACTGTTAATCTTAGATGAGAAAGAGAATAGTTATCAAACGTAGTGAAATGTGAATTAAAATGAAAAAGAAACCACAACCAAAAAGCCTCGTTGTTATCAACACACAAACAGTAACGCCCAACATGCAGCGTATTACCCTGCAAGGCGAAGCACTAGGCAACTTTCCACAAGATTGCGAAGGCAGCTACATCAAGCTGCTGTTCAACGAAACAGGCGGTACTGACATCCAAGGCTTTTCTGAAGAAAACCGTCCAGTTATGCGTACCTACACCATTCGTCGCTTCGCTCCACAAGCATGCACGATTGAAGTCGACTTCGTTCGCCATATTACTAAAGACCTACAATGTGGATTTGCAGCGCGCTGGGCGATGTCCGCTAAAGAAGGCGACACCATCAACATCGCCGGTCCTGGCAGTATCTCGAACCTAAACACTGAAGCCGACTGGTTCTTTATGGCTGCGGATATGACAGCGTTGCCAGCGCTATCAGCGAAGATTCGCACTCTGCCAGAAGACGCAAAAGGCTATGCCGTGATCAGCGTGATTTCTGAAGCGGATATCCAAGCTCTCGAAGCACCAGCAGGTGTGGAAATCCATTGGGTCACCGAGCAATCACTCGAAGATAAAGTCCGCGCACTAGAATGGAAAACGGGTGAAGCAGCAGTGTGGTGTGCTTGTGAGTTCGACTCAATGCGCGCGCTACGCCAATACTTCCGTAACGAAAAAGAAGTGGAGCGCGAAAACCTTTACCTCAGCAGTTACTGGAAACAAGGCGTATCAGAAGATGGTCATAAGGTCATCAAACGCGAAGATGCCGAGCTAAACGAACTGTGATTTCAGAGCGCAAAAAAAGCTAAGTAACAAGATTTGCTACTTAGCTTTTAAACACATAAATACCTATTTCTAACTTAGGCTCTCAGCCAAGAAATCAATCAGCAGACGAACTTTAGGTGAGAGGTTACGGTTTTGCGGATAGAGCGCCCAAATACCTTCGCGATCGTCTCGGTAATCGGTTAACACTTCCACCAGCTCGCCATTGTCTAACGCCTCTTGCACGTAATAGTCTGGCAGTTGTACCAAGCCTAAGCCTCGTTTCGCTGCATCCACCAAGGCAAAACCACTGTTGCACTTAATACGACCAGAGACACGCAGAGACTTCTCACGTTTTTGCTCTTTGAAGTGCCAATAGTCAGCGGTACCCACCAAGCATTGGTGATGACTCAGTTCAGACAAGGTATGCGGCTCACCAGAGCGCTCTAAGTAAGCGGGACTAGCACACACATACAGCTGACGCGATGAAAGGCGTTTAGCGATCAAGCTCGAGTCTTGCAAGCGTCCCAAACGAATCGCCACATCGACACCTTGCTCAATCAAATCGAGCTTTTGGTTAGTAAGAATCAGATCGAGATTTACTTGCGGGTACTTTTCTAAAAACTGGTGCAGCAGCGGAGCAAGATTCATTTCCCCATAGGTCACGGGCGCAGTCACTTTGAGCACACCTTTCGGTTCGGCTTGCATCTGAGTTACCGCCAACTCAGCTAACTCTAACCCTTCCACAAGGTGCTTACACTGTTGGTAATAAAGTTGACCAGCTTCAGTTAACGACACTTTACGCGTAGTACGATGAAGCAATTTCACTGCTAAGCGTTCTTCTAACGCTGATACACGACGGCTGATTTGCGCGACCGATGTTTTGAGCTTATTGGCTGCGCCGGTAAAGCTGTTGGTTTCTGCGACGGCGACAAATTCGCTGACGCCTTCCCAATTCGCCATGATTTTGATCCTATGGAATTCAATTTATTACGTATTCTCACACAAAGTTAATCGCGGAGAAAACCCGTTTAAAAAGGATAGCCGACTAAATGAACCGTCTGTTGCGGCCAAATAATTTTCAGAGAGCATACCATGGTGTCATCAGTACTGACCCAATGATTTGGGGCAACTTTTATCTTCAAATTATTGATGGGCGTATAACCACTGGATCGATAAACTGGCGTGCGACCAAATAAAACAGAAAATGCGTCGCCTCGCTCCAATGCATCCTGATGAACCGCTTCCAACAAGATTTTCACCAGCCCTAACCCGCGAGAACCGGGGTCAACACAGACTTCTGCAATACCACTAATGGGAAAAGATTGATCATCAATCATGACTTGTTTTTCGTGTACGGCAACATGGGCAGCGAGTTTATCGCCATCCCAAATTAGATAGCGGTGACGAGGTATTTCATTGAAATAACGTTGAGTTTGAAAGATTTTGTCTTGCTCCTTGGTGAAGCAAGTGGACAGCAAAGCTCTTAACTTAGCATCGAGTTCTTGGGTGACCTCATCATCAAGCAAGTATTCAAAGCGCATGATTTACCTCATTTATTCTTCAAGGTTAAAAGTAAACCTTTGAAAACTCACTTACTGAGATATAGCGCAAATAAAAAAAGCGCAGGTTGAGCTGCGCTTTCCATTTTTGAGCCGATAAGTAAGGAAATTAAGCGTAACGCGATGCTTGAAGTCTCATTTCGAGCACGATTCCCCCTCAGTTACGACTCTTACACTGGCTTTAAAGATGAGTAATCAGCATCAAGAGCGATACCAAAATGGGTTTTAAGCGCAGATAGATACGTTTCTCCCGCTTCCAGCTCAATCTCAACGACCTCACCATTTGCTCGGTACTTTAAACTGCGATTGAACAAAGTAATGATGCCGCTATCTGTCGCCAACGCCGCAACTCGACTCGAAGTGAAATGGGAATTTGGTGAAGTCGATGTGTAGTGATTGCCGCATACGATGTCACCGTCAAATACGTGTTCAAAGTCTAAACTATACAAATCAATCCATTGCTCAGGGTCATCATAGGATTGAACTTGCAACATATAGCCAACTAACTCATGTTCGATAAATCTGAATGTTTGAAGATCAGTGTGAATATCTTGGTTGAGTACAAAGGGTAGTGGTGCGCGTGGCGTGTTAGAACCGAACCCCACATCAACGATCCACTTATCTTCCCCCATGGTCACCAAAGTGAATTGATGCGTTCGACCTGATGGTGTGCCAGACAAATGAACGCGCCCCAACAACGGTCGTGCATCAAAGCCGATGGTTTTCAGTACATTCAAAAGTAATGCATTCAATTCATAGCAATAGCCACCACGCTCGCGATAAATCAGTTTGTTAATAATGTCTTGTTCAGCAACTGAAATGCCACGCCCAAGCGCAATATCAAAGTTCTCAAAAGGCAAACGACGATGCTGAGCATTGTGTAGTAATAACAAAGTATCAGTATTGATATTCAGCGATTGAGAGATACCCACTTTCTTTAAGTAGGCTTGAAGATCTGTTTGGTTCATACCCATTCCAATTCAACGTTTTTACGGTGGCAACAACACTAAACCCTCAACTGCACTTGAGGTCAAACACCAATGCGATTTTTGTCATTCTTCTTAACCTCACTCGCACTAACAATGACGTTATCGAACTAATTATTACACATACGTAAAAATCATTTTCAATTTAGCCGGATTATCATTTTTCATGAAACACCTAAAATGGGCACCAACAAAACGACGCAGCGCAGTGAACAAACCTCAACTACGCTTATGACGTCACTCCATATACTGAGAATATAAAGGAAACATCCAATGTCGCTTGAAATCAAACCTGGTCAAACTCACATTAAATCAAAAGCAATGGTTGCATGGGCTGCTGGCGAGCCACTTAAAATGGAAGAAGTTGATGTACAACTTCCAAAAGCGGGCGAAGTGCTAGTACGCATCGTAGCAACTGGTGTTTGTCACACTGACGCATTCACACTATCAGGTGACGATCCAGAAGGTATCTTCCCTTCAATCCTTGGTCACGAAGGTGGCGGTATCGTTGAAATGGTTGGCGAAGGCGTAACAAGCGTTGAAGTTGGCGACCACGTTATCCCACTTTACACCGCTGAATGTGGTGAGTGTAAGTTCTGTAAATCTGGCAAAACTAACCTATGTCAGGCAGTTCGTGAAACTCAAGGTAAAGGTCTAATGCCAGATGGCACAAGCCGTTTCTCTATCAACGGTGAGACTATTTTCCACTACATGGGTTGTTCTACTTTCTCTGAGTACACGGTTCTTCCAGAAATCTCACTAGCGAAAGTAAACAAAGAAGCACCACTTGAAGAAGTTTGTCTTCTAGGTTGTGGCGTAACCACTGGTATGGGTGCGGTACTAAACACAGCTAAAGTTGAAAAAGGCGACACAGTTGCTGTATTCGGTCTAGGCGGTATCGGTCTTTCTGCAATCATCGGTGCTCGTATGGCTGGAGCAAGCCGCATCATCGGTGTCGACATCAACGAAAGTAAATTCGACCTAGCGAAACAACTTGGTGCTACAGACGTCATCAACCCAATGAAGTTCGACAAGCCAATCCAAGACGTTATCGTTGAGATGACAGACGGTGGTGTTGATTACTCATTCGAATGTATCGGTAACGTAAACGTGATGCGTCAAGCACTTGAGTGTTGTCACAAAGGTTGGGGTGAGTCAGTAATCATTGGTGTTGCTGGTGCAGGTCAAGAGATCTCAACTCGTCCATTCCAACTGGTAACTGGTCGCGTATGGCGCGGTTCTGCTTTCGGTGGCGTTAAAGGTCGCTCTGAGCTTCCAGAAATCGTAAACCGTTACATGGCTGGCGAGTTCGGTCTACAAGAATTCATCACGCACACTATGGGTCTACAAGACGTGAACGAAGCGTTCGAACTGATGCACAAAGGTGAATCTATCCGTACCGTTCTTCACATGGATAAATAATCCAAGGTAACGGTTCACGTAATGTGACTGATATTTGAAAATTTGAAACAGGCTCTCTTCTCTCTTGGACACGTTTTCTTTTGGGAAGAGAGCTATCCGCTGTCTTTAACGGTCTTGTCCACCGTTAAAAATCATTGTTTTAAATACTCACAGTTTCAAACAAACATTGTTTTATCGAGAGATTATCCATGACCATTGAAAGCCTAAGCCAAGCCAAAGTATTCGGTGGTTGGCATAAACAATACACACACGAATCTCGCGCTTTAAATTGCAACATGCGCTTTGCGATCTTCTTGCCGCCAAATGCAACCAAATCAAACCCAGTGCCTGTGGTTTACTGGTTGTCTGGTTTGACGTGTACTGATGAGAACTTCATGCAGAAAGCCGGTGCGTTTCGCATGGCTGCTGAGTTAGGTATCGCCATTGTGGCACCGGATACTAGCCCACGTGGTGACGACGTTGCAGACGACGAGAACTACGATTTGGGGAAAGGCGCGGGTTTCTACCTAAACGCCACTCAAGAGCCGTGGTCGCGTCACTACCACATGTACGATTACATCACCCAAGAGCTACCTGCGATCATTGAAAGCAACTTCCCTGTCTCTGACGTGAAGTCGATTTCGGGTCATAGCATGGGTGGTCATGGTGCAATTACCATTGGTTTGAAGAATTCAGATCAGTACCGCTCAATTTCTGCTTTCAGCCCAATCAGTAACCCAATGCAATGCCCTTGGGGTCAGAAAGCGTTTACCGCTTACCTAGGCACCGATATTGAAAGCTGGAAACAATACGACGCAAGTGAATTACTCAAACAAGCGAAATCACCATTGCCAATCTTGGTAGACCAAGGTGATGCTGATAACTTCCTTGCTGAGCAATTGAAGCCTGATGCGTTACTGGCGGCAGCAAAAGCTCATGATTCTGAAGTTGAACTGCGCATGCAGCCAGGTTACGACCACAGCTACTTCTTTATCTCTAGCTTTATCGCTGAACACTTGAACTTCCACGCTAAGTACTTATTTGCTTAACCTTGGTTGTGACATTAGAAAAACGATAAAAAACTGAATGGTTAAATATACAAAGCCACCCACTTATTGGGTGGCTTTTTGCGTTTTAAAAACACTCACCTTCTCTTTACAAAACCACCATTGCAATTGCTCTGATTGGTGTCTAACTTGTAAGGGAACGCTATTCGCTTACTAGGGTCCATAGACCCGAATAGGACCCTATGAAAAAACCATCGTCAGTTATCATTAGTACCACCTGTTTCAGCTTTTTGCTCGCCTCTCCAATGGCTCAGGCAATCAACTTTTTTGATCCCATTGATGGGCAATTGGACATGGGAGAATATCTGGCTGAAAACGCTTATGGATTTCTGCCCGTCCCGATAGTGATTACCGAGCCCGCCGTGGGCTATGGCTTGGGCTTCACTGGCGTGTTTTTGCATGAATCCGATGAGCAACGGGAGAAAAGGCGCAAACTGGCAGAAACCTCTCTCGATGGTGGTGCGCAGCTACTAACACCAGCCATTACTGCAATCGGTGGTTTTGCCACCGAAAACGGCACTTGGATGGGCTTCTTAGGGCACCGCCGGACGTGGGCGCAAGACACGGTGCGTTACCTAGGTGGAGTGGGTTATGGCGACTTCAATATGACCTTCTATCCGCAATCCACCTTGCCAGGCTTAGATAGCGTCTTTAACGGCAAAGGGTTGGATTTTGAAATAACTGGCGGTGGCATGCTCAACCATCTTCAATACCGCATTATTGATGCTCCGCTGTTTATCGGTGTGAAACAGCTCTATTTCGTCACCGATCAGAAAATCACCAACTCCCCTGTTGCCGATAAGTTATTGCAAACCCTGACCAATACCTCTCCGACTACCTCTGGATTGGGTCTGACACTGGAATGGGACAGCAGAAACAACTTCTTTAGTCCGACGCAAGGCTACAACTACAAAGCCGAATACCTTTGGTACAACGACGCGATTGGCAGTGATTACGAATACGAACAACTGGATGTGGAAGGCATTAACTATTGGGAGTTAGCGGATCGATGGTCGCTAGCGCTACGTGGTCAATACAAATCTCTTTACACTGACGAACGCTTTTTACCACCAGCGTCCTATCCAGACATTGAACTGCGTGGCGTTGCGAGAAATCGTTATCAAGGGGACGAGACACTGTCAGTCGAATCACAACTGACCTATCAGTGGAACACGCGCTGGTCGACGAATGTTTTCGGCGGCTTTGGCTACGCTTCAACCGAAGCATCACTATTCGAAAACAACGCCGAATACGCTTACGGCATGGGCTTTCGTTACCTCATCGCTCGTCGTTATGGTCTGCAAGCAGGCATGGACTTCGCCTTTAGCGATGAAGACAGTGCAGTGTATTTCCAAGTGGGCTCAGGCATCTAAACCCACTTATACCCAGTAACTTCAAGATGCTGGATTCAGAGCCAAATCTCTACTCATGCTTCGGGTTCGCACCATATTGGTTCGAGCCTTCTTCACTGTCTTGGATGAGAAAGTACAGCAGCACTAAGACACCAATGATGGGCACAAAAGCGATCAACGCCCACCACCCAGTTCGTCCTGAGTCGTGTAAACGCCGCACGGTAACCGCAATCGATGGGATCATAATGAACAGGGCATAAATCACACCAAAGAAGCCAAAATTGTCCATTTGCATCACACTGCCGATCACTCGATCGATGATGCCCATCACTAAATTGACCAACACATTCACTAACGTAAAGTACCAATACTCTTGGCGTCTAGCCCTACCACTAAAGTTGGAGTAATTGAGGATGACCCTGTAGTACCAATCAAACATATCGCTTCTCCTAATGAGATGAAAGTGTCGCGAAAGTTAGACAACGTGAGGCAAACTGCACACAAAATAGACTAAATAATGTATTCATCCAATAGTTCTATTTTTAACTATGTCATTAACCTTGACGTATATTCCACCAACGGTTACTTTTCACCCATAACGTATTATATAAATCCATCAAGTTGGCTCTATTATTAATAAATAACCGAAATTTCTGCGGATCGGTGTAGTGACGCTATCCCGCCGAAACAAGGGCAATAAATCAAAGGGCACAAGATGAGAAAAACAGTGGCACTCGCTTTGCTTTTGTTTGCACCGACACTTTTTGCAAACACGATACAGTTTAGCAGTCCTGAGAAATCCGATGTTGTTGTGGCATTAAAAGACCTAGAGTCATTGCCTCAAACTACCTACACCACCAAACTACCTTGGCTCGAAACGCCAGCCGAGTTTGAAGGTGTTAAGTTAAGCATCCTATTACAAAATGCATTTGGACAAGTACCCCAGCGCGTTGAAGTACGTGCATTGAATGACTACCACTCCGATTTATCTCGTGAAGATATCCTTCGTTACCAGCCTATCGTGGCGTACAAACAAAATCATAAATACATCAAGATCCGAAACAAAGGTCCCTACTGGTTGATCTATTCTATAAATAAATACCCAGAACTAGACATTGCCCCATACCATTCGCAAATGGTCTGGCAAATCAACAGGATCAGCGTGAAAGAAGAATAACAATGAAGGCGAAACCCCATCCTACAAAACAAGGTCCATTTTCGACTAAGAGTAAGTTATTATTGTTGATTTTTTCATCGACATTGCTGCTCGCCAACATCGTATTATTGAAAGAAACCCGAGCACTTACCCAAAGCTACTCTGCCCAACAAAACCAAGCGACTTGGTTTTTATTTCATTTATCTAAAGAGTTATCGGAATTAGTGGGTGAAGCGCGTCGGCTCAATGAGAGCGTGATGAACATTGATGGAGCCGAGCTGCAATATGAGTTAGCTTGGAGCCGTTTTGATTTGCTGATCAACAACAAAGAAGCGGACTCTTTCCTATCAAGAGAAGAAGTACGCGTGTACTTTGTCTCTCTATTCGATAAATTTCAACAACTCGAACCCATCTTAGTTGAAGCCAAAACAGGCAGCAGCGTGGCTGCTAATCAGTTTTACCGCGCAACGCAAAATCTATACATGGAGATGATTGACTACGTCACCCAGAACTTCCGTGTTGCAAGCCCGCTTTATCAGCAACAGCAAGTTCGTGCGTACAATTTACTGCAAGCGCAATACATCTTGTTGGGCATTTTCGTACTTACCGTGGCGCTGCTGACCTACTTCTATAAGCAAGAATCGAAGTTCCACAAACAACTCGCGTTAAGTGATCCACTGACGAATCTTGCCAACCGCAGTGCTTTGTTTCTCGATTTACATCGCAAGGAAGAAACCAAAACCCCGTTTTCGCTGCTCCTACTCGATCTGAACGGCTTTAAGAACATAAACGATACGTTGGGACACCAAGCGGGTGACATCGCTTTAATCGAGATAGCAAAGCGCTTAAACGACATGGCATTGGATGACTTTACTGTCTATCGCATGGGTGGTGACGAGTTTGCCGTAATCATCAACACAACCGACGAGAACAAAATTACCGAAGCAACGCACCACGTCCATGTAGTGTTTGAGAAACCGATTCTCGCCTCCGACCAAGCCGGAGCCCTATCCACCAGTTTAGGTGCAGCGAGCTACCCGCAAGATGCCGACAACATTGACTTCCTAATCAATTTAGCGGATAAGCGCATGTACAAAATGAAATTCCAACGTTAAACGGATAACCATGATGAAAAATTTCATGCGAGCGGTGTTATTACTGCTAGTGATCGCGCTTGGTGTGTTGGCTTGGGTCTTTATCCCATCCCACGAGACAGTGGGCGCACAAACCCTCAAAGAGGCGCTCAACGACAACTACACACTAGTCGGTCATCGCATTCACTCTACAGACCCTGACGCGGGTAACATGTTCGGTTACTTTGTTGTATACAAAGGCGCAAGCACCGAAGACCTAGAGCCGTTTTTGGTAACTTCTGACCAGTTTATTCGTATGGAGCAAACCAGCGACAACATGCTAACTCTAACCGTGAATGGTCGTATTTACCGTTATCACAATGATTTGTGGGTAGAAAACCCAGATGGCAAGCTACAACACTGGTTTGTAAGTGCGACAGCGAAATACGTACGCTAACTTATACCTGTTTGAGCCTTAGACAAACAAAAGCCCCGCTCATCAAATGGCGGGGCTTTTTTATGCTTGAGATTCGCTAAGCGGCGATTAAAGCACTTTTTCTTTGATGACCTTCATCACACCCGAATCACGGTTACTTGGTGCTGAGAAGCGCGCCACTTTTTTTACTGCTTCATGTGCGTTTTCCATCGCATAGGAATGCTCACTCACTTGCAGCATTTCTAGGTCATTGAGGTAATCACCAAACGTCATCGTCTCTTCAGGACCGAAACCCATGGTTTGTTGAAGGTGCTTGATCGCCGCCCCTTTTGACGCTTCTGCGTTCATCACATCAAGCCAGATCTTCGCACTCACCACCACTTGATGACTGTGACCAAACTTCTCACTCATTGTAGGGAATACCAATTCTTCTGAGCCACCAAAGTGACAGATTGCGACCTTGATAAATTCGTCCTCTACTGCCAGCAAATTCGGCACGTATTCACAACGGTGGTAGTATTTCTGGAACTCTTCTAACGCTTTTGGATCTTTGGTTTCGATGTAAGCCGAACGCTTACCACACAGTACAAGGTGTGTGCCTTCTACCGCACGTGCCGCTTTTACTATCTCATCGATTTCCGATTTCGGAATGGTGCAGCTATAAAGCTCTTTGTCTTGGTGCATCACCAAGGTGCCATTTTCTGCCACGTAAATCATACGGTCTTGAATTGGCGCAAACGTATCACGCAAACTGTAGTACTGACGACCTGACGCTGCGGAGAATAAAATGCCCTTCTCTTCAAGCTGTAAAAACAGATCAAAAAACTCTGGGTCTAGACGACCATATTGGTCAAGTAAGGTGCCATCCATATCGGTGGCGATGAATTTGATGCTAGCTTGTGACATGACTTTAACTCAAAAGTGAAGCAGCTCAGGTCACTCTTTGAATGAAAACAAGCTGCAAAAAATAGTCACGCTAAGGTACAGGATCTTGGATGAATCTCAAGCTGAAATCACCGAGTCTTTACCGAGTTTCAGCTTGAGAATAACAGGGGATTACGCCGTTTCTACGACACTATCAGGCTCCATCATTGGTCGCATAAGATCTAAACTGCGAACCGTGCCAATCAAGAAATCCAACTCACGATAAATCTCCGCGACCGCTTCAAACTCACCCGCAGGTTCATCCAATTTAGGCTCAAACAGCTCTTTCCAATGCGAGATGGCAATGTAGAGCTTTCCGTTTACTTGAGAAAGCGACAAGCTAGAAAACTCACTTTCACGACGAAAAGTCAGCACACGCTCAATCAATTCATCCGTTAACAATTGCTTTGCCGTGTCTAAATCGTCGCTATACACTTCATACTGCTGGTCAAATTCTGGATTGCCCAGCCGGACTCGTTTACCTATTTGAATCTTGAAGAAGCTATCCCACAACTTTTCGCGCAAGGTTGGCGTATCATCACGATCAGTCAGCACAAAGGTGCAAATGTCTTCATTCATCGGAACGTCGATTTCGCAAAACAGCCCCGCAAAAAATACGTGATGCTTACTCGAACTGTCACTTCCAGAGCTGATGAGCTTTGATGCTTGAATCTCAGACATCACCACTTTGGCTTCACCGATGGTACCTGAAATAAAATCATCACTTTCGAAACCATCACAGCGGTCTAAGTACAAACCACTACGTTCAAAGGTATCTTTGTCAAGCTTGCGGCTTGGGTCCCAAGTCAGTGAAGGCTCAATGTGTGCCAACAAACTCTGCATAATGTATTGCTTGTAGGTTGTACGATACTCATTGTGCTTTTTGTTGAAGTAAGCCCAACCGCCGAGCAACAATGCCAAGAGCACAAACATGGTAGCGAAGGTGGCAATATCAAAAGCCACTGCTCCAAAGAAAACACACACCGCGACACCAAGAAACTTGCGGCGACGAAGCGCTTCTAAACGTAAAGCTTCCAGCGGTTCGAGCTTATGTCGCAAATCATTTTCAAACAGAGTTTTGAGTTGATCAGTGGTCATCACATTCCTTTTTATTTACGTACAGAGTCCATTACCAACAATTGCAAGGTGAATCATTGCCACCGCTACAGGCATCACTCGGGACGCAATCCAAAGAGTTGCATCCCATATCCGTTACACAAGATGAGTCTTTGTTCTTACGCCGCTTGCGATTACGGGAAGGTTCCTCAGTTTGAAGACGCTGATGAGCATGTCTACAGCGTGTAAACTGGTCTTGAACACTGGTATAGCTAGAAAACACGCCTTTACGTTGAATTATTTTGCTGATGGCTGCAGAACAAGAATCCGTGCCGTAGTACACCGCATGAGCACAACGGAACCCTTTGTGTGGGGATAAATAGCGTTGATAAAATCGTATCAATGCCAACACCAGTTTCGACATGCTTTTCCTTTTGCATCTAATAAATCATTCGAGAACAACGCTCTTTCTTATACCCAAGTAACCTCGAGATGCTAGGTTCAGCGAGAATGACTTGGTTTGTAGACGCGGCGACGATTTAAAGATCTAGTCACTCTAAATCAAGAATCGGCAACAAAGTATACAAGCCAAGACAACTCGCCCTTCGGGAGCGTGTCATTGCCCCGATTTCTGCGTCAAACAACTTGGAAAGAGCTGGCTATTACACGGTGTTGTTTTCCTTGAACTCGAATCAATGACAATGCTCTGAATCCTGCATCTTGAAGTCACTTGGGTATATCAATCAAAACAGTACATCACTCAAATTAATCATTTCAAACGCAATCCTAATTTCTGCGTTCTAAGCGATGAAAATCATTGAGATAAGGAGTCATAGCGAGCCGATACCGTCAGCCCAGGAGCGCCTTCGAATAGCAATCACAGCCAAAACAGGTACAATCCGTGCTCGATTTTTATTTCGCGCGGACTCACTCTCATGCACTCGCCTGAACAATGCTTTACTCGATTTTCTGCAGACATTTCTGGCTATAACTTGCCAGCGCAGTTTACGTTTCCGTTCTACTACACCCCTCACCCATTGTGTGTATTGGCTGCCGAGCAATTACAGCAGCACCTCATGACACAAACTGACTTTGAGCACGATTTTGGTCTTGAGGATGAGCAAAGTGGACGCGGTAAGATGTTCGGTGTTTTGCTAGTGCGTAATCCACAAGGTGAGATTGGCTACTTCAGTGCGTTCTCTGGCAAGATTGCCGATCAAAACTTGCTCCCTGGTTTTGTTCCACCCGTATTCGACATGTTGACGGAAGAAGGTTTCTTTCGTGGCGAGACAGATGCTATTAACGCGGCGAATGCGGAATACAAAGCCTTTGCTGCTAATCCAGAACTGGCACAACTGAAAGCAGAAATTAAAGCCGACCGCGAAGCGTATCAACAAGAAGAGAATGCCCAGCGCCAAGTGATGATTACCGGTCGTGCAGAACGAAAACAGCAACGTACGCAAGGCGAGCAAACCTTAAATCCAGAAGATCTAAAAGCGCTACTGGATGATTTGGGTAAACAAAGCGTTGCTGAGAAGAATGTGCTCAAGTACCTCAAACAAGCTTGGAACGAAAGGCTGGCAATCAAAGAAGCACGCTTAGCCGAGCTAGAACAAACACTGGCAGGGCTCAAAGAGCAGCGCAAAGATTTGTCTAATGCTCTACAACACAAACTGCATAAGCAATACCGCTTCTTGGACAACCGCAACGCAGAGCGCGACTTGGTGGACATTTTTGCTCCTACTACCAATCCAGTACCACCAGCCGGTTCTGGTGAATGTGCCGCTCCGAAACTGCTTCAGTTCGCATACAAGCATGGCTACCAACCACTAGCATTAGCTGAGTTTTGGTGGGGCGTATCGCCGAAATCGGAAGTGCGCCAACACAAAAAGTTTTACCCATCTTGCAACAGCAAGTGTCAGCCGATTTTGGGGCACATGCTGCAAGGCTTGGATGTGGAGCCAAACCCATTGGCAGAAAATTGGGCAGAAGATAAAGAGTTAGAAATACTGTTCCAAGATGAAGCCATGGTGATCGTCAACAAGCCATCGGGTCTGCTTTCTGTTCCGGGTAAAACTATCAAGGATTCCGCGTACACACGTCTTCAAACAATGTTCCCAGATGCCGAAGGACCATTTGTGATTCATCGCTTAGATATGGCGACTTCGGGGATTTTGGTGTTTGCTTTAACCAAACGCGCGAACAAGAGCTTGCAAAAGCAGTTCATTACACGCGGCGTACAAAAGCGTTATATGGCACTGCTTGAAGGTGTATTAACTGAGCCTGAAGGTGAAATCTCGCTCCCTATGCGTGGCGATCCAGATGACCGTCCACGTCAACTTGTGTGCTTTGAGCACGGTAAACCTGCCGAAACTTACTGGCAACTGATTGAAATAAAAGACGGACGCAGCAAGGTGTACATGTACCCGAAAACGGGGCGTACCCACCAATTGCGTGTACACAGTGCCCACCACATGGGCTTGAACATGGCGATGGTTGGCGACGGCTTATATGGCGAGAAAGCCAACCGTCTGCATTTGCATGCAGAGATGTTAGAGTTGGATCATCCGTACAGCAAGGAGCGTATGTGTTTCCAAGCAGAGTGTGAGTTTTAAAGTGACTCTACGTGAAAAGCAGATAGCAAAAAGGCGCTGAGTTACAGCGCCTTTTTTACGTTTAGAGCAAGTAAGAGATTCCCGACTGCGCTCCTCCGTCGCTATCGGGAATGACGCGTTATAGAGTTAGGTTTCCAATCACCATAACTAAACATTGTCATTCCAGAATCGAGGAACGAGATGTCTGGAATCTCTGGTTTTTATGAACGGAAGTTAACTGACTTTAAACTTCGTCCACACTTGAGAGCGCCAGCGTCTTGCCATAATGATACCGCGCACCCATTCATCTAGAGCAATTGCCATCCAAGCACCAATCACGCCATAACCCATGTGAATGCCGAAGATGTAAGAAAACACCACACCTAATCCCCACATGCTCAGAATACCCATCTGTACGGGGAACTTGATGTCGCCCGCCCCCTTGAGTGCCGAAATGAAGATCAGGTTAAACACGCGTCCTGCCTCGAGCACGATTGACCCCATGACCAATGCGCCCGCCAATGCCAAGATTTCTGGCTGATCGGTAAACACGCTCAGAATCTCTTCATGGAATAGGTAGATCAAACACGTCGCTGCTGTTGACGCCGCAAAGCCAATCAAAAAGTAGATCTGCACGCGTTTCAAAATGCTGGTCACCCAACCTTTGCCTATGTAGTACCCTGTCTGGATTTGCGCTGCCTGACCAATCGCGAGCGCAAACGCGAAAGAGAAACGTGCGATGTTTTGCGCATAGGTAAATGCCGCTAGCGAAGAGGTACCCATTTGCACCACAAAGTACACGATGCAGATTTGCGCCATGTTGTAAGACAGTACTTCGCCCGCGTTCATGCCACCGATTTTTAAGATCTTTTTGTAGACCTCTTTCGGAACTTGTTTGAGCTTAGACATTGGCAATTCAATACTGCTGCGTTTCAAAATCACGCCTAATAGCAAAGTACCGATCACTTGGCTGACGACAGTCGCCACCGCAACGCCTTCAACGCCATACACAGGCAAACCAAAAGGCTGATACAAAGCAAGGTAGTTACCAATGATATTGAATACACCAGAGATAAGGTTCACCACCATTGGTGAGCGTGAGTAACCATGGCTGCGCAGAATTGTGGTGAAGACGATACCAATCGTCACGTTGAACGTCATCGCACCGCTGATCAGCAAGTATTCTCTTGCGTATTGCTCAACCTGCGCCTCTAACCCGTAGTAAGGTAAGAAGAACACCGCACCGATCACAGCAAGCACACTCAAAAATGCACCAACAATAACGGACAAAACTACGCTGGCAACGCCAACATCAACGGAGTCTTTCTCACGCCCTGCACCGTTGTATTGCGCGATCAAGATGCCCGTGCCACTACTCACAAAGGTGGATACGATGATCAGGAAGAACGTGAGCTGCGTGATAACCCCAACCGCAGAGACGGCTTTATCCGAGTAACCACTCAGCATGAATACATCACTGGTTCCTAAAGCCGTCCGTAGCAATATTTCGACAAGTATCGGCCAAGCCAATGCCACGATAGACATACGCTGGTTGATATTCTGGCTTTTAGGCATGAATTGAGACCTTTCCTACAACTAAAAACTGCCCCACAGAAAACTGTGAGGCAGTTCAAAAAATTAGATTTATTAGAATTTGGACATTTCGGCAATTGAACACTTAACCACCAAAATGCAGGCGCGAATTCTAGACGGAGTTTGGTCACAAATACAACAAAATTTCGTCGAGTTTCGGAAAATATTTTCTAATGCATTCGACGGATTGCCTTAGCTTGACTGACGAAACTTTGAAGCGGTAGATTGACGAACAATCAACTCAATAGGTGGCAAACGCACCTCGTGTCTCTCACCACTCAATAAATTAAGAATGGACTCTGCACTGAGCGCTCCGACTTCTTCAATTGGCTGACGCAACGTGGTTAATGCTGGCGTAAAATACTGTGAGGTCGGCAAATCATCAAAACCGATCACGGATACATCTTCTGGTACACGAAAACCATGGTCATGCAGAGCTTTTATTGCTCCATAAGCCGTTTGGTCATTGGCAGCAAACAACGCGGAGAAATGCACTTTAGATTCGATCAACTCAACGGTTTTGGCGTAACCGGACTCACTGCTGAAGTCGCCTTGCTTAACCAATTTTGGTAGCACTTTAATGCCAGCCTCTTGCAGTGCGTTCTTGTAGCCAACAAAGCGAGCAACGGCGTCTGGTTGATTCAAAAGCCCTTTAATATGCGCGATATTCACGTGACCTTGCTGCATCAAATGCAGTGTCGCCATATATCCACCCAATACATTATCTATATTTATGGATCGAACCTTATCGCCAATGACATTGTATCCAACCGCAACAACCGGAATTCGCTCTGCATATTCCAGTATCTGCGCTTCCGTCAAACTGCCCGTTACAATGATGACGCCATCGACATTACTCTTCGCCAAATACTCCAAAGCATGCGATTCCAATGAACGCTGCCAATGTCCCGTCGCAATCACCAACGAGTACCCCTGAGCATTCAGAACCTTTTCCATATCGTTAAGGATACGACTGGTGTGCGGACTTTCTGGATGTTGGATAAGAACGCCAATCGTCATGGAACGCGTATTGGTGCCTTGTCCCATTTGATAGTTCGGCTTATAGCCCAGTGACTTGATCGCTTTCTCTATGTTTTGGCTTTTATCGTCCGAGACAAAAGTTGTACGGTTGAGGAAACGTGAAACGGTGCTCGGTGATACCCCAGCCAACTTAGCCACATCGTAAATAGATGCTGCTCTTTTTTTCTTTTTCATTGTAGGAATTTTCCCAGCAAGCTAATAACAAAAATATAAGTTGCGCCGGGGAACGCGACAACGTTTGGATATGGGAAATGAGAGCTAGATAATTTGCCAGTACGCAAGCGCGCACTGGCTTTCATATCGAGGGTTTAGAATGTCGCTAGCGAGTTTTCACTCAGTGCATCAAACAGATGAATCGCATCTAAATCCAAGTAGAGAGTTAAACTATCCACATCCACTTCCGCAGCTTGTGTTTCAACCATTAATGGCTGACCAGCAATTTCCGTTTTCAGTAGAATACTTGCACCTAGTAGCTCCTTGTCTTTAATTTTGACAGGGAATGGCAGCACGCGGTCATGATCCACTTGCTCAGCACGTAGATGAATGTCCGTAGGACGTACACCAAAGTGCAGTGCTAAGTTCTTCGATGCGTGTGCTTTGAAACGCTCTGGTAGAGGAATACGAACATCACCCAATTCCACTTCCCAGTTACCGTCTTCACCAATCAGCTTGGCATCCAACATGTTCATGGATGGGTTGCCAATGAATTGCGCCACAAACTTGTTGGCCGGGCGTTGGAACACTTCCGTTGGTGTGCCAACTTGAGCTACATAACCATCTTTCAAGATCACGATACGGTCTGCCAGTGTCATCGCTTCAATTTGATCGTGGGTTACGTAAATCGTGGTGGTTTTTAGCTCACGATGAAGCTGTTTGATCTCTTCACGCATTACACCACGCAACTTGGCATCTAGGTTCGATAATGGCTCATCAAACAAAAACACCTTAGGCGTGCGAACCATGGCACGCCCCATCGCAACACGTTGGCGTTGACCACCAGACAGCTCTTTTGGTTTGCGATCTAACAGTGCGTCCAACTCAAGCATTTTTGCCGCTTTACGCACTTCAACATCGATTTGGTCTTTTGGCATGCCTTTCAGTTTCAGTGCAAAAGCGATGTTCTCGTATACCGTCATATGTGGGTACAGCGCATAGCTTTGAAACACCATCGCAAGGTCACGATCTTTCGCATCGATTTTATTCATCAGCTTATCGCCAACGTAAATCTCACCACCCGTTATGCTTTCCAGCCCAGCAAGCATACGTAGCGTGGTCGATTTACCGCAGCCCGATGGACCAAGGAAAACCACAAACTCTCCATCTTGCACCGTGAAGTCGAAGTGTTTCACTACCTCAACATCATCGTAGGATTTCTTGATGTTTTTGAATTCGACTTTTGCCATTACTGGTTCTCCTCTGCTCGATCTAGCAGCATGTTACGGTAAGCAATTGCGCTCGCTTTTAAGGTGCGTTTTTGTGTTTGGTAATCCACGTGGACAATGCCGAAGCGCTGCTTGTACCCGTAAGCCCACTCGAAGTTATCCATTAAGCTCCAAGCGAAGTAACCATTCACATTCACACCTGCTTTAATCGCAGCATCCAACGCTTCTAGATGCAGTTGGAAGTAACGAACACGTTGCTCATCATTCACTTCACCAGCAATGCAATGGTCATCGCCAGCTGCGCCGTTTTCAGTGATGTAAAGTGGTGGCAAGTTCGGGTAACGGTCGTTCAAACGCAGAAGCAAATCTGTCAGTGCTTGAGGGTGAATCTCCCAACCAATGAATGTGTGCTCTTGTTCTGGTTGAGGTACCGTTTCAATATCGCCATGTTCGTTGTAGCGCACGACACAACGGGTGTAGAAGTTAATGCCGATAAAGTCCAAATCGGTCTGGATGATGTCGAGATCGCCTTCCAGAATCATTGGCATGTTGTGCGATTGACGCTCCAAGACAAGCTGCGGGTATTCGCCTTTTAATACCGGATCCATAAACCAGTGGTAACCTTCCGCATCGCTGTATTCTGCCGCACCGATGTCTGCATCGCTGTATGGGTACGCGGGTGTCGCATTGAACACACAACCGTGCATCGCATTTGGTGCGTTCTTGCGCATGTGTGGAATCGCCAGACCATGTGCCAGCATCAAGTGGTGCGCAGACAAGAATCCTTCACGCTCGCCCTTAAGGCCAGGAGCATGTTCACCCCAACGGTAGCCTAGATAAGCAGAGCAGAACGGTTCGTTCAATGTCGCGTATGAATCAATCTTATCACCGAAGTAAGCACTAACTACCTTCGCGTATTCCTCAAACTTGTAAGCCGTTTCTCGGTTAAGCCAACCGCCTTTGTCTTCTAGGCATTGCGGTAGATCCCAGTGGTAAAGCGTAACGAAAACCTTCAAACCGCGAGCGTGGCATTCATCGATGATTTGCTCGTAAAACTTCAAACCTTCTTCATTCACTTTGCCATCTTCAGGGATGATGCGCGGCCACGCCATCGATAGACGGTAAGCGCCCACCCCCAAACCTTGAATCATCTCGATGTCTTGCTTCCACAAATGATAGTGATCACATGCCACGTCACCGTTATCTGCGTTGTCGACTGCACCTGGCTTATTACAAAACGTGTCCCAAATCGAAGGCGTACGACCACCTAACTGGGCACCGCCTTCAATCTGATAAGAAGAGGTTGCGACACCAAATAGGAACTCTGGGCTACGTAATTTTGAATCTTGTGGTAATTGGAATTTATTCATTGTTATAAAACCTTTTGTTTCGCTTAGCCCTTGACGGCACCAGAGGTCAAGCCGCTGATCATCTGTTTAGAGGCAAATAAGTAAGTAATCACTAACGGTAAAATGGAGATGGTTGTTCCGAGCATCACCGCTCCCCACGGCGTATTCGGAATGCCCTGCACGCTTCGCAGTGCCTGCGTAATCACGTAGTTTTCTGGCGTTGTAAGTACCACGAGTGGTTGCATGAACATGTTCCAGAAGAAGACAAACTGCACGATAGCCAAAGTTGCAAGCGCCGGTTTCATCAGTGGCAATACCACACTCCAGTAAGTTCTAAATTCACCCGCACCATCGAGCTTCGCCGCTTCTAACAGCTCTTTTGGAATCGATGCCACCACGTGCTGGCGCATCAAAAAGATGCCAAATGGTGTCGTTGTGAATGGTAACCAAACCGCTAAGTGGTTATCGAGTAAGCCGAGGAACTTCACGATCATGAAGTAAGGGATCAAACTCAGCACTGGCGGAATCATCATTGAGCCAACCAACATACCAAACAGCACGTTTTTGCCCTTGAACTTGTACACCGCAAACGCATAGCCGCCCATGCTACAAAACAGCAGTGAAATTGTGGTGCCTAGGAATGCGATGTAGATAGAGTTAAACATCGCCTGCCAAAACGGCATGATTTCCAGTAGTTTTGCGTAGTTGACTGCTAAGCTGTCGCCAATCGCAAAGCTAATCCCAGTGCCAAAGATTTCGGTACGGTCACGGGTTGATAGCAGCGCCGACCAAATGAACGGAAATACGGTCATGATGGCAGAAACAATCAGGATCGACCCGAGCATCACCATCAGTATTTTGGTGAAGATCTCGATACTGCGATCGCTTGGACGCCAACGCTGCGCCGCAGGTAAAGTGTTAGTACTCATCTTATTGCTCCCCTAGACCTTTCTTACCGAAGAAGAAGAATTGAACCGCTGTACAGCCTGCAATCAAGGTAAACAGCAGCCACGAAATCGCTGACGCTGTACCCATCTCTAGCCATTCCCAGCCCACTTTGTAGAGGTACATTGAGATGGTTAAACCAGACTGACCTGTACCACCCGTACCGCGCGTTAGAACGAAGGGTTCTTCGAACAACTGCAAGTTACCGATGATGGTCATGGTGACCGCAAAGAAGATGAATGGACGAATCATTGGTAGTGAAATGCTCCAGAATCGACGCCATGCGTTTGCACCATCCATACGAGCCGCTTCTAGGATGTCTTTAGGAATCGTCATCAAACCAGTGGTGTATAGCACGATGTTAAAACCGGTGTATTTCCAGAACACCATAATGGCGATAGAAGGCTTCACCATGGTTGCGTCATCTAACCAACGGATTGGCTGGAAGTCGTTCACCCAAGAGAATGCCCAACCAAATAGTGTGCTGTCTGCCAATGCTATTAAGCTTTGGTTGATGATCCCTGAGTTTGGCGAGTACATGTTGAAGAAGATAAGTGACGCAGCCACCGTTGACGTAATGAACGGCAGGAAATAAGCCGACGTCAACCAATGACGAAAACGGTCACCCAAAGACACCAGAATATACGCCACCGGCAGAGCAACCAAGTGCTGCGCCACACCAGACGTAATGGCTAGCCAAAGGGTGTTCTTCAATGAGCGCCACAGCCACGGGTCAGTCAGAGCAATGTGGTAGTTCTCTAGCCCGACGTAATCCATCGCACCCAAACCTTCGACTGGGTTCCACTCATGGAAAGAAAGAAAAATTGAAAACAGTAACGGGAAGATCCCGAAAACAGAAAAAATAATCAAAAACGGCAATAGGAATCCATACGGTGTAAGCGCTTTCAAACTTAGACGAGAAAAAATGCTCTCACGTTGTGATGTTTCCATAACCTTGCTCGCTGCATGATTCATAGTAACGACCTCTACTCAGGAGGGCGATTCGCCCTCCTTGCTTACCAAATGGCGAAATGCTTACAAATTACGGGTGCGGCGCTTAATCATGCGTTCCGCTTCTTTCAATGCCGTTTCAATGTCTTTGCCTTCATCCAGCACTTCCATCAGTGCGTTTTCTAGGATGATAGAGCGAGCAACGTGGTCGCCTTTTGCTGGTGCCACTGGCTTGATGTTTTGTGCCACCTCAGCAAACAATAAGCGCGCTTGCTGCCCACCAAGGAACTCGACTTTCTCTTCAAACATAGGGTCGTCGTAAGTTGTTGTGTTTGCAGGGAATGCTGCGATAGTTTCGAAGTGTTTAAGCTGAATATCGCGACGAGTTGTCATGTATTCGATCAGCTTCCACGCTTCGTCTTGATGCTTAGATTGGGTTGGAATCGATAGGAATGAGCCACCCCAACTACCGTAAATACCATCAGGAAGGTTAGATACACCCCAGCTACCTGCAGTCTCAGGAGCAATCCAGTTGTTTAGGTGACCAAGTAGCCAAGCCCCCGAAAGCTGAGTAGCAAATGTGCCGTTACGGAAGCCTTCGTACCATTCGTTTGACCACGCAAGAATACGACCATCTAAACCTTTATCACGAATCTCTTTCGCCACTTCAAACGCGTGCACAAAACGCTCAGAGGTCACGACTGGGTTGCCATCTTTATCGAAGTATAGACCTTCACCTTCTGGCACTGTGGTAAAGATAATCGCTTGTGCCACATCCGCAGCAGACGCGATCAGTTGTACGTTTTGTTGCTTCAGCTTTTCACCCGCCGCAATATAAGAGTCCCAATCTTTGATCGCTTCATTGATATCAATGCCCGCTTTTTCAAAAATGTCAGTGCGGTAGTACATCACACCCGGTCCTAAATCGACTGGCATACCATACACATCGCCATCTGCTCCTTTACCCTGCGCCCATGCATAAGGCGCAAAGTTTTCTGCGTATTTGTCTGCACCATAGTTTTCAGACAGATTAACTAAGCCGCCAGACGCCACAAATGGACCGATTTTTTCTACATCAACAACAATCACATCACCTGCGCCAGACCCCGTCGCCAAGTTGGTTGTCAGCTTGGTATGGTGGTCACCGTGGTTATTCATTAGGTAATCCACTTTAATGCCAGTTTCCTTCTCGAAATCCGGTAGCAGCACTTTCAAGCTACTATCAAAATCAGGGAAACCATCGAAGCGAATTTTGGTTTCATCAGCCGCATTTACCGTTGCAGCAACACCCAAAGCAGCGGTCATGGCAAGCGTCAAAGTTTTCAGTTTCATGTTGTTGTCCTTAATTATCGTTTTATAGGGTATGCAGTTCCTTGACTGAACTTCTTGGCACCAAGCTTGGCGACAATTTGAAGTTCACATCTCGTTTATTTTTATTGAGAATTTGAATCACGAGCTGGACAGCTTCAGCGCTCATTTGCTCAATAGGGAAGTTAACTGTGGTTAGGGCTGGCGTGAGGTAACGTGCAAATAAAATGTCATCAAACCCCACCAAAGAGATTTGCTCCGGAACGTTGACACCATTGGCTTTCAGCACTTCGTAAGCACCAAACGCCATATGATCATTACACGCAAATACAGCAGTAAAATGACAATCGCGCTTCAACAGTTTACGCATTGCGCTTTCCCCTGATTCTTCGGTAAAACCGGCCTCGGACACCAACGCTTCGTCATACTCGATTCCCGCTTCTTCAAGAGCCTTGCGGTAACCTTGTAGACGCCCCCGTGCGTCAGATTTGTCCAGAGGACCGGTGATACACGCTATGTTGCGATGCCCCATTCGCAACAAGTATTCGGTCGCCAACTGACCACCAAATTCGTTATCGATCTCAATACAGCATTGCGCCATTTCTGGAATAAAGCGATTCACCAGTACCACCGGAATGCCTTTTTCTTTAAGATCGATTAAATAATCATCCGTCAGGTTTTGTGCATGCAAAATGATGGCATCCACGCGTCGTCCAAGCAGAAATTCCACTGACTCACGCTGACTTTGCTCAGAGTTTGAACCTGCAGTCACCACCACGTGGTAACCGAAACGGCGCAGACGCTCTTCCATGCTGTGCAAAATGCCAGAGTAAAATGGACCACCAAGCTCTGGCACGATGATGCCAATACTGCCAGTGCGACTAGACGCCAAAGCCTGAGCGATTGAGTTTGGACGATAGCAAAGTTCTTGAATCGCTTTCTCGACTTTCAGCTTCTTATCGTGACTTACACGGCTAGTGCCATTGATCACACGAGAAACCGTTGCCTGAGAAACCCCTGCGTATTCAGATACATCTTTAATCGTCGCCACAAGAAACCTCTTCCACCTGAGCATCAAGATTCAATTTTGCTTCGAGATGCATTTCTCGAAACCGCTTTCATGGCAGCTAGTATTTCTTATCCACTAGGGTGTTATCGTGAGAGAAATCACACCGAAATCCCTTTAGATTCGGGCAATATCGGAAAAAATGAAGCGGTAGGCAGTTTCCTTTCACGCCATGAAACTGTTTCATGAAACGGTCATTTCACGTTCAAATGAGATTCAATAAAGGCATTGATTTCACAACTCTTTAATAAAGATCTCTGCGCAGTTTTTTAAAGCATAGAAACAAAAAAAAGAGCCGCAAATGCGGCTCAAAATAGGGTCAATAATGGACTGTACGGTGTTCACTGGCTGCAATGAACGCCATGACTAAATAGAGAGAGTTAAGAAATAAATCAGTGGTAGAGACCTAATAAATCTGCCTTCAGTACCTACCACTGTTACATGGACAGTAATTAATTAGACTCGATTTACCACCAAGCTTCCCACATAGCACCTACGCTAAATGTGTCTTGCTTAGGGTCATTGTTGGTTGCTTTGTTGTCGACCTCACCTGCCGTCGCGTAGAAGCGGAGCATCGGACGAGCGCCAGCACCCCAATCAAACGAGATATTTTGCGATAGCGTCACTTTCCAGCCTGTGTTGTCATCATCGGCACGTGCGTAATCAACCATTTGGTAACCCGCTTCTAGCCAAGTCGAGTGAACATCATTCCAGAAGTACATCGGACGGACGATAGCACTGTAGTTAGTACGCTCATCTTCAAGCTTGTTTGAACCGTCAATTGAGTAATCGTGATATGCCAATAGGTATTCAACCGCAGCGTTTTCACCAAGGTTTGCATTACCTTCAAAGCTTGCGTAAATAGTTGTTAAGTCTTCTGTTTTCCAGAATACGCCGTTGTCAGCGTTATCAGAATAACGCAACACTAAACGGTTTGATCCGCTGTCGTGTGCACGAGAAATCACCGCACCCAGCTGGTAAGCATCAATGTGTTCTGAGCTCTCAATTGCTTCTGAATCAAAACCATAGTTCGCGTAAAGCTCTAAATCAGCAAAGCCCATATCAATGCCGTGCAGTTTAGATGTGAATGCATACGCACCGCTATCACCCGTTCCAGAGCCACCAGTACAAGAGATTGAAGGGTTGGATCCCGGAGTGATTTCCGGGTTACAGCTTTCAACCGAAGCAACCACACCAAGGTCAAGTTTGACGGAACCAAGCTCAAGGTTGTTGATACCGCCACCTTGACCATCGTGCATCATCCAAAAGTAATCGTTGATGCCCTGTTGTGGACGCTGATGGAAATCACGACCAGCCCAAATGTAAGCGTTCGGCTGACTCTCTAGTACATTCGTAACGCCTGCATAAGCCTTTTTCAGGTTCACCTCGTCACCCCAGTGATCGAACATCACCACAACATCCCAGATTGCGCCACTGTCATTCTTAAATGCTTTAGCTAACTGGAATTCACCGCCATTGCCTTCGTTACCTAATCGACCAATAGCGGATGAGCCGTTAAAAGAGCCATCAACCATCACGTACTTTTGGTCGCCCCCTTGGTAGTGAGCACCGTAACGAGCATAACCAGAGAACACAACGCCATAAGGAATCTCAATGTCCGGCGTTAATACCGCTGGTTGTTGGTCATCGACATAAGTTGGGTCAATGCGTTTCTCCAGCTCTTGAATACGTTTTTCCAAAGCTTCTACATCAGAATCGGCAGCAAAAGTAGAAAGAGAAGCAAGCGAAGTGGCCACTGCAAGAGTGAGAGGTAAAACCTTTAAGTTTTTCATGTGATTTCCCTAAGTTTTTGTAGGTGTAATTATTTCAATAGGGATCTTAAGGAATGAAACGTTTGAAAAGTCGCTACTGCTTCACATGGCACAAGCACTCGAAATGACATGAAACAACGCATGAAACTAGCGCCGTATTTTGTTAATTAAAATCATAATGTTATTAGATTCTAATTTGTCATTCATATTTTGAAATCGCTTTCATTTCACAGAAATGTTTAAGAATAATCACGTTAATTTGTTCAAAATAAGCGCAATTCATACTTGGTTTTTTGAAAGTTTTCATAATCCTGAAAACTTTCACAGGTCGTAAATTTCTTACAAATTCAATAACTCACATTCATGCCAAACATGATTCATATCACAATTAAACGTATTGCTATTCCATGTAGTACTAAATTACCACCTAGAATAGGCATTAAATAATTCTAAAGTAGGGATACACAATGTCGAAATTGGCCGGAGCACGCCTAGAGGAAATGGCGGATATCCGATCGACAAGAAAAAAGAAGATTGTATTTCTCTGTTCCAGCATTGCGACGGCATTTTTAGCCTATGGCTCTGTGCTGCATTACTTTGAAGGGAACTGGGGGCTTAGCTTTTTAATTGGTCTGTGTGCTGTGGCATGTTTAGCCATCAGTTATTTAATTAAAGTACGTGGGCATCATCAATACGCAGATTTACTGCTCACCGCGGTATTGATGTTCGATGGTTTACTACTGCTGCTCTATAACGACGCGCCATCCGGCAGGTTGCTTTGGCTCTATCCCATTGTGGCTGCCATTATTCTAATTAATGAATTTAAGGTCGGCTTACTATTCAGTGTCAGTTACACACTCATCATTTTTTTTGGTTTAACCTTTCTAGAAAGTGTTCCCACTGCAAGTGAAATGACTGAGCGTCGCTTTATGTTCACCTTAGTGGCGATCTGCTTTGTGTGCCATACGTTTTCTTATTACTACTCAAAAGTGGTTAATTACATCCAAACTCTCTATCGAGAAGGGATTGAAGAACTCGCTTATCTCGATCAATTGACAGGCTTAGCGAATCGCTGGAGTTTTGAAACTTGGGCTCGCGCCAAGCTAGAGGAGCTAGATCAAACCCATAGTAATACGGTTACCGCATTGGTCTTCCTTGATATTGATAACTTCAAACACATCAATGATAACTATGGTCATGATGTGGGTGACCGCGTACTAAAACACTTCGCGACACGCTTGAAAAACAACATTCGCAACAAAGACCGAAAGACAGACAAACACGATTATTCGATCGCTCGCTTTGCGGGTGATGAGTTTGTACTCATGCTCTACGATGTACGCTGTAAAAAGGACTTAGACACCATCATGGATCGCATCGTCAATCTATTTAAAACTGGCTATCAATCGGAAGACACGATTAATGAGCTTACAATGAGCATTGGCGTTGCTATCTATCATCAGGATGCGAATGACCTATCTGAGCTGACTCGTTGTGCGGATAAAGCCATGTACGCGGCAAAGCACACGGGTAAAAACCAGTACGCCTATTATGAGCATTGCTCGCATGCAGAAGAGTTACGCCATCAAAGACATTCGCTTGTTGGCGCAATGGGAAGTGAAAATGTGACCTCGTTACAACGCGATGCCAGTTTATAACGACCAATTGCTTAGCATCATGGCAAGTGCAAATGGTCGTTATCACACATGTTAAGCAAACATGTACATCGCCCATAAACCGCCGAGCAAAAACGTAATCAACCAAATCACTTGGCGTGTTTTACTTGGTTTATCCTCTCTAGGACGAATAACGGGTTTCAGTGCCCGTTCCTTAATTTTTCCGACCAGACTGTTTTCAATCGCTCGTTTATAGAAAGCACGACGCTTTTGTGCCGCATTCGCAACTTTCGTGAAACGGTGCCTTTGCTCTGTCGTAAATTCCGTCGCCTCAAAGCGAGGAGGGAGATCAGAATGTTTAGGTTGTACTGCCATCACTTCCTCCTTGTTGATGATTGCACCTGTATTAAGTATATACAAAGTTATCAGTTTGTTGTTAAAAAACGTTTGTATCTGAACAACATGCATGAAAAAAGCCACCCAAAAGGTGGCTTTTATCTCAATTCTATTTAGTGCTTAGAGGTACTCACATAAGTACGCGGTCGCGTCTTTCACTTGCAGTTCGAATGATGAATTACCTTCAACTTCGAAGAACTCACCACTATTGTAGGTGACCCAATCCACTTCACCCGCTTTCTTTACGATCAACGCACCTTTAACAACACTCATACGCTCCGGCGCTTGTGTGCCGAACGTGTATTCACCTGGTAGCATTACGCCAACACTGACATCCTGCCCTTGTTGACTAAAACCTAGTGACTTTACGCCACCAGCAAAATAACTGTTTTCCTTAATACTCATTATTGGTTTCCTTATCAAAAATCAGCTCTTTTTTACCCTGTTTCGGTTTACGACTCAAGTCTCTAAATGGGTCTTAGTTGAAAGAGCAAATTCTCAATAACTGTGTTTCGGAATGTAAAAGTGGACATCAGATCATAGTTTCACCGTCTCAAAAGCTAGATTGTTTGTTTTTGTAGCTCAAGCTTCTCACCATAATAAAAAAGGAAGGTAAGTAGGAATCATGACCACCACTGCGCGCAGGAAAAGGAAACAGAAGCCAGAACCGCAACCCTCATTTTGGGCTCGTCATCAGTTCAAAATCATTAAAGGGGGCTTTGCTGTTTTCGGTTGCTCGTTGATTAGTGTACTTGGTTACCAGTTGTACGCATCTTACTTAGATTACATCGACCCAAACAAAATCTACGGTGAATGGATAGAGATCGGTGCGCCACCTTATCAAACCGAACAGCTTTCTTTTACACCCGAAGGTGTCTTTCGCAACCATCGCCTTATCGCCACTCAATTCGAGTTTGATGGCAAAGTCGTCACACTGAACACCGGACTTGGCAAAACTGAGTACCAAATCTCAGGGTCTCATCTCTCTCCACAGATACGACGCATTGAACCTCGAATCCCTGACCAACGCTTTATCCTAAAAGGCTTCGAACACACGGTTCAGGGCTCAGAAACTGGCGCAGCTTCCAAACGCAGAGCAGCGTTGAGCGAACACTTCAGTCGCAAATAACCTCCTTTTCAACGCTACCTCTATGTCGTAACTCTTTCTGTTTCATCAGAAAAGTTTAATTTCACTCGCAAAATAACCCCTACGGACTGAGTAAGCGATTAATTAAATACATGCAAAATATTTATAAAATCTTGGCTCAATATTGTATTTTCTATGCAAAACTATGTTTCTTGTAGTGAGTTTTGTGTAACACGGTCGAATCTTGATTTATTTTTTTTTGAAAAAAAATAAGCCTCTGAAATGCTCAAAGGGATGCTTTTGCACAGTGTGTGAATTGATTGTCTTTTCTGTCGCAAGAGCAGCTTATGTTCCTAAACGAGCATGAATTCAAGGATTGAGAGAGAAGTTATGATTCGATTTAACCTATGTGCAGCTGGGGTTGCCCTAGCACTATCTGGCGCTGCAAACGCGGCTCCAACCGCACCAAGTATCGATATGTACGGTTCCAATAACCTTCAATTTTCTAAAATTGAATTGGCAATGGAAACCACATCTGGCTACAACGACATGGTCAAATACCATGAACTGGCTAAGATCAAAGTGAAATTTAACCAGTGGAGTGGCACATCTGGCGACACTTACAACGTCTACTTTGACGGTGTAAAAGTGGCAACAGGCGCTATCACTGGCAGTCAAACCACGGCTTCATTTGAATATGGTCAAGGCGGCTTGTACCAAATGGAAATCGAAGCGTGTGACGCAACAGGTTGTTCTAAAAGCGCTCCGGTAGAAATTACCATTGCAGATACAGACGGCTCACACTTGAAGCCTCTGACGATGAATGTTGATCCGAACAACAAGAGCTACAACACCGATCCAAGTATCGTGATGGGTACTTATTTTGTTGAATGGGGCATCTACGGTCGTGATTACACTGTCGACAACATGCCAGTTGATAACCTAACTCACATCCTTTACGGCTTTATCCCAATTTGTGGTCCAAACGAATCAGTAAAATCAGTTGGTGGTAACAGCTTTAATGCACTGCAAACGGCATGTCGTGGTGTGAATGATTACGAAGTGGTTATCCATGACCCGTGGGCTGCTTATCAGAAGAGCTTCCCTCAAGCCGGTCATGAATACAGCACGCCAATCAAGGGTAACTACGCAATGCTAATGGCGTTGAAACAACGTAACCCGGATCTAAAAATTATCCCATCTATCGGTGGTTGGACACTTTCTGACCCATTCTACGACTTCGTTGATAAGAAGAATCGTGACACCTTTGTCGCGTCAGTTAAGAAATTCCTGAAAACTTGGAAATTTTACGACGGCGTAGATATTGACTGGGAATTCCCAGGTGGCGGCGGCGCTGCAGCAGATAAGGGTGACCCTGTAAACGATGGTCCTGCATACATTGCATTGATGCGTGAACTACGTGTAATGCTAGATGAACTTGAAGCAGAAACAGGTCGTACTTACGAGCTAACTTCAGCAATCGGTGTTGGTTACGACAAGATTGAAGACGTAGATTACGCAGACGCGGTTCAGTACATGGACTACATCTTTGCGATGACTTACGACTTCTACGGCGGCTGGAACAACGTTCCAGGTCACCAAACTGCTCTTTACTGTGGCTCATTCATGCGTCCTGGTCAGTGTGATGGCAGCGGCGTGGATGAAAATGGCGAACCGTACAAAGGTCCAGCATACACTGCAGATAACGGTATCCAGCTTCTTCTAGCGCAAGGTGTTCCTGCAAATAAACTGGTTCTTGGTACAGCGATGTATGGTCGTGGTTGGGAAGGTGTAACACCTGATACGCTAACAGATCCAAATGACCCAATGACCGGTACTGCAACAGGCAAACTGAAAGGCAGCACAGCTCAAGGTGTTTGGGAAGATGGCGTAATCGACTACAAAGGTATTAAGTCATTTATGCTAGGTGCGAACAACACTGGCATCAACGGCTTTGAATACGGCTATGATGCGCAAGCAGAAGCACCTTGGGTGTGGAACCGTTCGACTGGTGAGCTAATCACATTTGACGATCATCGTTCTGTGTTAGCGAAAGGCAACTACGCAAAATCTCTAGGTCTAGCAGGTCTATTCTCTTGGGAGATTGATGCAGATAACGGCGACATCCTTAATGCAATGCACGAAGGTATGGCTGGCGGCGTCGTTACCCCACCAAACCGTAAACCAACGGCAGCAGCAGGCGCAGACCAAGCAGTAACAGGTCCTGCAAGCGTTGTGCTTGATGGCAGCAACTCAACTGACTCTGACGGTACAATCGCAAGTTACGCTTGGGAGCAAGTATCAGGTACTGCAGTCGTTCTATCTGGCGCGAACACAGCAACAGCAAGCTTTGATGCGGTAGAAGTCGCAGCTGAAGAGCAACTAACGTTTAAGCTGACCGTAACAGATAACGAAGGCGCAACGGCTTCTGATCTTGTTGTAGTCACCGTTAAGCCAGCAGGCGTGATTGATCCACCAAACACAGCGCCAGTTGCACAGGTTTCTGCACCAGCAACGGCAAGCGCTGGTGACGTGGTTGTGATTGATGCTTCAGCTTCTAGCGATGCTGACAACGACACACTAACGTTCGATTGGACGCTACCACAAGGTCTAAATGCTACGGTCAACGGTGCGAAAGTAACGTTCACAGCAGCAGAATACCCACAAGACACAAGCTTAAGCTTCACGGTAAGCGTAAGTGATGGTCAAGCAGTATCAACTGCAAGTGCAACCGTTGTTGTAGCGAAGCACAGCACAGGCGGTGGTACTTGTACTAACGCATGGGATGCAACGGCAGTTTACACTGGTGGTGATCAAGTGACTTACGCAGGTAAAACTTGGGAAGCGAAATGGTGGACTCAAGGTCAAGATCCTAGCAAGTCTGGCGAATGGGGTGTTTGGAAAGAAGTTGGTCCAGCTAACTGTAACTAAACACTGCTAAGGTGTTGTTATTCAGCACCTACCGCTATCAAAATTGTAAAATAGAAAAGGACAGCATCAGCTGTCCTTTTGTTATTCTAGATTTTGATTCACAAGCGCCATCGCTACGATCAACGAGCGTCAACTAAACGGTCAAAACTCTGGAATACCTCATCACACTTCATGACGCGACCATGACCCTGCCCTTGCGTCGTCACCAATTCGACTCGCTCAATCTCATTAGCAGCTTTCGCAGATACACCGTGTTTGGTGAATTTGTCTTGTTCATCATGAACAATGATAGTTTTTGCTTTTCGCTCAGCGAGACGCTTTTCAGGGTCAATGGATTGCAATGGGTAACCAAACTGCTCTTCCACTTCCGAAACCACGGCTTTGAATAGCTTCATTGAATAACCCGAACGCGCAATGCTGCCAAACAAGTTTTCTACGTAGTTAAGCACAGGCGCAATCAACAGCAATGGCTTGTTTTCTAATTTGCTGTGACGACATTCTAACGCCGACGCAGTACCCATACTGTGCCCCACCAAACCTGCAACATCATCAACAGAATCCAACACGTCCTCTAGACCACGAACAAACCCCGGGATATGCCCATACTGACCATCACTTTCACCATGAGCAGGGTGATCGTAAGCCAAAGCGGTGTAACCCGATGCGGCGATGTGCTCCATCAACGGATAGAACTGACTTGCTGTCCCCGACCAACCGTGAGTCAGCACCCATACCGGACCATTACCAAGCTGATAAGTTTTGATTGCACCAGCATGACCTTGTACTTCACTTTTAATCAGCCCCTGTGGCTCTGCATTTTTAGGCTGAGTACGTGCTGGGGTGAGCAACAGCTTACGCGCGGTCTTTTTTGCATGTGACGGTGCCAACGTATGGTGCAAACGCGTACTGATATTGACCAAGCTACGCTTAACACTGAAGCGCTGCGAAGTATTGAAGTAGATTTTCTCACTCATGATCTTTTCCTTAACTATCAGCTTTGCACAAAATAGAACGGTCGTGCTTTTTATACTGATAAGAAAGAGCGCTCTATGTCGCTCTTCATTATGAATCTCGTACTATGCCCGTTACCGCGGGGCTAGCGCTTCCATCGAATAAATAAATTATCGATGCCTTGCCAAAACAATCTCTGGCTCTCTTCTTGCCCTTTAATCGAATAAAACACGTGCGCACTTAAATACTGCCCGTATAAATCAAAGGTCGCTTGTCGCGTATCTAAATCGGCGACAAACTCTTGGTTCTCTTTGCCTTTCTTGATTTGAATTTCAAGATAATTCAGCCAAGTATCAATCGATTTACGTAATGCAGCTTGCAACGCACAGCCTTCTTCTGCGGTGTCGTTCCAAGCATCAAGGAACATACAGCTACCTTGAAAAGAGTGATTCCACGTCATCCAAGTGTCCAACAGACCACGTACTTTACGTTCGATATTGCTGTCACCCAACTCACGCGCAGGCGCAATAACCCGCTCTGCGAATACTTGATTGGCAAACTCCAACACCGATAGTTGAAGGTTCAACTTGGAATTGAAGTGAGCAAACAAGCCACTTTTCGACATGCCACACTGCTTCGCCAACTCACCTATAGTGAGACTTTCCAACCCGTTTTCACTCGCCAGTTGGAATGCACGCTGCAGTATTAGCTCTTTGGTTACTTTTCCTTTTTTCATAAATACATTTTTAGCACGGTCGTACTTTTTTACAATATAAAGTTTACTGGTCAAACCAATGTATACCCTCTGACACACTCACGATCGCAATACATTGAGCAACTCAATGAATACGAATTTTCGAAATTTGAGATGGGTCTGAATTTCACAAACTGGTTACTATCAATTGCACATGAGTTGATTTTTTACCGCGATGAACAAGCCATTAGCTGTTAATTTCGCAGCGATTTTTCACTTTTTTAGGTAAGTATTTATGGCAACCACAAAGAAAATTGCCAGTTTAGAGTTCGCCCGCATCATCGCAATGTTCGCGATCGTTGGGCTTCACTGTCAAATGGCACTCACGTACTGGCAATGGGATGAAGTACCTTGGGTTGGGTACATGCTTAACCAATTGGCTCGCTTTGCTGTACCACTGTTTTTCCTCATCTCCGGTTATCTAATCCAGCCTAAACTCAGCGCAAATCCCGTTGAAACACTGAAAAACTACGCTAAGCCCTTGCTTAAGATATGGCTGGTTTGGAGTGCGATTTGTCTGTTAATGCCGTTCCGTTGGCAAGTGGTTGCGGAGGCAGGCTATCTCGCTGAGCGACAAGGCTATTTGGGCTACCTGATGTCGAACCCAATTAACTCGCTGTTAGAAGGCGGCTTAGTTCATTTGTGGTTCATTCCTGCACTTGTGATTGCCGTCGCTATCATTGCATTGCTGGTTCGCGTTGGCATGGCGCAGTTGCTGCTCCCGACGGCAATATTGTTGTACGTCTATGGGGTACTCGCAGGCAGTTACATCACACTGACTGAGCTACCAGCGCCCTTCTTTACTCGCAATGGTCCGTTCTTCAGCACATTGTTGGTTGTGCTTGGTTACTTAGCGAGACAACACCAGTGGCAATGGTCTCGTAATAACACCATTCGCTTGATTTTGGTTGGTATGGCACTGCACTTTGCCGAAGCCTATTATTTGATGAACGACGAGATCGCTTTTAATTCACACGACTTCTTATTTGGCACTGTGATCTGGTCTTTAGGCGTATTCATGTGGCTTCTTGCCCATCCAAACTTTGGCAATATGCCATGGGTGTTTAAGTGGTCACCGAGCATTTTAGGTATCTACGTGAGTCATTTGCTGGTGATCATCATCATGATGAACATGGCAGGTATATTAGGGCTAGAAAACTTAGCTAAAGACGCCTTTATTTACCCAGCAACCATTGTGGTAACCCTGCTGCTTGTAAAAAGCATTGAAGCTACGCCGCTGAAAAAACTATTACTGCGCTAAATCCATTCAGCATTATGTATGGTCTGTACTACCACTTTTTGGCTAGTGCAGACTTTATAAAAATGAGAGCTCTCTCTCACTCACCAAAATTATCATTTCTAATACTTTGTAATTTGCTTTCACTCACAAAAAACATTGTTCATTTACTTTAGATTTATCCGACATCAACAAAATGCTCATTAAACGGAGGCGGTATGTGGGCAGGTCAGGGACTCGTTCCTTTTTTAGAAATTAGCCATTGGTTAACCTATGGTTTATACGCTGCAGTAATCCTATTTGGCGCGGCGAGCATTGCGTCACTCAGAAAGTAGTGGCGCAAGCTACATCAATTCAAAACTCCTACCGTTAATTCGAGCTTACTCACACTTAACCTATTAATATGTGGCTAAAATTTCTCCAGTCAGACAAGGAGAAATGTCTATGCCAATCTACCCAATTGTCGCGTTTTGCTGTTTGATATTTTCTAGCTCCACGTTTGCAGCTGCGACCAGTGAACTTAACCTCGTCAATTCCACCGTCGGCTATGCCGCACTGATTTTCTTCACCATTGCCTACATTCTGGTAATGCTGGAAGAATACCTACAAATGCGAAAATCCAAGCCTGTACTGCTCGCCGCGGGATTAATCTGGATTTTAATTGGCTATACCTTTGCCCAACACAACCAAGCTGACGTTGCTAAAGCCGCACTGGAACACAACCTTTTGGAATACGCTGAACTTTTATTGTTCCTATTAGTGGCGATGACCTACATCAATGCGATGGAAGAACGCAGACTGTTTGATGCACTGCAAGCGTGGATGGTTGGTAAAGGTTTTGATTTCAAAAAGTTATTTTGGCTCACAGGTAGTCTTGCATTTGTGATTTCTCCTATTGCCGATAACTTGACCACAGCGCTATTAATGTGTGCAGTAGTGATGAAAGTTTCTGGCGACAACCCAAGATTTGTCAATCTTGCCTGTATTAACATCGTCATTGCCGCAAACGCTGGCGGTGCATTCAGCCCATTTGGCGATATTACGACTCTGATGGTTTGGCAGGCAGGACACGTCAGCTTTGCTGAGTTTATGCCGTTGTTTGTACCTTCTCTAATCAACTACGTCATACCTGCATTCATCATGTCGTTGTTTGTACCAAACACAAAGCCAGATACGGTTCATGAGCACATCGAACTGAAACGTGGTGCAAGACGTATCGTTGGCTTGTTTATCCTGACCATTGCAACAGCGGTTTCCTTCCACGCCGTTTTACACTTCCCTCCAGTGGTCGGCATGATGATGGGCCTCGCTTATCTGCAATTTTTTGGCTACTTCCTGCGAAAAACACTCAAACATTCTCTTGCCAAAAAAGCCGCAATGGCGATTGCCAACGGGGATGACTACGCGCTGAAGCGTCTGGGTTCTGTTGTACCATTTGATGTCTTCCACCGTGTGTCTCGCGCCGAGTGGGACACCTTATTGTTCTTCTACGGCGTAGTGATGTGTGTTGGCGGTTTGAGTTTGCTTGGCTATCTCGAACTGGTTTCCAACGTGATGTACACCGAGTGGAATCCAATTTGGGCGAACGTCATGGTGGGGATACTTTCTGCCATCGTCGATAACATTCCAGTGATGTTTGCTGTGTTAACGATGGACCCAAGCATGTCGATGGGTAACTGGTTGTTGGTGACACTAACAGCAGGTGTTGGCGGTAGCTTACTGTCGATTGGTTCTGCTGCTGGCGTGGCTCTCATGGGCGCTGCGAGGGGGCAATATACTTTCTTTGGTCATCTCAAATGGGCACCGGTGATTGCTCTTGGGTACGCAGCGAGTATTGCCGCGCACCTTTGGATGAATGGCAGCTTGTTCACTTAAACTGCCTTAATCCATCGGAATAATTCTTATCGGTCTGATGGGTGGTTCACGCCATCCATCACCTCTATCTCTCCCAGCTCATACGGATTTACGCCCTCTAAGCAGCCAACGTTATAGCCATATTCACTCGGATTAGAGCGGCGCTGATGGTGAGTGTAGATGCCACATTCTCCACAGAAGAAATGCTTAGCTGTGTTGGTATTAAACTGATAAAGCTTGAGTACTTCCTCACCTTGAGTGATACGAATTCCGTTCAACGGTACCGATGCCACAATCGCACCGCGACGTCGGCACATGGAACAATCACAGCGTCGAGGCTTCTCGATTCCATTCGGTAATGACAGTTCGATTTGCACTTTTCCACAATGACAAGAAAGCTTATGCAAAGGCTGAATTGTCGTACTACCCACTTGTTTAATCATGATTTTTCCTTGTTCCTTCCCTGTTCACCTAAAGTGTGTTGTTCTTTCATGATGTTTTCTTGAACTGCATGGTAAGGAGGTATCATGAGCAAAAAACACTCCAAATTATGCCTAGACTAATGTAACTGATAAGCGGTGGGAAAAACCACTTCAGCTTATGAAGAGCACCGACCGTGTATACAACAAGCCCAAACATAGAATGACCTTCGAAGACTATACCGACTTCACACAGGCATTCCCTAGCGTGATTTATCTGCAGCGTTTAGTGAGTGAGCGCTGTTTATCGTCACTCCAATCACTGGTCCAACAACGGTGTTTTAACCCGCTTATTCAATGAATTAGCCAAGAATCCAGATTACGAGAGGGGTTGCTGATGGCTGGATTGTTAAAGCTCATCAACACAGTACCGGTGCTGCACCAAGGGGCAGTGAATGTATTGGAAAAGCCGAGTGTATGGTTCAGCGAAAGTGACCTGGGTATAGATTTCGGGAAGGTTGCCCGAGCTAGAAAGAAGAGGTAGAGCGTGCTGACCATATAAAGTTCAACACGCTCAAGGGGGTTAAGTTACTTAGTGAGCATCTCAGCCTTAACAGCCTGCCACGCTTTATGCTCGGGTGTGGTCAGGTGGATAGGACCAAACGTACGCTCTGGGATGATTTTATCACTCAGCCTTTCTACCTCTCTGGCCACAAAGCTGCTAAACCAGATCTGATTAGGCATTCCGGGCCAATACTCGGTGAGCTGCTGACGCAGATTATCCAGCTCGTTCAGGCGACCTTTGATCTCGTTCAGCGCCTGATGCTGTGGTTTAAACAGCAACCGGGTGAACCAGTTTGAAGAAGCCTTCTCCATGTTGGTGACTTTATCTCTAAGTTCTGTCAGCGCCTGCTTTACAGGAAGCCGGGTAACCGGAAGGCCTTTCTCTCTGATCTCTGCTGTTATCGGCAACTGCTCTAGGTTGAGTTCTATCTCTCCGGCAAGACCGCGGTTTTCTCCGCTGACAGCTTTGACCATATCCCGCAGTTGCGTTAGTGATTCGTCACCGTGCAGCGGGGCGCTGGTCATTCTAGTTATAGGGACCGAGCGGAACTCTAGCTCCGGCCAATTTGTTCTGGCGTGCACCTGCAGATGACGGGCGAGTTTAACCCGAGCCATCAAAGCGGGCTGTTGATCCCGAGAGAGTTTGATCTCTTTGGTCAGCGCGGCTTTTTCACGGTTCTCAAGTATCAGAAGCTTTTGTTGTTCGGCCTTTTCTGCTGCTTTAATCGCCTCATCACTCGGCGCGCGAGTTGTCAGCCGGTTGCTGCTGTCCCACTTCAGGTAGTGGCGCAGTGCGCCAGTTTCACTCTGCACCGCTTGTTTGACCAGATTTACCAGGCTGCTTGAGCCAGCAGAAAAACGGGTATCAAAGCCCCGGTGACCTTTAAGCAGCGCTTCGAGAAATCCTTTCAACTCCTGGCGATCTTTAGGACAACTCAGCTTCATTTCGCCGTTTGCCACATTTAAGAAACGGCTGATCATGGGATCGCCGCTTTCCAGTTGCGTTTTCAGTTTCTCCTGGTGTGAGGTCGCTTTCTTGCCAGTGAGCAGGTAGTCGGACAGTATCTGGTTGATACCGTCTGAGATCATATTACGTTCACTGGAAGTAAATTTAATCTCAGTTTTCGGTGGCTCGGCAGCAGGAGCCGGCGCGTTTTTTGGCACTGCTTCAGCTTTTGTTTCCTGAGGCTTAGCTTTGGTTGTCTGCTCCGCTTTAGTCACCGCTTCGGCAGGCAGTGTTTTAGCGGCTTTTACCTTGCCGTGAGAAAGGCGCAGGTACGAACCCAGAATATTGTCTTTGCTCTCTAAAGGTCGGGTTAACGCTTTATACATAGAGCCGAACCTTGAGTGACCTTCTAGCATCAGGTTAAACATTTCTGCCAGTTTTTGCGGCGAGCGGGGCAGTCTGATGACCCTGACTTTTTCCTGATCATCTATGGTGATCCGTCCCTTGATCTCTTCCATCTCACAATATCCGCGCAGAAACTCGCCATGCTTCTCCGGTTTATTGTCTACGTATTGTTGCAGTGCGCTGCTAAAAGCTTTGGCAAGTGGCGTGAGATCCTCATCATGGATGCGAGGCGCACTCTGCAAACCTACAGGGTTCTGGCTTAGCGGCTCACTCATACTCTGTGTTGAATGCGCAGCCCCCGGAAGTTCTGATTTAGATTTTTCCAGTTTCGGCGCCTGTTTCGGTGCACTCTGATGTACCTGAGAGACACCTTTAAACAAGGTGTTGAGAAGTTTAGTTACCGGCATAATGACTCCTTAACCTTTTAACAGGTGCGCGTCGCAAAACAGAGAAGGTGCTTTAGCCTCTTCCTTTAAAGGGGCTTGAAGAGCGTTTCTGGCATCAGTCGCTGTGGTAATAAAGTTGCCAAGCAGGTTCGCCAGTAGTTCCAGCTCCAACCCTTCAATCGGGTGCTGGTAGCGCAGCAGAACCTGATCGCCTTGCGGACTCAGGGCGTAGTGTGCCTGACGCAAGACGGGATTTTCAAAGTTGTGCATAAGAAGACGGGTCAGGTGACGCTCTCTCTGCACCTCCGACAGAGCCCCTAACTCTGCAAGAAACTGAAGGTGGTTGCTTCCCGCTGCCATATCGATTGCCAGCTCGATGCCTTCTTCAGTCAGCAGTGCACAACGTCCAAAGTTATCAAGCTCTAAGCAGTCCAGTTGCCAAGTGTTACCCAACTCGAGAAGCAGGTTGTTCAGAAAGGTTTGGTCGGCCGTCATCAGCACCTCCAGATACAGTCGGGGAATGAGTGTTCAGACTACCGCGCATGCAAGGGGAATTTCTTTCATTATTAGGCAAGGTTTTTTAGGTTTATTAAGCAAACGCTGATGCCAGTGGGCGCGCTATTTGACCGTTTATCGCAAGCCTGCTGTTGCGCTGGATACATAATATTGCGGCTCTGCAGCTTGGTACTTACCTCTACTCACCCTGGATATCAGAGACGCTGGCTAAAGGCGTGTTAGTTCTTGTGCTGGTGCGCAGCGGACTTGTAATGTGGAAGCAAGGAAAGGTAGTAAGGTGGTTGCCGATGCGCTGTTGAACAAAATACGTACAGAAAAGAGCAACATGCCCTAGCTTAATGTGTAAAGTCTGTTAAACAGTTAACATCCGCGCAATCTAGGTCGAAAACTCGACATCAATCACTTTTCACGACATTTTATTCAGCGATTTATCACTATTTGGTTGGCGTTTTGCTAACCGCATCCGTTTTGGTTTCGTTCTTACAGCTAAAACGGCTTTAATACCAAGGAAAATACTTTTATGGATAAAGATCATAGCCTTAGAGAAAACCTCTTGGCCTTGACGCTCGGTAGTGCGTTGGTGTCACTTGGGGTTATCTTCTTCAGCAAGGTGGGATTGCTCACTGGCGGAACGGCCGGTTTGGCGATCTTCCTTACCAAAGTCAGTGACTTCAGTTTTGGCCAGATATTCTTTGCACTGAACCTGCCGTTCTACATTCTCTCTGTGATGCGCATGGGTTGGCGTTTTACCATCAACACTTTTATTGCGGTTTCGATCGTGTCTTTTGCGGTAGACCATTTGCACCATGTGATTGAGATTTCTCGTATTGAGCCCGTGTACGCAGCGCTACTCGGTGGTGGTTTGATTGGCATGGGCATGCTGGTAATTTTCCGCCACAAGATGAGTTTAGGTGGCTTCAACATCTTGGCGCTTTTTCTTCAGGAACGCTTTGGTATTCGAGCAGGTAAAGTACAAATGGCTCTAGACTGCACCATCGTAGTGATGTCGCTGTTTATCGTTGATGTTTACTTGATTGCTCTTTCTGTACTTGGCGCTGTGGCGACCAACTTGATCTTGGCGATGAACCACAAACCTGGGCGTTATCAGCCCAAGCCGCAGCCAGTATAAACGCAATAAACGACGAACTTAGTCTTAGCGTTCAACAGCAGCTAAAAATAAAATCCCCGAGCAATATCTCGGGGATTTTTGTTTTCAAAATTAATGTAGATGATAGCGTCGTAAGCTTAGATAGCGATGATAAGCCCCTATTCTACAAGCACTATTTTGCCGCTGCACCGGTTAGCTTACTGAGTACACCACTCACCTTCGTCAGCACTTCATCACACCCTTCAATACCGTGGCGCTCTTTTAGATACATTGGGTTGTTGTAAGCAAGCCATGTCTTACCTTCTGCATCCTCATAAATCAGCACTTTTTGCGGTAAATCAATCGCCACTTCTTGTGCACATTGCATCAATGGCGTCCCTACTTTTGGGTTGCCAAACACGATCACTTCTGTTGGTCGTAGCGTCATATCGACCTTCGCCGCATTCTCTTGATGGTTCACGCGAGCAAACACATTCAAACCTTTACCCTGAGCAATCTGAACAAATTTATTCGCTGTATCTTGCACCGAATGTTGGCTTGCAACGCGGATAACACTCTCTTCTGCTAGGGTCGAAAATGACGCCAGAGCAACAACCAACCCAACTGTGATTACTTTTACCATCTGCCAGTTCCTTATTTTTACTATATCCAAAAATTATATACCCAAGTCACCGACTCGCGAGCATGTGGACTCAGGTCATGACTTCCCGTAATCACAATAGACCGACCAACAGGCAATAATTGATTCAGATTAATAAAGCGTTAATCAATCCAACATTAAAACTGTGAAGCACATAAAATACGCAACCTATTTTATTGAGTAAGAGTTAACTAGTGACACGCGATCAATTTGAGTTATTAGCGCCAGGTGGCGATTTAGATTCCATTAAAGCGGCTATTGCTGCAGGTGCCGATGCCATCTACTGCGGACTTGACCGCTTTAATGCACGTAACCGCGCAACCAACCTCACCTTAGATAACTTGAACGGCGTATTACAGTTGGCGCATCAGCACAATTGTAAAATTTTCCTCACGTTGAACGTGTTAATTCTAGAAAGCGAAATTCCTGCTATCGTTCGCTTACTTAGCCAGTTGAACAACACCGCGATTGACGGCGTAATCGTGCAGGATCTTGGTCTTGCTTACATTCTCAAGAACCACTTCCCAGAGTTAGATGTACACGCTTCAACCCAGCTCAACACTCACAATGAAGGACAGATTCTGTTCCTCAATCAGTTGACAGCGAGCCGCGTGAACCTCTCTCGTGAACTCAATATCCATGAAATAAAACACTTGGCTCAGTTCGGTCGTCAGCACAACGTGATGATGGAAGTGTTCGTTCACGGCTCTTACTGCATTGGTTTCTCTGGCATTTGCTACATTAGCTCAGCGCGTAATGGTGCATCGGGCAACCGTGGACGCTGTAGTCAGCCTTGTCGTGAGCAATACGAGACAACCAAGACAGGCAACAGCTACCCGCTCAACATGAAAGACAACTCAGCTTTTGGCGATCTAGAAGCACTTGCCGATGCAGGTGTGTATTCATTGAAAGTAGAAGGTCGCATCAAGAAGTCCCACTACGTTTACACCGTCGTCGATAATTGGCGTAAGCAGATTGATCGCTTATGTGATGGCGTAGAGCTGTCGAGCGACACCACAGAGTTGTACACCGTATTCAACCGTGATTTCTCCAACGCATTTTTGCAAGGCGACTTCGGTAAAGCGATGTATATCGACAACCCACGCGACCATGCGGTGAAACACTTCTCAAAGATATACAAATGCGAATCCGCGGACGATGTGCAAACAGTGAAGAAGAAGCTATACGACGACAAAACCGCAATCATTGAAAAAGTCGCCGAGAAGACTCAAAACTTCGACGTCACGGCTACACAAAGCTCAGGCAGTAGTTTAAAAGGCGCAATTGATGTACCAAGTTTACCGACGCTACCTCAGCCACAAGAGCGTGAAGGGACAGCAAAACTATCGGTACTGATTTCGTCGCTAGAAGATGCTTCGCTGTGCAAATATCGCGATGTCGATGTGTACTTTCAACTACCAATGGGATTAGCGAGCGAGTTAAACGCTATGGTCGACTTATTCCAAGAAAACACGGCGTTGAAGCCTTGGTTCCCTGCAATTTTGATTGGTGACGATTACCAAGCTGCACGCAAGTTCTTAGACATTATCCAACCAGAGCTGCTGATCACCAACAACTCTGGCGTAGGCTTACTCGCTCAAGAGCTTGGATTAGGTTGGGTTGCAGGTCCACAAATGAATACGGTGAACTCATACTCGTTTAAGTGTTTGCAAGAAGAATTCGCGGCACGCGGAGCATTTATCTCAAACGAGCTGAACATGAAGCAAATGCGTCATATTAAACGCCCACACAACATGCGCAGTTACTACAGCATTTACCACCCAAATACGCTCTTAACCAGTCGCCAATGTTTGTTCCAACAAACCGAAGGTTGCCGCAAAATCAAGGTTAACAAAGGTTGTTTGAAGCGTTGTGATAAACGCACATCAATCATCAACCTCAAAGACAACCCATATGTGGTACAAAAGCAAAAAGGCAGCCATAACGCAATTTACAGCGAACATAACGTGCTGAACCTGCAAGTACTGCAAGATTTGCCGCAACTGTTTACAGACGTGTTGATTGACCTACGTGATATCCAGACAGAAACCAAAGTCACAATCACCAAACCTGAGCTAATAGAGGCTTTTTCAACGCTGCTTGATGAACACAATGAGCAGAATCTAGACACTCTGAATGTTGCGATTCACCCTACTGCTAATGCTCAGTATTTAAAAGGCTTATAAGCGAATAGAGCAAGATTGCACTCGCACAATTTATGGAAGACTTATACCCAATGAAGCAAGAAACGCTCAGCTACTTTGATGATCTGAATTACAGCGTTGTGACGCAATCAGAAGACGTCTATGAGCTCACGCAAAACCGCACGGGGTTGACGGTAGAGCTCAACTTCTCTGCTCTTGGTAAAGGCGAATTGCCCGCAGAAAGCGCGCAAAAAACTGATAAGAAACTTTATTTTATCGATATTGATGACATCGAAAACATCGGTTTTGATGCACTCGAATCTTTTGTCATCAGGCTGAATGAACATTGTTCCATGGTGGTGTTTGAGGAAGAATTCTTTGAACAAAGCATGAAAGAGATATGGATGTTCTTATCGAATGATCCACGTGATCGTGACGTGTTCAACGACAGTAAGTTCTATCGGGCTTAATACCCACATCATAACGGTTAAAATGCCATAAAGATAAAAAGGTGCTAGAAGACCTAGCACCTAGGTAAACATGTCATCGGGGGGAGTTTACCAAATATAATCAGTTGTTAGGGTCAACAGACCCTAGAGCTTTCCTTCACTTCCGCACATATGGATCTTATCCATCACCACCTGTTTCATCGCCGCTTTACCAGGCGTGATGTATTTACGAGGGTCGTTTGCGTCAGGGTGATGCGCAAAATGTTGTTTGACAGCATTTGAGAACGCGATCTTCAGCTCAGTCGCCACGTTCACCTTGCACACGCCAAGGTCAATACAACGACGAACCATTTCATCAGGAACACCTGATGCGCCATGCAGTACTAACGGAATATCGACAACACCACGGATTTTATCTAAGCGGTTAAAGTCGAGTTTAGGCTCCGCTTTATACAAGCCATGAGCTGTGCCAATTGCCACAGCTAACGAATCAATACCAGTACGACGAACAAACTCTGCGGCAGAAGCTGGGTCGGTCATTAGTGCATCGGCACTGTCGACAATCAGATCGTCTTCTTGACCGCCTAAACGACCTAACTCAGCTTCGACACTTGCGTCGAATCGGTTACAGTATTGAACCACCGAGCGCACAATCTCTATGTTCTGATCAAACGCATAATGCGAACCATCAATCATTACAGAACGAATACCGTGATCGACCTTAGTACAAATGTCTTGTAGGTCTTCATGGTGATCAAGATGAAGAACTAACGGGATCGAATGCTTATGTGCAGCTTCTTTACAAATACTGATCAGGTAATCGGTACCCGCATAATCAAAAGTTCCCGGCGTGCCTGCGAGAATCACTGGAGAGCCCATCTCTGAAGCGGTTCCAACAATGACTTGGACCGTCTCTAAGTTATGAATATTAAATGCAGGCACCGCATAACCAGCTTGTTGAGCACGTTTTAGCATTTCACGGGAAGAAATTAGATACATAAAGCCTCCTGACTTGGTACGGATGCATCAAACACAAGACGCCCATTGACCCAAGTTTTTACAATTGAGAAATCTGATTTAACAGCGACCATAGATGCGCGCTTTCCGGCTTCTAGGGTGCCTAATTGGTGTTGCAAACCTAACGATTGAGCCGGAGTTAACGATGCCATCAACCAAGCTTGCTCTAGTGGGATGTTTAGCCATTTATGAATATTTTTAACTGCTTGCGGCAAGGTCAAAGTGCTGCCTGCCAAACTTCCACTTTCTGTAGTAACGACGCCGCCTTTCATTTGCACTTCGTATTCACCAAGCGTGTAGCGGCCATCAGGCATGCCTGTCGCACTCATAGCATCGGTAATCAGCGTCATGCGTTGACCACAACAGCGATGCGCGACATCTATAGCAGCAGAGTGAACGTGATGCCCATCGGCAATCATTTCGACATAGCTATTAGGGTGGATAAGCCCTGCCCCAACGACTCCTGGATCTCGGTGATGTAGACCACGCATGCCGTTGTAGCAGTGGACAATGCCATTTGCGCCAGCATCCAACGCCTGTTTCACTTGGTCGTAACTCGCATCGGTATGCCCAAGCATCACGTTAATACCCTGTTTATTCAGGTAACGAATCGCATCGATTGCCCCGTCTTTTTCTGGAGCCAGTGCGACGGTGACGAGCTGGTCATCACAATAAGAAATCCACTGCTCCAACTCTTCGAGCGATAAATCTCTAAACCATGTCGTCGGGTGCGCGCCGCGATTCTTCTCGGTGAAATAAGGTCCCTCTAGATACGCACCTAAGATCTCAGCACCATCAACGCCATGTCGTTTACTCACAGCAACTTGCTTTAACGCGGCACGAATTTTTGCCACAGGAGCGGTTACGGTTGTGGCAACAAATGCGGTAACGCCCAAGCTCGCGAAATAGCGAGACATCGTATTGAGGCTGTCATGCTCGGCATCCATAACGTCACAGCCTTTGGCTCCATGCACATGACTGTCAATCAGGCCGGGTAGTATGCTCACCTCACCTAAGTCAATAAAATCAATATGTTCATGAGGGTTGAATGGCTCAACAGAATCAATCACCCCATTTTCGTCGATGCGAATTAGCCCATCATCAAGCCATCTATCACCTTGCAATACACGCTGAGCTCGGTAGCAAGAATGCCTTGCACGATCTTGTTCAGATGCCATCTTCTTCTACCGTTCCCACATGTTTAGCTTTCTCAGCCATTTCAGCACTCAACGAGGTAATGCCACGATGCCCACAAGCCAGCGCTTGATCGCGAAACTCAGCGAGATCGAGTTCATCACGTTCCAAAAGCATCTCAGCCGCCATCTGCATGTTTGTTCCCGTTACAACCTGGACATCGTCACGCTCTTGACTGATCAGTGATGCAGTACGAAAAGGTGTACCTCCCAACAAATCAGTCAAGAAAACAATACCTTCGCCAGAATCAACTTCATTAATCGCCTCGCGCATTGACACTTCCAGTTGCGGAGTCGTTGCCTCTTCTGGAAAGTCGATAAACTTAAATTGAGGTTGCTCCCCAATAACCTGAAACACCGCTTTGGCAAGACCGGAAGCAAACCCTCCGTGACCAGATAGAATTACAGCAATCATTTACGTTTCCTTAATGGGGCAGAGCACTCCACCCCAATGTTTTGTGTATCCAATGTGATTTATAAGAAACCCATAAAACGCCCAACAACGCCTAACACCACGGTGATACCGATAAGTTTTAGCGGGCTCCAACCACGCTTGACGAGCGCGTACATAGCTAGGGTGTAGACCAATGGAAGAAACGCTGGCATGAGTTTATCGATCACATCGCCTTGCAGTTTCACCACGGCATCACCGGCGGTAATTTCTGCGGTCGTCGATAGACGAACATAAGTCGCCACCAAAGCACCTATCACCGTCATACCTACCATCGAAGCCGCGTGTCCGACTTTCTTCGTGTTGGCTTTGATAACAGGGATAGCAGCAACCCCCATGCGATACGCATAATGTGCGAGACCAAATCGCAGACCAAAATGCACCACGTTAAACAGCACAATAAAGAACACCGCCCCCATGATGGAGCCTTGCAGCGCAAGGTCTGCACCGATACCGCCACAAATAGGAAGAAGAGTCAGCCAGAACATCGCATCACCGATGCCACCCATTGGTGCACCAACCGCAATCTTAGTGCTCTGAATACTGCTGACGTTTTGCTTGGAGCGTTCCATCGCCAGAACGATCCCCATGACAAATGTCACCAAGAACGGGTGAGTATTGAAGAACCCCATATGACCTTGCATTGCTTTAGATAGGTCAGCTTTATTGGTGTGAATCTTCTTCAACGCAGGCAGTAGTCCGTACAACCAACCAGAAGCCTGCATACGTTCGTAGTTGAAAGACGCTTGGAGTAACAGCGAGCGCCACGCCATACGATTGATGTCTGCTTTGGTTAGATCTGCACCAATCTCTTTATTTTCATACTCATCTTCAGCCACGCCAGGAGCTGGCTGCACATCAACATTTTGGCTACGAAGGTCGAGTTCGTTACTTACATTAGATTCCATCTTCAAAGTCCTCAGCAGGTGCAGTTACAGGAGTGGGTTCCGTTTTACGCATGAAGTCGATAATGGCCATGGCCGTCGCAGCCGCGGCAATCGCTAAGATTGGCAGTTGAAGCCAAGCAGCAGCGACGAAACCAAGGATGAAGTAAGGGATGTAGGCGTTCTTCATCATGATTTTCATCAAGACAGCAAAGCCTATTGCAGGCATGATGCCACCAGCGACGCCTAAGCCATCAATGAGATCTTTCGGTAGTACTTCAACGATTTTCCCTGCATGTTCAGCCCCAAGATAAACGGGTAAGAATGCACACAGAAAGTAGAAAGAACCGAGTACAGCAAGTGCCATATAGTTCACGCGTTCAATACCATTGTTATCCGCATTTTGTGCGTACTCGTCACACTTAGACATGACCGCAGACATTGCAGAAAAGAGCAGCGTAATGCCCATCTGTACGGCAACGGCGAAAGGCACAGCGACACCAACCGCAACATTTGGCTCGACTTTGGTTGTAATCGCAAAAGCCGTACCCACGATGGTGCCGATGATAACGTTTGGTGGTTGAGCCCCCGCAAGAGGGGCAAGTCCCATCCAAATCAATTCAAGCGTACCGCCGACCAAGATACCGGTTTGCAAGTCGCCTAAAATCAGACCAACAAGTGGACCAAGCACCACCGGACGGTGGAAGTGAGTAAGACCATTAAATAAATCTAGGCCAGCAAAAAAGGCTAAGATGCCGAGCATCAAGGCCTGTAAGAGTCCTATTTCCATGATTTCTTTCCTATTGTTAGATAAGAGTAAAGAGGTCAGTCGCACTTTCAGTTGGCACCCCTTGGATCGTGCATTTCACCCCTAGTGCTTTTAATTTTTCAAACTCCGCAACGTCTTCAATTCCGACTGAAACCGTCTTGGCAATTTGCTTTTTCCCCTCAACGTAGTGCATGTTTCCGACGTTGATATTGCTAATTGGCACACCACCTTCCACCAATTGGCGGAAATCTTTTGGTGTGCGACAAACCATTAGAATTCGTTGGCGTTCAGCCGCTTTATGGATGGTGTCGATGGTCTTTTTCACCGTCCAAAATCGGATTGCGATGCCATCTGCTAGCACCATCTCCATTAAGTTCTGTTGAATGGTGTCTTCTGCTACCTCATCGTTCACAACGACAATAATGTTGGCATCCGCAAAACCTACCCATTGCACACCCACTTGCCCATGGACGAGGCGCTCATCAATACGACTTAACACGATATTTGGCATGGTCTATTCCTTTTCGAATCCGTTACTTGTTGAATGGGTAGATGGTGACACCTTGCACCACACGATTGACTTCACCGGTTGGGCACGGATTGTCCGGTCCAAATCCCAGTTGAAGTGATTTTTCAAATGCCAACATTTGGCAAAAGAGAATGAATGGGAAGCACAGCCACTGATCGCCCAAGTCCAATCTCCCAAATTCAAAAACATCGTCTTCGTTGAGAGACAGTTCTGTGAGAGCAATATGAGCTAATGCTTGTTTGTCGCGACGGATCTCATTGAATAAATCCAGATCGTACCCACGGGTATAAGCGTCACTTGATAGCAACTGGATCACGACCGCTTTATCGTTAATGGTGAATTTAGGGCCATGGCGGAAGCCAAGAGATGAGTCGAAAGCCGTCATCACTTTACCTGCACTTAGCTCAAGCGATTTGAGTGATGCTTCACGGGCAAGCCCTGCAAAACCACCACTACCAATTACGATTAAACGCTCATAAGGCTGGCTGGCGAGCGCCTTAATAGCAGACTCCCATTGCTCTAACTTGGCTTCGCAAAGTGCTGCTACCACTTCAATTTGTTCATGCCATTGCTTTGGAGATTGACCACCAAATAACGTCAGCGTAGACATCAACATACAACTGAAGCTTGATGTCATCGCAAAGCTCTTATCATTTGAGCCTTCAGGCATGATCACGCAGCAAGCATTTTGTGCAGTTCGAGCGTAATGAGAGAGTTCCCCGTCACGGTTACACGTCAAGAGCAAGTGATGACAATGAGGAACAAGCTGATCGACAAGAGCAACAGCAGCAACGCTTTCCGGGCTATTACCAGAGCGGGCGTAAGAAACGACCAACGTCGGACGACTCGGGTCCAGATACTGTTCCGGGTTTGACACTAAATCCGTGGTTGGGATGGACTCAACTTGAAATCTCAGCCCCTCTTGAATAAATGGTGCTGCCGCATCGCCGACAAATGCAGATGTGCCCGCACCAGTCAAAATAATGCGTAGGTCTGGCTGCTCAAGCAGAGGCGTTAGAAAATCGCGGATTGCCTCATACTGCTCTTCTAGAATGGTAGAAAGTGCTCGCCATAACTGAGGTTGATGACTGATTTCTTGAGCCGTATGAACACCATTACGTTGTTCTAACCATGGCAACTCATAGCCTAAAACTGAACTCATTTGGTCGTCTCCTTGCTAGCCACTGAATTGGCGTAACAGGCTTCGGAATAGACTTGTGTCACTTCCATTATCTTGTGCACGACAATCTCAGCAGGTTGATTTTGAATTTGATGTTGAGAAATTGCCTTAGCTTGGTTGGGTAAATATTGGCTAAGGATTGTGATTGGCAGAGGGTGAGCAGCTAAGTTGTCAAACAGAGCTTGCTGCGCCGCTTTAACCTCTGGATGATTCCAGTAGTAACGGATGCGATCACTCAAGCTGTAGCTGCAATCGAGATATTGTTGATGCCCTTTGCTGGAGTAGTGAGAACGCCAATAATTAGGTTGCTCTCTCATCACTTGTTCTATGGTTTCGCGTAAGTGAGAAGCATGATGAGCGCCTAACCACTCTTTCTCCGCAGAGTCCAGACCATACAAGGCTTCACGCAAAGCAAATGTGAGAGCTGGACCGACTTTGAGAATCGCAAAATGATCGCGAATCAGTTGGTGATATGCCTCTGGGTTTTGGTAATCCGTAGAATGCGCTTCGAAGACCAGGTTTGGTTGGCTGTCGATCATATTGCTTAACGATCGCGCTGCCGCACTGTGGTAGTGATGTACTGAGTGGTGATCAAATTCCACTCCTGGTTGCACCACTAAGCCAATCACACGAGGCCAAACATAGCTAAGCCCGATATCACTGAACGTTTGATGATGAGCATTTAGCGTTGCCAATGCTTCTTCCGCTTTCGTCACTTGAATACCTTCTTCTTCAAGCGACTCAAGAGCACCACCTGGCGTTGGAACTTCCGTGCCAACCACATACACTGGCGCTTCACCACCGACCGTTTTCCATGCTTGCTCTGCCACCAAACATAACTGGGCAGCACGCTGCGCCATTAGCTCTTCACTCAGCGGTACCTCGTCATCGGCACAAGGCATTGAACAATCGAGATGAATCTTCTTAAAGCCCGCGCAAACATAGTCTCGAATCATTTGCGCTGAATATTCCATTGCTTGGCTTGCTGGTAAGTGCTGCCAACAGTTAGGACCAAGATGATCGCCACCCAATACCACGTTCTCAGCGGGAAAATTAACCCGCTCAGCCAAATCAAATACGTGGCTCGCGAAATCTTGTGGCGTCATTCCGGTGTAGCCACCAAACTGATTAACTTGATTTGACGTTGCCTCAATCAAAACCAGTTGCTCATTTTGCGCAGCCTGCTTTATCGCAGCTTCAAGTACTAAGGGATGAGCAGAACACACAGCATAAATACCGGTAAGCTGACCTTGTTTGTGTTGCTCGATTAGGGAAAGTAACGCTTTCATTTTGATTCCTAGTTAACGATTTGATCCGCAATGACGACATCTACGCCAAGTTCAATAAGGGATTGGTGCGTGTTATGGGGAATGTTGCGATCTGTGACCAAGACGTCGATCTGGCTTGCAGCTCGGATCATGCAAAAGCTTTTGCGACCAAATTTGCTTGAATCGGTGACAGCAATGACTTGGCGAGCAACCTCACACATGGCGCGATTCACCTGAGCTTCTTGATTGTCCGGCGTAGTCACGCCAGCAAGCAGGTCGAATCCATCCACGCCCAAAAACAGCTTGTCAAAAAGGTAAGATCGAATTTGTTGTTCACCATGGTTACCTATCAGTGAACAAGAAGCGCGACGCAGGCTACCTCCAACCACATGTAACTCGACGTTTTCCATCTTGCTAAGTTGGTAGGCGGTATTGAGGGCATTGGTCATCACAACCAATTGTTGCTTATTGACCAAGTACTGCGGCATAAGACCTATCGTGGTACCGGAATCCAAAATGATCGCTTCACCATCTTGAATAAGGCTCGCAGCAGCCTGTGCTATCGCTTGTTTCGCACTGCGATTAAGTTGATCTTTGCGGTAGAGCGGTTGGTCAAAGGCAAAGTTAGGGTTGAGTGTTGCGCCACCATAACAGCGAAAAACACAGCCTTCTTTTTCTAGAAGATTGAGGTCGTGGCGAATGGTGACAGCCGATACATTGTAATGCTCGACAAAGTCGTCCACTTTTCCTGAACCATGACGACAAATATGAGCCATGATTTGCTGTCTTCGTTCTGCACTGTTCATTCACCAACTCTCCTTTCGTTCCATTTCGCTTTCCGTTAGAAATGTTTCGATTTTCTTTTCGTTGGTATTAAAACAGGGCGAAGTTAGGAAAAGTGAAAGCTAGATCACAGTCATTTTTCTTTCGTTTTCACCCCAAAAAACCTTTCACTTCATGAAAAACGAAAGGCTTTTCTTTCGTTATTAAATTGAAAGTAATCACAAAGGGGCGCATAAAAACTCACTTTCGATACAAGGAAAGTGAAAGGCAGGATGAAATAGAGTTAACAGCTGTCGTTTCGAACTACAGCCTGCGCGAGATCACAAAATGCAATATCGGTTATTTTTTTGAAGGTCGATGAAGTCGTTAGAAGGCGTTTTTTTGATGCTGAAGTTGCACAAAGGTTTAAGTCGATCAGAAATAATCGTCACGATATTGATAGAAAAACCAATATCACTAATCACTAATCACTAATCAACAATACGTACATCAACGCCCATTGAAGTGAGATGTTCAAGGTAATCGGACGGGATGCCACTGTCAGTAATGAGCATATCAAGTTGCTCTGGTCGGGCAATAAGGCAAAAACTCTGACGAGAAAACTTTGATGAGTCAGTTACAGCAATAACGACTTGTGCCGCGTCAAGCATTCTTCGATTAATGTCAGCCTCACCCTGATGAGGAGTCGTGACGCCAGTAGATTTGTCAAAGCCATCAACACCTAAAAAGAGCTTGTTAAAGCGATAGCCTGCGAGGAAGTCCTCACCACTCAAACCGTGGACGGAATAAGAATTCTCACGCATGGTGCCTCCAGTGACCATAACAGAGACATTACTTTGATTGGCAAGGTGATAGGCGATGTTAATGCCATTAGTCATGACGACAAGATCATTCTTGCCTTTCAAATGATAAGCAATTTGCTCTGTGGTTGAACCAGAGTCGAGAATGATTTTATCGCCGTCCGCAATCAACGAGGCAGCATACTCTCCGAGCTTCGCCTTGATATTACTGTTGAGCTGCTTTTTATCATTGAGAGGACGTTCAAACGCAAACTGATTATTCAACAGTGCTCCGCCATAACAACGTTTGACGCAGCCTTGTTTCTCTAGATAGTTGAGGTCATTTCGAATGGTCACTTCTGACACATCATATTGCTTGGCAAAGTCACTCACTTCACCTCGCTGGGCGTTCTGGATGAACCGCAAAATCTCTTTGCGCCTTAATGATACGTTTAATTTCATAAAAGTTGATCACCGGTAACAAGCTATAGATGTAATGATAGGTACTCGTATCTGTTTATAATGCAACCTTTCTTTAATGCTATCAAATTGAAATCGAGAGCGTATTCACGCCAAAAAAGACGATAGCATGGCTGTGAGTGTTATACGCTTCAAACTCACATCAACATTTCTTGAACACTCGCCTTGCACTGACTACAATGGCGCACTTTTTTTACGGACTTCAAGGTCACACAAAATGACAGATACAGCTAAACCAGCTCTACCAGATCGCCTAGCGGGTAACCCACGTAGCCCATTCTTCATCAAAGAATGTTTCGATCACCAAATCGGTATCCGTTTTAACGGCAAAGAGCGTACTGACGTAGAAGAATACTGCATCAGCGAAGGTTGGGTAAAAATTGCTTCTCCTAAAGCAAAAGACCGTTTCGGTAACCCAATGCTTATCAAACTTAAAGGCGAAGTTGAAGCGTACTACGTGTAAGCTGACCACGCTAAATTTCTTTGAAAGCTCGAGTCTGACTCGGGCTTTTTTAATGCCTGCCATATCCCCTCCTCGTTTAATCCAATCCCTCTTCTTTTCAGTACAAGTTATTAAGAAATCGATGTAAATCGCTGTTTTTATCTTATTGTTGTCTAAAGTTTCTATAGAACTTACTGTAATAACCATTGCCAAAAGAAACGACACCTTTGAACACAAGGAGAGGAAATGGAAAGCCCACTTGTCACACTTAAACATGCGAGTAAAAGCTTTGTCGATGGTAAAGAGACACATCGCGTGTTGGAAGGCGTCGACTTTAGGTTGAACACAGGAGCGAGTGTTGCGCTGACGGGCGCCAGTGGTAGCGGCAAAAGTACCCTACTCAATATCATCGCTGGCTTTGAGCCGCTTTCCGAAGGTGAGTTGTGGTTAGATGGCGATAACACGACGGCTTGGAAAGACCCACAATGGAGCCGATTTCGACACCAAAAGCTCGGTGTTATCTTCCAGCAATTCAATCTGTTAACACCGCTCAACGTGCAGCAAAACATCGCCTTCCCTCTGCATTTGAATCAACAGAAATGGAACGACTGGTGCGATTACTTGGTCGAGACTCTGGGCATCAGCCAACTGCTCGATAGACATGTTTCTGCCCTTTCCGGTGGTCAACAACAACGAGTTGCGATTGCGCGCGCATTAGCCCACAAACCTAAACTGCTGCTTGCTGATGAACCCACAGGTAACCTCGACCAAAAAGCTGGTTTGGAAGTGATGAAACTACTGAGTGAAATCACCACCCAAGGCAATACGGCAGTGCTGTTAGTCACCCACAGTCCTGACTGCGCTGAGTTTATGAAAACACGGCTGCGATTGGATAATAATCAGCTACAGAACAGTCATCAAGTAAACAAACATGAGCTTCACCATGAAGCAAGCTAAGCTCCAAAACACCAGATTCACGCATACTCGACTCGCCCTGAATCTGTTTGCGGCGCACTATCGGCAGGCACCACTGCAAGCCGCCGCGATTCTGATCGGTATCGTGTTGGCTGTGACCTTGTTTGTTGCGGTACAAGCCATCAACCTCAATGCCAAGCGCAGTTATGCAGAGTCTACCGAGCAGCTTAGCGCACAAGCTCAGAACTTAATTATTCCACCAGCAGGGCAAAACTATCTGCCTGAATCACTCTACTTCACCCTTAGACAAAACGGGCTCAGTGCAGCACTACCTGTAATCGAAGGGCGAGTGAGAGACGAACAAGGGCGTCGCTGGTCAGTGCAAGGTAGCGAGTTGATTGCCGCCATCTCTTCGCGTTCTCGGTATTCTGCAAACGGAAAGTCATCAGAAAACCAACAGAACGTCTCTTTGTTCGACAGTGCTTTACCTTTGCCTGAGCTTTTAGCCGGCAAGCCAATCGTGATGATGAGTCAATCTCAACATCAAAACTTAGGAGAGGTAGAAACCCTAACTCTGGACGACATTCCAACCCAAGTGGTGGTGCTACCCGACGAATGGCAGTTAGGTAGCCGAATGTTGATGGACATTGGTTTTGCCCAGCAACTGCTCAATAAACAAGGGCAGCTCAGTTACATTGCGGTTTTCCATTCGGGTGATAAAGGGAATAAAGACACGCAAGCAAATTGGCAAAGCATCATTGGTGAACAAGGACAATGGATTTCCAATAATCAAAGTACAGACCTTGGCTCGCTGACCGACAGCTTTCACCTCAATCTCACAGCAATGAGCTTACTTGCCTTTTTAGTCGGGCTGTTCATTGCCTACAACGGCGTAAAATACAGCTTGCTGAAACGCAATCGTCTGTTAGTACAAATCCAACAGGCAGGTGTTGCGCCGAGCATTGTGTTCTCTGCGCTGTTGGTTGAACTCACTATTCTCGTTACCATCGGTGCTTCGCTGGGTTTTGTATTGGGGATGCAACTTAGCCATTGGTTGCATCCGACCGTGGCACTGACTTTAGAGCAACTTTATGGTGCGACACTGCTGCCTGGCACTTGGCAATGGCAATGGTGGGCGCAAGCGCTTCTGCTCACATTAGCCGCCACCCTATTGGCATGTTGGCAGCACTTTAAACAACGAGTGCGCCAACCGCTCTCCTCTCATGGCGGATTTTATCAAGCACCAGAAGCCTCTAACGAAAACCAATTGTTCGTGATAGGTGCTGCGTTGACGGCTCTCGCACTCGCAGGGTTATGGCTGAGTGGGCATCACCGCTTCACCATGGCGTGGCTCGGCGTGCTTGTAGTGTCGATTCCTTTGTACTTGCCCAAAACACTCAGCGTATTAGCCAATTGGTGTGAAAAGCGCACCACTTCTGGTTTGATGCAGTATCTGTTTGCTGAGTTGCGCGAGCTGATTTCTCCGCTTTCTCTCGCCATGATGGCACTGCTACTCGCCGTTACTGCCAATATGGGGATGAACACCTTAGTGGGCAGCTTTGAATCCACCCTAAAACAGTGGTTAGAACAAAGGTTGCACGCCGATATTTACGTCAGCCCTGCCCAAGGGGAAATCGCAGATGTAGAGCGCGCATTAGGACAGTTCGACAAGGTTGAGACCGTCTACAAGCAATACTACGTCGACGATAACCTGCAAGGCTTACCGATTTTGCTTGGTACCAAAGACAAAGACACCTTAGAGCAAACCATGGTGTTCAAATCGCATTTGGAGAACTTCTGGCAGCGTTTTTACCAAGGTGAGTCAGTCGCGATCAGTGAACCAACCGCGGTCAAATTGGGTTTATCACTGGGTAGCGAGCTCACACTTGATGCTGTTCCAAATAAGAACCTGCTTGTGGGGGCGATATTTCACGATTACGGTTCACCCAATGGTGAAGTGTTATTGGCACCCAAATTATGGCAAGATAGTGGCTTTACCGACCTGCCAACAAGCCTTGGCATTAAAGTATCTGGTGACCCACAAATCGTATACGACCAACTGCGCGAGCAACTGAATCTGCATCCAAGTCAGCTCTACGATCAGGCGCAAATCAAATCCATCGCGTTGGATATTTTCTCGCAGACCTTCGCCATTACACGCGCACTCAACGGCGTGACGTTGATGGTCGCGGTGATTGGTTTGTTCAGTGCTTGTTTCATGTTGCTCGACGCGCGCAAAGCCGCCATCGCAAGGCTATATGCACTTGGCGTCAGCCGTCGAAAATTAATGACCATGGTGGTCGGACAGATCGTCGCTTTGGTCAGTTTTACTCTGGTTATCGCCCTACCCCTCGGAGCCATAGTGGGTTATGTGCTGACAGACATCGTCACCTTGCGCGCTTTTGGTTGGAGCTTAAATTATCTGTGGAATTGGAGTGATGCCCTCAGCATTGCGGCGATCACCATCTTGGTGGCAGTGATTGCGACCTTGATTCCGCTGTGGCGATTAGTCAGTAAGCCTGTCGTGTCCAGTTTGCAAAGCGAGGTGTTGTGATGGTTCGATTAGCAAGCAAACTTACTCTGTTCATAGGTAGTCTATTCCTATTTGGATGTGAAGATCCCCAACAAAAAAATATGAGCACACAAAATATGGGCACGTTGCTGGGCAGTGGAGATACGCAAAGTGAGAGCAACCCATTCACACCCGTGGAAAAAGGGGTTGAACTAACCTTCCCAGCAGACCATCAAGCGCACCCGAATTTTCGTCATGAATGGTGGTACTTAACCGCTAACTTAATTGATGAAGACAGCAACCCACTTGGCGTCCAATGGACACAATTTCGCTTTGCTGCTGCACCGCCGCCACCGCCAAAGGGCGAAGATGACGTAAAGAAAACCGAATGGCAGACTCAGCAAATCTTCATGGCACACAGCGCGGTCACCACAACCGACAAACACTACGCCGATGAAAAATGGTCACGCGATCAAGCCTCTCTAGCCGGCGTCGACACTTCACCATTTCGGGTTTATCTCGATGATTGGCAGTGGACTTCTTCAACCACCGATCTCTTCCCTGCAACATTGAAGGCGAACTCGGAACAGTTTGGCTATTTGCTGACGCTTACCAACAGCGCACCTTATCAAAAGCAAGGCGAACAAGGTTACAGCACCAAAAGTGCCGATGGACAGGTGGCTTCGTATTACTACAGCCAACCATTTATTGATGTTTCCGGTGAAGTCACTATCGACGGCGAAATCCATCAAGTGTCGGGCAAAGGTTGGATAGACCGAGAGTGGAGCTCGCAATTCTTACTCGACTCACAACAAGGCTGGGACTGGTTTGCCCTAAGGTTGAGTGACGAGACCAGCTTGGTAGTGTTCCAATTGCGAGATTCCAAAACCGGTCAAGCCAGTTACTCCAGCGCAAGGCTGATGCAGCAAGATGGTTCTGGCATCGCTATCCCACAAAAAGACATTCAGTTAGAGGCAACCAATCAAACAGAAATCCAAGGGCGAAAGTATCCAACCCAGTGGCAAGTGTCGATTCCTAAGCAGCAAATCGAGCTTACGGTTTCTGCACTCAACCCGAACGCGAAAATGCCGCTTTCAGTGCCTTATTGGGAAGGCCCGGTGCGTATTGATGGCTCTCATTCTGGGACTGGTTATATGGAACTTACTGGCTACTGAGGACAAAAATTTCCGTGCACAATCTTGATTATTCGATTCATAATGATGAAATCATAATCCCCAAGAGCTGTTGAATGCCCTCATGAGCAATATGATTTCGCCAATTCGACAAGTGCGACTCATTTTAGGTGAACCGTGTCGAGCGCTTGAATTTTCGGACATCCAAGAAGACCCATACATCGAACCGCATCGTCACGAGTACTGGGAAATTGTCTGGTGTTTAGATAATAGCGGAACACAGAGCATCGATTTCGTCGAATACCAAAACCGCCTGGGTCGCTTATTTACCATATCACCAGGGCAGGTTCACCATTCCGAGTTCATGGGCAAAAACATTCGCATGTTGATATTCCGTCCCGGCTTTGCTGAAACCAATCCACGCAGCACCCAGTTGGTGAATAGCGTATTTTCTACGATTGAACGACCGCCATACCTCGATTGCAGCGACGAAGGGTTTCCCTACCTAGAATCAATTTACACCCTAATCAAAGAAGAATGTGAAAGAGAGGATTGTGATTGGGATCTTGTCGAATCACTCATCAACAGCTTTCTACGTTATGCATTACGCTTTGCTAAAACACCGTCTCAAAAAGGGGAGCAGAAAGACGCTCGCATCGTACAGTTGACCGAATTAATTGAGCTGCATTATCGCGAACAAAAGAAATGCCAGTTCTACTCCGATGCCTTAGCTCTCACCAGCAAACGTCTAAACGAGTTAGTGAAAGCCGACAGAGGCAAGACGGTCACGCAACTGATTCATGACCGAATCATATTAGAAGCCAACCGAGAACTGGTGTTTTCGACGAAAACCGTCAAGACCATAGCATTTGAATTAGGCTTTGATGACCCTGCCTATTTCAGCCGCTTCTATCGGAAACAAAAAGGAGAAACACCAGCGGAATTTCGTCTCCGATGTTTAGATAGTGCAATATAATGGGCGGATAATCCCTTTTCGCTACGCTTAAATGTACTGATAATACCCGAACATAAATCCACCACATTCGGGTATTTTTCTATTCCATGGCTATCAATCTAAAAACTGATCCCATTTCAAAATCCTTTTATCAGTACCTGTGGCCTGCTCTCACTGGCATGGTGATCAAATCTTTGTTCATCATGGGCGATGCGTTATTTATCGGTTTGGGCGTTGGTCCCGATGGACTTGGTGCTATTGCCTTAGTCATTCCACCGTTTTCGATTTTTACTGCCATCGCCATGATGGTTGGCATTGGTGGCGCCGCAAAAATGTCGATCGAAATTGGTAAAGGCAACTCCGAGTCCAGCCAGATGTGGTTTAGCCAATCCATGTTGATTACCACTTTGCTATCCACTATCACGGTGACGCTCGCTCTCATTTGGTTAGATGAATTGATTGCCTTGATGGGCGCTTCAGGCCACTTGGCTCAGCTTGCTCATGATTACCTTGTTGTACTGTTGCCGTTTTTTACTCTCTATTCCCTCGCTTGGGTACTGTCTTGCTTTGTACGTAACGACACCAACCCCAAATTGGCAACCTATGCGATGTCGATTGGTGCCATTACTAATCTCGCATTTGATTACCTATTTATCATCGAGATGAACATGGGGATGAAAGGCGCAGCGTATGGTACGGCCATAGCTCAAGCGGTCATCGCACTGATTTTGTTGACTCACTTTGTGCAAAAGAAAGGCGCTTTGATACTGAGCTTAAAAGGCATCGGATTCAGCAAGACTAAAGAGATCTTAAGCATCGGTACTCCGACATTCTTTATCGAAGTCACGTCTGCAATGACCATTGTTTTGTTTAATTATGTCTTGCTGACTCAATTTGGTGAGAGTCATATCATTGCCTACGGCTTGACTACAAACGTCGGTGTGTTCGCCCTCTTTGTCATGGTCGGCATCGCGCAAGCGTGTCAGCCAATCATCAGCTTTAACCACGGCGCAGCTCGCCCAGAGCGCATTGATGAGATCTTAAAACTAGGGTTAAAAACGGCAATTGGTAGCGGCACCGTCTTCCTAATGGGGATTTGGTTATTGGCGCCCATGATTGCATCGGTGTACTTAGGTAACAGCAACGACTTGATCCCACTTGCCGCAACTGCGCTCACCTTCTACTTCTTCGGCGTGCCTTTGATGGGGTTAAACATGGTGATTGCTAATTTGTTCCAAGCCATTGCCAAACCAAAGCAAGCAACACTCATTTCATTGAGCCGAGGGTTTGTTTTTGTTGCGTTGGGTGTTTTGATACTGCCTAAGTTCTTCCCGCACAACGGTATTTGGGCAAGCATTCTCTTCGCAGAGTCTCTCACCGCGGTGATCAGCTTGAGCATGTTATTCAATTACCGGAAACGCGCGGTAGAACCAACAAATGCTTTCGCGAGCAGTTCTTAGTTCAACCAAACCCAGCCAAATGATAAACTCGGGTTCTATTTCATTCTGTGATTAAAAGGAAATGCGATGAACCCGATTATTGCGCTGTTGAAAGAGAACAATATCAGCGACGAACAAATCAACGAGATTTTTCAGACTCTGACCCAAAACCCTCTTGCGGCAATGGCAACAATCAGCCAGCTAGGTCTACCACAAGACAAACTACAAATGCTGATGGCGCAAGTGATGCAAAACCCAGTGCTAATCAAAGAAGCGGTGGATGAGTTGGGATTGGATTTCTCAAAAGTTGAAGAAGCAAAAGAGAAGCTTCAAAGCCAAAATCAAGGCAACTAATTCCTTGTATACCTAGGTCACCTCGGATGCTTAGTTAAGTGAGAATCACTTGATTTGAAACCTGCGTTTGAAGTCGCTTGGGCATAGTAGAAAACAGAAGGCAGTTAATCCTAATTGAGTGGGCTTAACTGCCTTTTTGTTATCAGGTTCAAGCCGTTATTTGCTACTTTCTATTCTCACGTATTCTAGCTACGCCAATGGTGAGTTCTCACAATACTTCTGGTCATCCGCAGTCAGTTTTTGCTTACTCGCTTGGCTTAAGTGGTAGTGCACCAACATCAATAAATCATGCGCGTAGAAAAGCTCAAAAGCGTCCTCTCCATTTTGTCGACAGATTGCTTCACAGCGATCAGCGTGCACTTTGGCTTTGAGTGGGTTTCCTGCTTTGAGCAAACTCATTGCTAAGCGATATTCTGCGCGCTCTTCTTGCATCCAACCTCCCGCTACCTTCCAATACTCCAGCGCCAATGTAGCAGCCTCTAGCATGTGTTCTACTTGCACCTCAGAGCAGGTTTCAAGCTCTTCATATTGGCAGGCAAGGTTGTTACCCGTAATGGCAATTGAACGCGCTAAAGGCTCGGCAGCTTGATCTGAATCTATACCGTTGGCTGCTTTTGCTAACCACGTGCTCGCTTGCTCTAGTTCATTCATTGCTGACAGCTCGTTAGCAATTTGAGCAAACACGCGACGCTGATCGACATCATCTAGATCCGTAATCGGGTCTTTATTTTGGTCAACGAAGTACTGTGCAACGGCTTTGGCTCTCTGACGCGCTAGACACTGAGTCGCTACGCCATTTTCGAGCTTATCTAAACTGGAGAGAAACTGGCTTGGGTCGTGCAGATGACCAATGGATGTGTGCAACATCAAGGGTAAGATGCGCTCAGCATGGTTAGTGTCTTCCACCTCGCTAAGCGCTTGTTCTAATTGATTGTATGTTTGTTGTGGCTGCGCTTCATGTTGCTGCCAGCTTTGGTTTATGAATGCATCAAAATCCGTATTGAAAGACATATCCTTATTATCCTTTTTCATTGCTCTGGATTGTTTATTAGCACAACAACCCTACACAAAATTTAGCCAAATAAGATAAACCTTGCCGGATTCTGAGAATGGTCTCACTTAAAGTGGCGTGCCCTTCTCCAATGCGAGTAATCGTTGCTTTCGCTCTACCCCGCCTGCATAGCCCGTAAGCTTGCCACTTTTGCCGATCACACGATGGCATGGCACCACAATCGAAATCGGATTTTTACCATTCGCCAGCCCCACCGCACGTACCGCTTTGGGATTACCGATGGCATTTGCCAAGTCTTGGTAGCTCCATGTCTCACCGTAAGGAATAGTCGTTAGCGCATCCCAAACTTGAGTTTGGAAAGCCGTACCTGTCGCTGCAAGGGGCAAGTCGAATTCGTTACGCAGCCCAGCAAAGTATTCTTCCAATTGAGTAACAGTCTGGCTGAGCACTGCATGTTGATCATCACGCTCACCCAACTCGTCTGGTTTGGTGGTACACGTTTCAAACCAAATTCCCAGCAAACCTTGATCGTTAGCTTGAATGGTCACAGCGCCTAACGGACTTGGCATTACCGTATAAAGTGATTTCATGATTGATTCCATAAGTGAAAAGTCGCGTAACTGCCCCAAGGCGACGCAGTATGAGCATTCAATGACGGATAGTTTGGCATGGCTTTCTTCACCACCAAGTCTTTATCTAGAAAACAATCGGGCTGAGACTGACCACGCAGTTGCGCATAGCTCACCGTCCACGGACCAATGCCCTTTAATTCCAGCCATTGCTGCGGATCGGCTTCTGGGTTTTGCTGCATGTACTGAGCAAATCGCACGAGTGTGTCTTTACGGCTTTGCGGCATACGCAAGAAGCTAACATCGGCATTCGCAATGGCTTCTGGCGTTGGAAAGTGGCGCGCTTGCTGATCGTTACTGAGCGTTTCTACCAACAAATTAAGTTGTCCGATAGCCGCTCTGACCGACACTTGCTGCCCCAACACAGCGCGTACACCGGCTTCCCACGCACTCCAGACGCCCGGAATGCGAATCCCTTGGGTTTTCACCAACCCTGGCGCGATGTAATTAAGGTGCTGCTCCACCGTGCAAATATCCGCATCAAGGTCGAACATGCGACGTACACCAGACACCAAATTCTGCAATTTCGTGACGTCTTCAATCTCAAACTCCATCTCAAGGTAACCCTCCCCTTGAGTGACCTTGAATCGCGCATGGCAATCATCGAGTAAAACATTGCGCTGGTATGCGTCTTGTGTAACTTCTTCCATTCCCTCAATCGCACGCAGACGATAAAAATCGAGCATGTGTTGCCAGTGCAAAGCGCCGCGATAAGGTAGCACGATTCGATTCGTCCCTACGCCATCAAACTCTTTTCTACGCACTTGAGAAGGCGTTAGCTGAAGGATCTTTTGGAACGCATCATTGAAACGTCGAGTGCTGTTAAAACCCGCGGCAAAACCGACTTCAGTGACAGACATCGAACTCGAATGCAGAAGCTGTTTGGCAAACATCAATTGCTGATACTGCGCATATTGCTTAGGTGACATCCCCAAATATTGCTCGAACAGCATGCGCAAGTAACGATCCGAGATCCCAAGACGATCGGAGAGAACTGCAAGGGAGTGATGATGTAACTCGCCTTGATCGATCATTTTGATCGCACGTTGGAATGTGGTTTCAACCCCTTTCCAAGCCCATGATCCTGGCGCACTGTCCGGGCGACAACGCAAACACGGACGATAACCTGCCTTCAAAGCTTGCGTCTTGTCAGTGAAGTACTCGACGTTTTCCTCTTTGGGCAAATTGGCTGGGCAGATCGGGCGACAAAAGATCCCTGTGGTTTTCACCGCAATGTAAAAGCGCCCATCAAAACGGCTATCACGTGCCATGCGTGCTTTTTGACATTGTTCGAAGGTCAACGATGTGTGTGGGTGGATGAGCATAGTGCTGTCCTTGCGTACACAGTGTGTGTTTAACGAGTGGGTAACTTGCTCGCCACTCGATCGGTATAACTTCATTGTAGAACGAGGAGTTACTGTAGATTAGCCATTTTCGGAACTCAATATTGAGAAATTTTGGCATTAGTAAATTTGTGCACTAAAGTTAGATCAGAACAACACAACAACGTCGGCTAAAGGGAATTGGCATGGACTTACATACGTGCGTGATTGTACTTAGAAATCACAAGGTTATTACCAGTAAATCAGTCGAGCACTCGATAGGGATTATCGAACGTGACTCTGATAACGAGATTTCAGAAATTCAAATCAATGCGACTGATGGTGTGAATATTCGCACTTATCACTACAGTAGTGTGGAAGACTCGCTTGAAAGCTTAATGAATCTATAAAAACTCCTTTCTCCCTTGTTAATCGTAAAAGCAAAAGAGCACAGCCCCCTGTGTTCTTTTTTTTGCCCGTAGTACACAGGCGCCCTTCCAAAAGACCAACAAAAGTAAAGAATGTCATTCAAAATTTTACCAATTCCTTGATCAAATCCAGCACGTATGAGCACTAAAAACAAATACTTTTAACATTTTAAGTTAATGTATTTAAAAACAAAAAAACGTTCCATCGAATTTATCGAACGAGAACATCAAATTGCCCCAATTTTTTCTTTCTCTCCTCCTACCTACACTGGTTTCAACAGTAAGGGAGTCAGCACTCCTCATCAGAAAAATTCGAGAAAGGATAAAGTCATGAAAGCACTACTACAGAAAATCACTACTTCAAATGCAGGTTACAGCGCACTCGCACTTCGCATTCCAGTTGGCATCATCTTTATGGCGCACGGCGCACAAAAACTTTTTGGCTGGTTTGGCGGTTATGGTCTTGAAGGTACAGGTCAATGGATGGCATCGATTGGTTTAGGTCCAGGCATGCTGATGGCACTTTTAGCTGGCAGTGCAGAGTTTTTTGGCGGCTTGTTCATCTTGCTTGGTCTACTTACTCGCCCAGCAGCCGTGGCTTTAGCATTCACCATGGTGATCGCCATTTTCTCGGTTCACTTTGAAAACGGTTTGTTTATGTCGAATAACGGTTACGAGTTTGGTCTAGCACTGCTGGCAGCAAGCGTTTCTCTCGCTTTCTCTGGCGCAGGCAAAGCCGCATTGGATGAAACACTTCGTCAGAAACTGGCATAAACGGGAGCAAAAACGACCTTCACAGTGCCACAACTCTCGCTTCAAGAAGGCGACTTATTTATAAACATATCGGCATTTCCGGAAACCCATACAAAAAACCCCTTGGCATCACACCAAGGGGTTTTCGTTTAATTTTGCACTGGATCGCAAAAGCAGAAATTACTCGTCTGCAGGAATGTCCGCAATTTGCTGCAAACTGTACGCCGTTAACGGGTCAATCTCTTTTACGATTTCTTCAACCTGCTTAATCGCTTCTACAGACGTGCTGGCTTTACGATAGCTCAAATAGATAGGACGGTACCAATCTTCTACGCCAGACACCTTGTGGAGCTGCCCACTTGCAATAAACGGCTCTACCAGAGACGCTGGTAGGTATGCGCTGCCACCTTTCTCTAAAACGAAGTCTAACGCGATACGAGCGGTAGAAGTGCGAAGGTAAGGTGCTGGGATTTTCGGGTGGCGTTCTGCGTGTTCTGAAGCGAAGCGCGTACCCCAATCTACGTAAACGTATTTCTTATCAAAGACCGTATCAAGAGAATCTTGTTCGGTAGACACAAGCACCAACACCACGTCAGCAACTTTTTTGCAGTTAAGCTCATCCGCTTTGATTTGATCGAAGGCGAATGCCATATCGAGTGTGCGCTCAAGCAGGCTGCGGCTGAGCATCTCACGCCCCATGACTTCTGCCATAAAGCCATAGCCACCAAATGAGTCTGTTACCACACTCAAACAGTTTTGCAGATAAGCATCCCAAATGTTCGGCGTACCACCCATGGTGAGCTGCAACGCTTTGCCATCTTCGAGGGATAATTCGAGTTTGGCTTGCTGCAAGGTGGTCACCATCACCTCGGCATAGCCTATTAAACGTTCACCTGCGGAGGTCAACTTTATGTTATTTCGATCACGAATAAACAACTGCGTATCGAAATAACTTTCGAGTTGTTTGATGCGTGCGCTCACAGCGGCTTGAGTAATGTACAAGTTCTCAGCAGCTCGTCCGAAGTGACGAACCTTTGCCAGCTCTAAAAATGTTCGAAAGACCTTTACATCCATAAACCATCTCCTGGTCAATATAAAACCAGATTAACAACTAATTAAAATTTTGACGACAAAAAAGTTTTGTTTTTCTTTTGTTAGCTTTGCGCCTAATTTTCGCCGTAATTCATCACATTCATCAATAACGGTTACAGAGGCTGTTGATATGTCTGACACTGAATTTCGTCATGGCAAAAAACGTTTTTACGACAACGTAAAATTCCCACGCGGCTTTGCAAAGTCTGGCGATTTTACTCTTTCGGAAGAGGAAATCCTAACAATTTATGGGGATACTATGCTTGGCCTAGAGTCAGGCGAGTTGACACCTGAGAACAGCGAAGAGAAACACTTCGTAAAAGTTCTGGAAAACCCAGGCAAAGCGAAAACTAAGATCGAGCGCACTTGGTTAAAATACACACAGTTAGCTCGTGGTCGCAAACGCTTCCACACGCTAAACGGTCGTAACAAACCAGAAGCGTCAGATGACTACGCAGAAGAGAGCCTAGCAGAAGACGATTAACCGACGCTGCCAAGCCTTAATGCTTGGCGAACCCTCAGAGTGTTTCATTCTGTGGAGTTGCAAAAATTTTTCTTTTCCAAAAGCCCAGAGGTGTTTCACCAAAGGGCTTTTTCATTTTTAGGATCTGTTGACCTATTATACGGCGAGCACTCATTTCGCCAGCATGGCGACCTTCTTCAAGAAGCTGTCTTTAAGATGCTCTTGGTCGTACTCCAACTGATAGGTGTTGTGGAAGCCTACCTTCAGCTCCACGCCATTGCCTCTCAGAAACACGTTATAGCCGTCGTAATCAGAAAAGGCTTCTACCCCTTCATACATCTTGCCAAACTCGGTAGGCGTGCCGTTGTTCATCACACATTCGTATGCTTGTAGCACTTTGGTTGCGTCTAATTCGTTTTTCATTGCGATTCCCTCAGCAATAAACACACTTTAAGTATGGTTAAGGAAGAAACGCCGTGCCACACCATAGATTGCGTGAGATCATAACTTCGGCACTTTTCTTCCCTTCCTCTTACGCAACTCGGTTCAATTTAGCTCGCTCATTCAGCCCAAAAACTTAATTTCAGTCATAAATTTTAAACGCTAATCAACTAGCCTAATGTCCTCTATATAAGAGGATAATCACGAGAAGCAAACGTAAAACTGTTGAGAAAAGCAACATTGGTTAAAGAAAAAGCAAAATTTTGACCTAAAACAATAGCAGTTCGCTATTACTTATTTTATAATGCGAATTAATGTTTCAGGACATCTTAAATTCCAATAACTAGGGGCAAAAAATGAGACTTATCCCGTTAGCTCAAGCAGCACAAGTAGGCAAGTGGGCAGCAGCACACATCGCTAAGCGCATCAACGACTTCAAACCAACTGCTGAGCGTCCGTTCGTTCTGGGTCTACCTACTGGTGGCACTCCTCTAGCAACTTACAAAGCATTGATCGAACTTTACCAAGCAGGTGAAGTGAGCTTCGAACACGTTGTGACTTTCAACATGGACGAGTACATCGGTATCCCTGCGGATCACCCAGAATCATACCGTTCATTCATGTACAACAACTTCTTCAACCACGTAAACATCCAAGAAGCGAACATCAACCTTCTTAACGGTAACGCGGAAGATCACGAAGCGGAATGCCAACGTTACGAAGACAAAATCAAGTCTTACGGCAAGATCAACCTATTCATGGGCGGCGTAGGTAACGACGGTCACATCGCATTTAACGAGCCAGCATCTTCTCTGTCTTCTCGTACTCGCATCAAGACACTAACTGAAGACACTCGTATCGCGAACTCTCGTTTCTTCGATGGCGACATCAACCAAGTTCCTAAGTACGCACTAACTATCGGTGTTGGCACGCTACTAGACGCTGAAGAAGTGATGATCCTAGTAACTGGTCACAACAAAGCACTTGCTCTACAAGCAGCAGTAGAAGGCAGCGTAAACCACCTATGGACGGTTTCTGCACTTCAACTACACCCTAAAGCAGTGATCGTTTGTGATGAGCCTTCACAACAAGAGCTTAAAGTGAAGACTGTTAAGTACTTCTCTGAGCTAGAAGCGGAAAACATCAAAGGTTTCTAATCCTTCGGGTAACAACCAAAGATAAACGCTGAATACACAAAACCCGTGAGTCATCACGGGTTTTTTCGTTTTTAAAGACTGGCAGGTTTGAAGGTTTAGGAATTTAAACAACCGCTAGCGAGGCGTTTAATAAGCTTGAATACCAAACTGACGCAGACGTTTCGGCAATACCTCATCGAGCTTATCTAACTCACTCGGTTCGACCTCAATGAGGTTGAAGTTATGCTGCTCGTAAACCGCACGAATCTTCTCTCGCTCCGCTTCTAACATCTCACCGGTGTCGCTACCCCAAAACTGAAGATAGACTTTGCCGCCTGGTAGGTAGAAATCGCTTGTCACATCTTGGTCGATCGGCAGTTGACGCTCATAAGCGTGCACTACTCCTGCCAAATACAGCCAGTTATCGATCAGCAGTTCTCCTTTAGAACGAACATAATGCCCGTCTAAAGTGCGGTGCTTAGCTTCAAACTTCTGGCGAAAACTAGAAAACGACTTATCTGTCGAATGGGACTCGGCATCTTGACCTAAAAACTCAATCACAGACTGCTTGAGACGCTTGTTACGTAGCACTACGTCGTGCCACACCACAAAGGTATTCTGCGACTCTTTATCGGTTCTCTGCTGCCCACCAGCGCGGATTCCGGCTTCGGTTAAGCTCCAACCTTCTTCGGATTTACTGATCCAGCCTAATTCACTTAACAGCTGGTTCATGCGCTTGGCATTGAGCTTAAGCTTCTCACCCAACTGGGTTGCGCTGTAAGTTTTGCCAGACGTTGCGGCAAGCTCGATGTGCAAGTTGGTCGGCCAAACAATGAACTGCCCAAATTTAGGGTGATCGACATACTCACCGCCAAACTTGGCGCCCTCTTCGGTCAAAATCCATTTCTCGTCTTGGCGAACGATGTAGCCTGCGCGTTTCAGATCAGCAAACAGCAGCTTGGCTTCTATCTGACGCATTTTTGCCAGCGCCGACGTCGATATTTTTTCAGACACGATTCATGCCTCCTGCTACTGTTTGAAATAAGGTAATGACTTGGATATTAACGCATTGATTTCATTGCTTGAAGTAAGAATAGTTGGGATTTTCTATCCACAACAAAAAAGGAGCACTTTGGCTCCTTTCTCTACATCGAATTGAATCGGCTTAATTATTCGCGAGTTTGGCAAATTTGCTGTAGGTGCTGATTTTGCCGTTGATGTACTCGATACCACTGTGCACATTGTTTTCGGTGTGACCAACAATTTGGTATTCGACGATGAATTCACCGCTGATGACTTTGATAAATAAGAAGCCGTCGCTGACCTTCCATAAACCCTGTAAACCGCGCTCGCTGAACAAGTCTTTTTCCACCAGCGTACCATTTGGTTTGAGCTCTAAAATCGACGAGAAACCGTCTACATTCACTTTTACCCAAGGCTGTTGATGCACTTCGTAGCTGAGGATTTTGCGGCGTGTTTTCGCCCACTCACGCAGTTCTTGCTCTTGCGCTGGGGTGAGAATTGGCAGGTCTTCCATCTCCAATAGGGTGTGATGTTTTTCGTACCAGAAAAGTTGCAGATGGAGTAATTTCATTCAGATTAACGGGGTTTCATAACGACAAAGCGCAACTTTGCGCCAACCCTGATGGTAAGTCAACCAATGAAACGAAAGAGTGCAGTTTTCACGAGGGTTAAAAACTGCACGTTCCCACGATGGGAAAACGGTGCCCAATAACGAGCACCGGAGCATGTAAGTGTCTATACGACCCAGAAAGAATTATGCGGCAAACAACCTTGGTAATTCCGCATGATCACACGCTTGATTTAAGCGCTGCTGGGCGGTTTGAATGTGCGCACGCCAATGTTCATCGTGCGCCCACATCTCAATCACCAATGGCACGACGCAGTCTGTCTCTTTGAGTGTGCGGAAGATGGCATCGAAGTTTACTTCACCATCGCCAATCACTAGATCGCGGAACTGACCTTTGTATTCTGGCGTCACGCGATACGTGTCTTTAAGGTGGATTTGGGTAATGTGTGGCTTACTCAATTTCAGCTCAGTACACACGTCATAGTTCCAACCAGAGATATTGCCCACGTCTGGATAAGCAGTGAAATACGGCGAATTCACTTCGCGATTAAGCACCTCAAACTTGCTCAATGAGTTGAGGTAATCGGTGTCCATGATTTCAACAGCAAGCATCACGCCTGCGCGCTCTGCCAGTTTCGCCGCTTCCTTCATACCTTCAATAAAGCGCAAATGCGTGGCACGGTTTGCTGGCTCGTAATACACATCGTAGCCAGCTAATTGAATGGTACGGACGCCAAGTTTGTACGCCAATGCGATCGCCTTTTCCATGTGCAGCACGGCTTGCTCTCGGAGCTTAGGATCCGCCGAGCCAAACGGGAATTTGCGGTGCGCGCTCAAACACATTGACTGCAATGGCATGCCGTAACGTTCGCACTGGTGACGCAGGGCATAAATCGTCTCGTCGTCCCAATCTAAGCGGCTGCGGCGCTCGTCTGATTCGTCCACCGAGATCTCTAGAAAGTCGAAGCCCAATTCTTTGGTCACACTGAGCTTTTCTTCCCAACTCAACTCGTTCGGCAACGCTTTCTCATACAAGCCAACACGATGACGTTGTAGGTTCTGATACATGTCGCCCCCTAGTTCCAGTAACGGTCGATTTGCGCTTTCAGTGCTTCTGCGGTTTCTTGCCCTTTGTCGCCAGCCAATGCACGACCTGCGATAAAGGTTTTCGCTTTGATGCCTTCAAACAGGTAGATGTCTTCTGGCACGATGCCGCCAGTGATAGAGAGCTCGATACCTAGCTCAGAAAGTTGACGCATCTTGCTGATGTCAGCGTCTGTCCAACCAATCCCTGCCAACTCTGCATCGCGAGAACGGTGGTAAATCGCTTGAGTGATGCCAAGATCCACCCACGCTTGCGCATCTTCCATCGTCCAATTGCCGTAGATTTCGATTTGGATTTCACCACTAAATTCATCCGCGACTTTTTTACACGCTTCGATGGTCGCAATGTGCGCTGCGGCTGAAACCGTAATCCAGTCAGCGCCCGCTTCAAACGCCATGCGAGACAAAATCGCGCCGCCATCAGTGGTTTTCATATCGCACACCAGGATGTGGTCCGGGTGGTTCTTACGGAGCGTCGAGACCGCATTCATCCCTTCTGCGAACGCGAGAATGGTGCCCACTTCAATCACATCGACATAGCTGTGTACATTGCTTGCAACCGCCACGGCGTCAGTTAGGTTAGTTTGGTCTAGAGCGATTTGAATCATTGGTTTGGTCATGATGCTTATCCTTGAATTTTTTCACGTATCAGACGAGCTAAGCCGTCGTTATTGTTATCGGTTTCGCACACCAAACGGGCGCTTGAACGTACCGTCTCGTCTGCGTTATTCATGGCAACGCCTAATCCGGCGTAACGGAGCATGGAGATATCATTGTGGTTATCGCCCACGGCAATGACATGATTCGGGTGATAACCCAGCTCAGAAACGTATTCCGCCAGTCTTAAGCCTTTGCAGTTGCCTTTTGCTGCGAAGTCGATGCGATTCGACCACGAGCGTTCGCCGTTAAATTTCTCTTTCACCCATGGGTTTTCAATCAAGCGTTCTACCGAGCTTGGTAAGCCTTCCACCACGAATTTCCACACGAACTCGGTATTGCGCACTTCTTCGCTGAACGAGTCGATTTTGTAGATCTTAGGTTGAAGGTGCTCAGGCGCGGTTTTCGCCCACTTTTCCAACGCTTCCATGTAGTGAATTGGGTTGTAGTTTGAGTACGTCATGGCATCGGTTACGTACATCACCATCTTGACCTGAAACTCCTTCGCTAAGGCGATGAACGTCAGCGCATCTTCCTTCTCGATGGAGTTGTGCTTGAGCACTCGGTCATTGTGGTAGTCATAAACATAAGTGCCGTTGCAGCAGATGATAGGCGTGGTAAGACCCAACTCATCGTAATACGGGCGTGCCGCGGTGTGATGGCGTCCGGTGACAATCACCACGTGACACTTCTGCTGCGCTTCTTGAATCGCTTTTTTCACCTCTGGGTGAATGCTGTGGTCATCGGTGAGGACGGTTCCGTCTAAATCTAAAGCAAGCACTTTGTACATGTCGTTACCTCTGCCCGTAGTAGGCGTTTTCACCGTGCTTACGCAGGTAGTGTTTGTCTGAAAGCTCAGGCTGGATCTTGATGCCGCTGTTGAGTGAACGCGTTGCTAATGCCATGGCAGAAATCTCTTCCAATACCACTGCGTTGTGCACGGCATCGTCAGCGTTGGTTCCCCAAGAGAAAGGCGCATGCCCTGCTACAATCACGCTTGGCACAGCCATTGGGTCGATGCGGCGTTGACGAAACTCTTCCACTATCACTAAGCCAGTGTTCTTCTCGTACTCTTCGGCAATTTCACGTTGTGAGAGCTTGCGAGTACACGGAATGTCGCCGTAGAAGTAGTCGGCATGAGTCGTGCCCAGTGCCGGAATATCAATCCCCGCTTGCGCCCAAATCGTTGCGCTGCGTGAGTGGGTATGCACCACGCCGCCCACTTGTGGGAACGCTTTGTAGATCTCAATATGGGTCGCGGTATCGCTGGATGGATTCATGCGGCCTTCCACCACATTGCCGTCTAAATCGACCACCACAATGTGCTCAGCGCGCATACCATCGTATTCCACCCCCGACGGTTTAATCGCAATCACGCCGCGCTCGCGGTCAATCTCAGACACGTTGCCCCATGTGAAGGTCACCAAGCCGTATTTTGGCAGTTTGAGGTTGGCTTCGAGCACACGTTGTTTCAGTTCGCTGTACATGATTTCTCCTTAGGCAGTAACAGCCAGAGCTTCATCAATCACGTTGAATACATCGGTTTTGCTGCGGCAACGACGAAGTTTGTCTAAATCCACGCCCGTTTCGCTGTCTTCATCATCCAACACTTGGGTCACTTCCATCAGACCTTCCATGTGCTCATCTGAAGAGCTGCCCGCTAGCGTGATTAGCACATCAACTGGCTCGTCTTCGCCTTCAAAGTAGATTGGCTCTTCTAGCGTAACCAGTGCGAAAGCAGTACGAATTACGCCGTTTTCTGGGCGTGCATGTGGCAGTGCTAAGTTAGGCGCGATGCAGATGTAAGGACCTAACTCTTCCACGCTGCTGATGATGGCGTCGTGGTAAGAAGGCTGAATCGCACCAGAGGCAATCAACATGTCCGTACCAATCTTGATGGCTTCACGCCAGTTAGAGGCTTTTGCTTGCAGTTTGATTGAGTTGTTGTCGATCAGTGATTGTTTTAATCCCATTGTTCTATCTCCAGTTTGGGTGCCGTGACTTTGGTTTTTCGAAGCCCGGCACCACTATTGTTATCCGCTGTTTGTTATTGGTTTCTTATCTCTTCATTGAGAGAAATATTTGGTCATGCTGTTTTATTTTGCTGGTACAAAGTTTTTATTGATGATGTCGAGTAGCTCGTCACCGAAGGAGTTAGGGTTAAGCATGTTTTGCACCCCGAGTACAAACTTGCCTTCGCCTGGCTCCATCTCTGCAGACAGGTGCTTCGACGATACGATGATGTCCGTGCTCGCAAGCTTCGACTTGTAGTCCGACACTGCGCATGAGTCCATCACGTGAGGAATGCCTTTCTTCTCTAGGTATTTACCGATCTTCATTTTCATCATCATCGATGAGCCTTGACCGTTACCACATACTGCTAGGATGCTTACTGGGCGCAGACCGTCGCTCGCTTTGATTGCTTGCTCTACCGCTTCAATCACCTCTGGCTCTTCACTGATTTCTACTGTGCCTTGCGCGTCTTCTTCAGCACGTAGCTTGCGAGAAGCGAAGAACATGTAAACCAGAGACAGACCAACAAGAACGAAGAAGAACATTTTCGATGCAGACAGACCTTGCATGATTGGTGGGAATACAAGCGCCCAGTCCGCCATGCCCATCCAGCCGTTGAACTCCGTACCGTGTTGGCTAAATAGGTGGATAGCCCAAGCAGAACCTAGTACCTCGATGATGCCCATCACGAAACAGATCTTCATCACCGCTTTCCAGCCACCGAAGTGGTTAGCAAATACGCCGATGGTCGCGTTAGAGAAGAACATTGGAATGAAGCCAGGGATGATCATGATTGGCGCATCGAATGCCAGCATCGCCAGTACTGCCGCGAACTGACCCAGCGCACCCCACATGAAACCAAATACCATTGCGTTTGGAGAGAATGCATAGATAGCCGCACAGTCAATCGCCAATACCGCATTTGGAATCACGCGCTCAGAGATGCCTTTGAACGCTTCAGACAGCTCAGCAACGAACATACGTACACCGGCAACAATCACCTGAATCGCTACAGCGAATTTCAGACCCGTTTCTAGGATGTAGATAGTCCAGTGTGTGGTGCCCGCCATTTCTTGAAGGTTATCAAGACCGAATGAAAGCAGAATGATGCCGAAGAACACCGTCATCACGATCGCTGTAGCTGCGATGCTGTCGTGGAAGATGTGTAGCCATTTAGGCAGTTCTAGGTGGTCAACGCTGTCGTTCTTATCACCCAGTTTTGGCGCTACTTTTGTTGCAATCCAAGACGCGACCTGTTGTTGGTGACCAATAGAGAAACCCGCCCCGCCGGTGACTTCTTCCGTTGGCTTGAACATGATGTTGGAGGAGATACCCCAGTACAGCGCCATTAACACCGCAGAGTAAATGATGGTTTCCCACATGCTTGCGCCAAGCACAAAGTAGAACACCGCAATCAGACCTGCTTGCTGGAACATGATGTGACCAGTCAGCATGATGGTGCGGATACCTGTGTAGCGGCGGAACAGTACCAAGAGGATGTTGATACCTAATGCCAATAGAACGGCGTAACCCACCCAAGAGTAATTGTCGCCCATTGCTTCCATGGTAGACATCATGGAGGTGTAAGGGTCAATGACCGAGCCGGTTAGCCCGTGGTATTCAGAAAGTTTGGAAATCACAGGTTTGAAGCCAGCAACTAGGGTGCCCGCACCCACTTGAACCAGCATGAAACCCACGATCGTTTTGATGGAACCTTTAATGATGGTGGTGGCGTCTCTTCTCAGCAACCAATAGCCAATGCATGTTACCAAACCCAGTAGTAGTGGGGCTTTGGTCATAACTTGGCTGTAAAAAATATAGAAGATGTCGTACAAGAACTCCATATCTTTACCCCTAGAGTGTTTTTTATTTGTAATCGTATGTAGGTCAGAGTGATTCCATCTGATGTCGTAGAATCTACTCAGTTTTTGCTCACGAAATAAACTCTAACAATCAAAAGTAATCACGCAATGCTCATTTGTGATTATTTTGATATTTATCAATTTTGCCCTCCAAAAAACCCTACAAATGGTAAGCCGATCACACACAAAAATTAAATAACCAATAAATACAATAACTTATAAATTCTTGTGATGAAGTTCAGATTTTCATCAGTCTTGAATTTGACAATCAAGAGCGTGATTAATAGAATCAAAACAAATCACAAGTAATCACCAAATAATCACTAGATACACATTTCGGTGAATTTGAATCAAATAGGGTGATGGGTATGAATGAAGTACAAAGACACAATGGCATTCTGTCTTTATTAGAAGAAAATCAGACGATTAACGTCTCACACATTATTGAGAGCTTTAACGTCTCTCCTGCGACGGCTCGCCGTGACATCTCTAAGCTGGATGAACTAGGCAAACTGCGCAAAGTACGCAACGGCGCAGAACGCGTCGAAGCAGAAAAGAAAAAATGGTCACCGCTGAACATCAACAGCACTGAGCATTACGAAGAAAAATCCTTGATTGCGATGCAAGCCGCTGAGCTTTGTCAGCCTGGCGACAGCGTGGTCATCAACTGCGGTTCGACCGCTTTCCTACTTGGGCAGAAGCTATGTGGGCAAGACGTGCAGATCGTCACCAACTACTTCCCATTGGCAAGCTACCTGATCAATGAAGACCATGACGATGTGATCATCATTGGCGGTCAATACAACCGTTCACAAAAACTGTTCTTAAATCCGGCACCCAATTCGCTTGGCAGTTACGCAGGCAATTGGATGTTCACCTCGGGTAAAGGGTTAACCGAAGCCGGACTCTACAAAGCCGACATGTTAACTGCGGTGGCAGAGCAGCAAATGCTTGAGCAAATCGACAAACTCGTCGTCGTGGTAGACAGCTCCAAAGTGGGTCACAGAACGGGCATGTTGTTCTGTCCTACCGAGAAAATCGACATTCTGGTCACTGGCAAAAACGCCAACCCAGAGGTCATCAAAGCGATAGAAGCACAAGGGACACAAGTCATTCTGGTCTAACGCGCCCTAGCCTCTTTCTCAAATAAATAAAAATAATTCAGCTCAGTGCCTTAACCACAAATTAAGGCGCTCGGCTCCCTACATCCCAAATTTAATAAAAATTGTGAAATAAAAAGGTGTTGCTATGAGTAAAGTAAATGAAATCACTCGTGAATCTTGGATCCTAAATACATTCCCTGAGTGGGGTACCTGGCTGAACGAAGAGATCGAAAATACGGTGGTAGAACCAAATACATTCTCGATGTGGTGGCTAGGTTGTACAGGTATCTGGTTGAAGAGTGAGGGCAACACCAACATCTCTATCGACTTCTGGTGTGGTACGGGTAAAAAGACACAAAAGAATGCCTTCATGAAGAACCAGCACCAAATGATGCGTATGGGCGGTGTCGAAGCGCTGCAACCAAACCTACGTACTGCTATCTTCCCGCTTGACCCATTTGCTATCAAAGAGATCGACGCTGTGATGGCATCCCATGACCATGCAGACCATATCGACGTGAACGTCGCAGCAGCGGTACTGCAAAACTGTGGTGATCACGTGAAGTTCATCGGTCCACAAGCGTGTGTCGATTTATGGATGGGCTGGGGCGTACCAGAAGAGCGTTGTGTGGTCGCGAAAGTGGGCGATGTGCTTGAGGTCGGCGACATGAAGATCCGCGTCCTGGATTCTTTCGACCGTACGGCACTTGTCACGCTGCCAGAAGGCACTTCTTCTTACGATAAAGAAATCCTCGACGGCATGGACAAACGCGCGGTGAACTACCTGATTGAAACTTCAGGCGGGTCGGTTTACCACTCTGGTGACTCGCACTACTCGAACTACTACGCAGCGCACGGCAACGAATACCAAATCGACGTGGCACTGTTGTCATTCGGTGAGAATCCTCGCGGCGTGACTGACAAAATGACCTCTTCTGACATCCTACGCGCAGCAGAATCGTTGAACTGTGATGTCGTGATGCCATTCCACCACGATATTTGGGCGAACTTCCAAAACGACCCACGCGAAATCGAAGTGTTGTGGAACATGAAGAAAGACCGCCTGCAATACAAGTTCGCACCGTTCTTCTGGCAAGTTGGGGGCAAATACACCTTCCCTACCGATAAAGGTCGCATGCACTACCAACACTTCCGTGGCTTTAGCGACATCTTCAAAAACGAACCAGAATTGCCATACAAAGCGTTCTTGTAATTCCGTCGCAACGTCAGACAGCGAAAAACAAAAGGGCTCTCAATTGAGTCCTTTTTTATTGCAGAAACCGCAGATTATACAGAGCGCATTTTCTACGACGATTAACATTCACTATCTATAAGTAGGAGAGCTTTCAGAGAGACTCACGCTCTCAAAAACCCTAGATCCTAGTGCATACCTACAAGCATTCTAATAAATGCCAACTTCGCTCCAATTTACGCTCAACATTGGCAATACCCGTCTAAAGCCTCGAAGATAAACCACTTAAAATTTAGCTACTTAGGCATCTTTAATCGACAAAAATCATTTGATGTACTGCTTACAAGTCCAATGTTAAATTGGTTTCGGTTAGTACATCCGAGTGCAATGTGTGACTGCGTTCGATGTCGCTTAAGTGTCAAATCTCCAAGGACGGAGTACCCATCAGGCACTTAAGTTCCACTTGATGTATGCTCTTATTTTTAATATCAAAAAGGACTCACTAAGAGTCCTTTTTTTCGTTTAGACAACCGTTCATCTCAGATAGCACGTAAACCGCGTCAGACTTCAACTTGCCATTGATGGGTTAGTTGAGAATGAGTCGAGCGTTAATCGGCTGGATAGGACGATTGTTCTTGCCCATGATGTCCATAAACGCTTTCACTTGCGCTGCAGATACCGTTTGAACCTCTTTTAGTACCAACCAACGAACGCCTTCAGAACATGGTGGTGTCGTTAACGAGCCATTGAATCGGTAGTAGCCGTGCTTAGAAGGAATGAGAGACTTGATACTCACTGGTGCAAAGCTGGTTGTTTTGCCTTTTTCAAAGTCATGCTTTAGCAACTGCTCCAATGCTGAGTTTTCATCTCCTAGCTTATAGAAGACTGCCACAACCGCTAGATTGCCATCCTTATCAGCATGAACAAAGTGCGCCTCTAGCGGGTACTCTTTTCCGTTGATGTGATTTTCAGATGGCGTATGGAAGTGAAACTGAGAAAGCGTGAACTTTTTATCGTCAACCAGTAGCGTGTTATTGCCTTCAACCTTGGCTTGCAGAGTATGACCATTATCAATAGCAGAAACGGCATCACCTAAATAGTTGATGTTGATTTCATCCATAATACCCAACACGGTTGATTGAATATTAACAGGGCTTTGGTTCTTACCTTGCTGGCAATCTTCAGAGAACTTGCCCCAAAACTCAGGTCCATTCTCGCCTTCGTATCCCCAATGCGCAGCATGTGCTGCAGAGCTCAATAAAAGGCTAATCGCTAACAGTGATTTCTTCATCTTATCCTCATTTAATAAATTAAGAAAAATCAGATAATTAGTAAAACCTCAAAGTCATCACAGTGTCAGATAAATATAAACACATCCATAATCAACATTTATCAAAATGAATTAAGCAAATATTTAAACCACTTTGGAACAGAACTAATAGTAAGGTTTGTATTTCACCATAAGACTAGATTATTTCAACATAAAGTAATCGCAGCAAAACTGCTTGAAGCCTTATTCTTATACCTTAATAATCCAAACGCACAACAAACATCGTCTAAAACGGCATCAATTTACCTCGTCATAAAAACCAAACTCTAATTCAGGGTTTACTGCCAACTAAAACTATCATTTAAAAAGACATGCGATTATGAGTGAATATATCTACGTTTATGATGACAAAATCTTGGATGAATACCTAGATAAAGTGAATGCTCGTAAAGATATGGTTAATCGATCGACATTAAGATTATTTGCCAATGAGCTTAAAATTGAACTTTCAGTCGGTAGGCTTAAAGCAAAAGAGTTTTATGATTATATAAGAAGACCCAAGAACATCATTAGATTATTGAAGTAGTGACTATTTAATAATCTGCTCTAGATATTTAGATTCAGCTTCAACCACAGCTGAACGCATTGAAACAGAACGTGAGTCGTATACTATAGTGTTCATCAAACGTTACTACACAATTGTTTGGTTTCACTTTGGTTCCGTAGATGTAATCATCTACTTTTCCTGCTATTGATTCTTTGCAGCTTTAATCATTTAAAGCTGCTTTTTTTTCAGTATCGACTCTATGTGGATATTAGGCATAGAAACGACTGCGAATAAATATAATTCTTCATGATACGCAGCAGTTTCTATGGCGTACTTCGATGCTATCTTTTTTCAAGCATGCCTTTATCGACAATGAAGTCTATGATTTCTTGCAGCCCCTTACCCTCTTTCAGGTTGGTAAACACATAAGGTTTTTCTGGACGCATTCGAGCAGTATCCGCTTCCATGACCTCTAATGATGCTCCAACATAAGGCGCAAGGTCTATTTTGTTGATAACAAGCAAATCAGAGCGTGTAATGCCCGGTCCGCCTTTGCGTGGAATTTTCTCCCCTTCCGATACATCAATCACATAGATCATCAAGTCAGCCAGCTCAGGGCTAAACGTGGCACTGAGATTGTCACCACCACTTTCGATAAATACCACGTCTAGGTTTTTGTGCCGCGTAGAGAGTTCCTCTACCGCAGCAAGATTCATAGAGGCGTCTTCTCTAATCGCGGTATGCGGGCAACCACCAGTCTCAACGCCGATAATACGGTCCGCATCTAAGGCTTCTGCCTGAGTGAGTATCTTTGCATCTTCTTGTGTGTAGATATCGTTAGTGACGACAGCGATCTGATAAAGATCTCGGAGAGTTTTGCACAGAACCTCTAGCAATGCCGTTTTACCAGACCCAACAGGTCCACCAACGCCAATTCGCAAAGGTTGTTTGTAGTCTTCTTGCATAAGAGTTGTCCAAATTATGGATGGAGTTAAAAATTCGATGTGTAATTATTTAATGGCTAATAATGAAAAAGCCGAACGTTATTGAAAGTCACCAATCAAGAGGATGATTTTAAATGGCGCTCATCAAGCAACAGGTGATGATTGTTTTATTGAGTATTGGAGTATTGAATAAGGCACTGAGTTGTGAATGGTTTGAGAGTGATTAGGTAAACTCATTGGCGAAGTTTTTGACTAACTAACCCGTAAATATTGATAACGAAGGTTTGCAATTTTTATCATCAACAATGTCTACATGATTCGACTGGTAGGTTATGTCTCCTAACCACTCTCGAAGCAAAATATACAATAAAAGCCTCACCATTCAATTACGATATCAGCCCATAAAATTTAGAATTAGAATTCAGGTTAAATTATCTGAACATTGTGACTTCATATCTACATCCTAAGATGTTCAAAATACTTCAAGCACCATTTCTGCATAAAGAACACTATTATCAGGTGTGCTATTGATGCTCAATTCAGCTATGTGACTCGTAATCTTAATTTTCATGATTGATAAAAACAAAAACATTCGTCATTACTTTCAATAAGTTAAAGAAAAAATCAATAGCGCCTATTTAGATTTGAGCTCAAATTACTGAGATAAGACACTTTCTTTGATGAATTTATGAAAAGAACAAAGGAGTAGCGTTATACTGTGCATTGTACTGTCGCATGGATGCTTTTCTTTTAGCCCAACTTACTGCCTGTAGTAAGCCCAATTATGAGATAAGCAATAGTGGAATATAGATATATTGAAATGTTCAAACCCGTAAAACTTGAGGAGTTTTACGTAGAGTATCACTACATTGTCAACATCGCCTTTGCCAAGGGGACGGTTTACATCAATGAACAACAAATCACCATCGATGGTCCAGCAACCTTAATCATTCCTCAATTTACCTGCTTGTCGTGTAATTTGACTCAAAAGTCGTCATTCTCACCATTGCAGATTCAGTTGTTAATCGTGACCGATGAGATGCTCGAATCCTCACTGCTTCAACTGCCTCAAAAACGTAGCTTTATTAAAAACACTGTCGCCCATCAACTGCCAACACCAGTGGATGTGGACAATAACTTTCAGCTACTCAAAGAAGTGTATGACCCCTTAAGTAGAGATGCTTTGAAGATCATGTTCTTAGAGCAAACTCTGTACTTCATACTGCTCTCTCTTTGCGAGTCGGGTATCGATGTTTTCAATGTCTTTCAATTCAATTACGAAGAAAGCAAACGCGAAGTCATCGCACGAATGATCACGAAAGAACCACAAAGAAAGTGGCAAATTCAAGATGTCGCCAAGCAGCTGTTTACCTCTACCTCAACATTAAGAAGGCATTTGCAGAAAGAGAACCTGTCATTTAGCCAGCTATTGGTAGATGTAAGAATGGGGCTTGCATTGAACATGCTAACGTTCACTTCCTACAACGTTTCACAGATCAGCAACCGCTGTGGATTTGGTAGCGCCGCTTATTTTTGTGATGCCTTCAAGAGAAAATATCACTTAACGCCATCACAGTTCCGAGCTCAGTCTAAGAAGACCAGTGATGCGTCACTTGTCTCCACAAGAAGTGACGATGTGAGCTAACAACGCTCCAGAAAAAGGCAATGGATAACGGATCGAGCGTGAAGCCTTGCGCTTTCTGCTCACTCTATTTTGCTTTTCATCTAAATCACCAATCATTGCGTCCAGGTAACGTTTTCTCTCGTCCTTGAGGAGTATGGTGTTTCGCTTTATGCACTAGAAAACTTCACGATATACCCAAGCCATCTCAAAGGCTGGGTCATAAAAATTAGATTTAGGGAAATATTATGTCTAATTCGATCACCGTTACATCTGATGACTACAACAACATCTGTCGATTACTGGATAACATTCCGAATTGCAGTGACGAACTGCTTAAATTAGAAGATGAAATTGACCGCGCATTGATTGTCGATGCACACGAGATCGACAACAATATTGTCACGATGAACTCTAAAGTGACGTTTAAATTCCTTGGTGAGGAAGAGCAGATTCAGAAAGTGCTCGTTTACCCAAACCAAGTGAAAGATAACTCTCACATCTCCATACTCGCGCCGATTGGCATGGCACTTATCGGGTTGTCTGTCGGTCAACGCATCGATTGGATACTGCCAAATGGCAACAAGAAAACCATTGAGATCTTGGATGTCGTTTTTCAACCAGAAAGAAATATAGAGTAGAGATAATCCAGCGATTAAACCCAATCATCAGCCATCACTCCTAACCAGAGTGATGGCTTTGTATTTGATTACACTTGTGGCGGTGTGCCTTCTGCGTTTGACAGAACACAATCCATTTGAACTTTGGCACCTAGCGCAATATTAGACACAGCAATCACGGTTCTTGCCGGCAAATCGCCATCAAAGAAAGTGGCGTACACCTCGTTGATTGCATCAATATCAGCAATGTCAGTCACTTGAATATTGACCTTAACCGCGTCATTCATCACGTGACCAATACTCTCAACGATCGCTTTAATATTTTTCAAACATTGCTCAGCTTGCTCTTTAGCCCCACCTTGAACCAGTTCATGGTTCAGCGCATCTATCGGTAGTTGCGCAGAAATGTGGTTATAGTGAGAAAACGCCACAGTTTGCGTCGCCAGCGCATCAAGAGGAGCATTCAGCGTGTTGTTTGCCTTAATCACAATGCCATGGCGATCTTCAACTTCTTGAGGAGGCGTACCATCACCATGAGAAATCACGGCATCAATTTGTACTGCTGCGCCCATTGGCAGCGCTGAAGCTTGAATAACCGAGCGAGCAGGCATGTAAGCCACGGCTCTTGCGATCGCCGAATCTGGGAAGAAAGTACGGTACACTTCGTTTACTGATTCAATATCTGCTAGATCTTGCAGGTAAACGGTCGTTTTTACGATGTCATCCAGCGGAACATCAATGCTCTCTAGAATGTTCTTGATGTTTTGCAGACATTGATGAGTTTGTTCTTTTACGCCACCTTCGACCAAGTTTCCTGTCGCTGCATCTACCGGCAACTGTGCGGAGATGTTGTTGTAGTGCGAGAATGCGACCGTTTGTGTAGAAATCGGATTGGTCGGTGCTAGATCAGTATCACGCGATACCTTGATCAAGTCACATGGCTTTTGAGGTGTTGTCCCCTCTCCATTAGAAATAAGCGCATCCATTTGTAGTAACGCTCCTTCAAAAGGCACCGCCTCAATCGCCAGCACTGTGCGTGTTGGTAGAAGGTTCGTAAAGAAAGTCGCATATACCTTATTTACTTCTTCAACGTCATGAATGTTGGTCAAGTAGACATTTATCTTAACGACATCATCCATTACATGATCAATGCTCTCTACAATTCTTTTAATGTTCAAAAGACATTGTTTGGCTTGCTCCTGAATGCCGCCTTCGACAAGCTGGTTGGTTTGAGGATCAATCGGAAGTTGAGCGGAGATATTGTTGTAGTGAGAAAACGCAACACTTTGCGTTGAATGGCTGTTGAGTGGTGCAGTTTCTGTATTTCTAGAGCATTTAATAATGGTGCCAGTCATTTTAATGTTACCTTTAATTAATGATAAAAGTATTTAACTTACGTGAACATCATTGAGGCTAGAAAGGAGAGCCATTAGCTATATTTCATTCCAATTCAACATAGAATAATAATAGAATCAACTGCTTCTGTTATATCCATCTTTTAAACCATAGATAAATAGAGCCAAGATCAACAAAGAAGCGGTGATAATCAGAATAGTTCCTAATATATCGATTTTATTTAAAGAGAAAGTAATCATCCCGGATAGAACCCCAACAAGGATGACTAAATCAATTAATATGCCTCTAAATATTTTCATACCTCTCCTTTCACAAACAATCACATCGTAAGTAAAACTATAAGATTATGCTGATTATTTAGACGCACTTCATTACAACATGCGCGCATTATGTTTAATTTTTACACGCTTTACATTTCAATTTTCCCATTGCCTTGATGCACCTTTTCCTACTCAAAAATTCATCTCTAATATCATTAATAATATGAAACCAAGAAGAACAGAAAAAGGCTTGCATTTGATTTATAAATTAAACAATTAAGTCATAATGTTTTGAAATAATAAGAAATATTTCACACCCACTTGTCGATATAACCTCCTATTTGATAGAGTCCACTCGCTCATATGAATTGAGTAACCTACTCACAGATAACTTTATTCCGCTCTTGCACAACTTAGCCCTATCCAATTTTGGTTAGGGCTTTTTTTGAGGTAGAAAATGAACTTAGAAAGGATTGACTATTCATCGATTGAGGACTTTGAGATTAGGTTAAAGCCCTTCAATGCCACATACTGGAACAAGATATTAAGTTTTCTCAATTCTATTGATGATGTCACCTCCTTTTCTTGCGATTCAGAAGACAACGTCTTTGTCGAATTAGACTCAAGCTTACTCTTCTACAACTGTGAAAATTCAAATAAATACAAGTTTAATTTCGATAACGTTTTTATTTGTCAGTTTAAGTCTATCGCCAGTGATGGGTATAACATTCGCTTATATTCGAATGGTGTTAATTTTTTATCTATTTAACGGATAGTAAGCCGAAAAAATATGTACGAGAAAACAGATAAGTTATGTCCAAATTGCTTTCGTTGGCTGCTAAGAAATACAGCCAAAGGTGAGATATATTGCCCCGATACGATCTCATGCAGAGTGAAGGGCTCATTGAGCATGCCTCCGTTAAAAGTCACCAAAGCGAGACTAAGAAAAACCTTAGTTAACGAAATTAGAAAAGACAGACAACACCAGAACCTAACGGTGATCAACCGAATTAATAAGCTCTTGAGTTAGAACATAACAAAAGAAGTGCTTTCACTTTGAAGCACTCACCAAAACTTGGATAAAGCGAGCAACCTCGTCCAAACCAATACTGATGAACACAACCACCACCGAGTATGCACATGCTCGGTGGTGGTACTTTATTTAAGCCCAAACAATGTAGAAAACAAAAGGACAAACAACAGATGAAGACTGTTATTCATGAAGCCCTATTACGCTTATCCTCAGCCCCACAAGAGTCTCATGTTCAAATTAGGCAGGAGCTCTACAACACTCTAAAACTGCCATTCGAGAAGCAGTTAGCGCTATATACCCATGTTCTTGGTCCAGTAAGTTCCGGTCAGCTGTCCAGCAACCAGAGCTTAACCAGAGCGGTTGGCGATGCGGAAAGAATCATCCTAAACAACAAGTAATCGACGGCGAGAAGTCGCTTTCTCACTCCCGCTTAACCAAAAACAGTCGGTCTCGCCGTTTGGATACATAGCGAGACCGACTGTTATATACCGAGTTAACGCTAAGACAATTGGGGTCTATCTCGCCTCATTTCTTTCTAAGTACGAAAAACAGAATAAACATAGAGCCAATTGCTGAAGTCATCAGACCTATGGGTAACTCCTGACCTGGGATCAGCACTCGACTCATTAAGTCACTGGCTGAGAGCAGCATCGCGCCAATAAAAGCACATAAAGGCAATAGATAACGATGACTCGGTCCGGAAAATGGTTTCGCAAGATACGGCACGATGAGCCCAACAAAGCCAATCACGCCACTTAAAGAGACAAAGATGGCTGTAGAGAGTGCCGATAAAATAAACACGGTCACACGGAGAAATTTGACGCTTACACCCAGTGAGTTACTGGTGTCCTCATCCACCAACATGGCATCGAGCGAACGCCAGCGCAGCATGGTAAACAGTGCGAGCACAATAACCCCAACAGAGGCAAACGGCAGATTTTCCCATTTTGCCAGCCCTAAACCACCCATCGACCAAAAGAGAATATTACTCGCCGAACGTTGATCGCCGGTATAAATCAAGTACCCAGTAATGGCACTGAACAGGAACGAAACCGCTAATCCAGATAAAATCAGGCGCTCAACCCCTTGAGACTTTTGCAGAAAGAACACGAGGATGACCGAAGCCGCCGATAAGGTTGCCCCAGCAAATGCTGCCACAGGTAAAGACCATTGACCTAACGCTAAATCGAAATGGCTAATAACCGCAACAACGCCAGCCGATGCACCCGCGGAGAGCCCAAACAAAAATGGATCAGCCAAGTCGTTCTTAGTCACGGTCTGCAATAGCGCCCCCACCATAGCAAGCCCAGCACCAACTAAAATCGCGAGCAGAAATCTAGGAATTCGAATCTCACTCAAAATAACGTTGGTCATTGCAGGTAGCGAGGCGTGGTCAAAGGTAAAAAACTGATAAACCGAGGAAAAGGGTATATTTATTGTTCCGTAAGAGAGCGAAAGGAACAGTATGACCGATAGCAGCATCAGGCTTGCCACGATAGCAAGCCAAAACTTTACATTCGAATTACTCATTAATCACGATACCAGCCTCGGGATGGAGCTTGGCTGCAATCTTCTTGATGGCAACCACATTGTTGGGACCAGGCGTCAGCTCACTGTACTTCAACCGCAAAAATTGACCATTTTTCACCGCATTCGTTTGGCGCATTAGAGGGTTGTCACTCAGGGCTTTTATCGAACTGTTGATCGCTGCATCATCTGAGCTACCATAATCCACCAAAATGATCATATCGGGATTATGAATGGCGACTTTTTCCCATGGTGTGGTGCCCCAACTAAAGTTTTCGTTGCCCATCACGTTGACGCCACCAGCCGCTTTGATCAGCGCATGAGGCATGGCAAAGCGCCCACTGGTAAAAGGCTGATCAATACCTGAATCGTAGAGGAACACTTTCTTGGTTGGATAAGCGGCTACCTTTGCCTCTATTTCGTTGAGGTCTTTCTTCCAGCTCTCGACTAAGCTCTGTGCTTTATCACTCTTATCGAAGACTTTGCCTAGCTTAAGAACATCGCCGTAAAGCAGCTCCATAGAAGCTTCTTGTTTCTTCTTAGTGATGTGAGCGCAGCTTTCGCTGAGGACCAGCGTCTTTACTCCAAAGTGCGCCAAGTTTTGTGGCGTCAGATCCGAGCCAAATTTTAGACCGTAGTTCCAACCAGCAAACAGGAAGTCCGGATTCTTTTCTAGTAAAGGTTCTAGCGTTAAGTAACGCCCAGAGATTTCGGGAATATCACCTAAGTCTGCCTTGAACTGATCGGATACTTGATACCAACCTGTAATACCATTTACCGCCACCATGTTAGGTTGTAGCCCCAATGCGAACGCCATTTCCGTCATATTGAGATCTTGGAATACCGCTCGTTTTGGTGCTTGTTCAAACGTCAACACGTCCCCGCAGCTTTCAACACTGACTGGGTAATGTGGTTCCGTCGGTACATTGGTGTTTGCGTAAACAGAGACAGATAAAAACAACGGCATCAAGCATATTTTTTTCACGGTAACTCCTTAATCTATTTCAAAAAAACGGATCGCTTTTCCTGTTGTAGGATGTAAGAAATGAAGGGTATTCAAATCAAAAGTATCTTTTATCCAGTGAGCATTGAGCGTGTTTTCGACCGTATCGCACACCTGCATCTTGCCTCGATTAATGATCATCACTTGGTCGGCAAAGTATTCGGCAAGGTTTAAATCATGTAACACGGCAATCGTTGTAATCTGCTTATCCTTAACGATTTTGAGGAGCTCTATTCTCGCTTTAGGGTCTAAGTGATTCGTCGGCTCATCTAAAAGCAGCAACTTGGGCTCTTGCACCAACACTCGCGCTAAGTTGACGCGCTGAAACTCTCCACCAGAAAGCTGCCCAACTTTTTGCTCTCTTAACGTCTCCAGTCCCAGCTCGGCGATCACTCGGGTAATGCATTCGTTGTCGTATTGGCGTGTGGAATAGTGAAAATGAGGGAATCGCCCCAGTGAAATATAATCAAGCACTCTCATTTGCGGGTCGACGGTATTATTCTGCCCCATAAATGCAATATATCTTGATCGCATTTTATGGTTATAACTCGAAAGTGGTTTACCAAGAAAACTCAATTCACCAGAGAAAATATTCACCGTTCCCATAATGGTGCGAATAAAGGTCGATTTTCCGCACCCATTAGGACCAACAACCGCTAAGAACTCTTTCTCTTTTAGACTAAAGCTAATATCCCTAACTAACTCCGTTTTAATGCCCAGTGACAATCCCTTAATGGTTAACACTTCTTTCACATTAATAAGCCTTGCTAGTTAATATTTAGCCATTATCAAATAAAAAAACCGTAGTCAATAAAAACAGAAAATAAAAAATATGTTTTTAATTATGATTTAGAAATATATTCATTTTACTTAGAAATAGAGCCCTATCCTTTATTCATGTGAAACGAATAGCAAAGTTAATTGAAAAACTACTATATCAAATAGCTAAATTTTCAATCGTGATAATAGATATGAAGTATAGAAAAGTAATTGACTGTAAAACGATAACGCTCAGAGAGTTTTATGTGGAACATCATTACATAATATATCTCTCTGAAGCCAAAGGGCTGGTGTCCATCAATGACAGTAAGATCGCCATTACTTCCCCAACTATCTTGATGATTCCTCAATACAGCCGAGTTTGGTGTGACTTACGCAGCGAGAGCCCGACACAGTGCATTGAGGTTCAAATACTGACTGTATCCAACCATACGATCGACTCTCTGATTGCTAAAGTTCCACAGCGGGCATTTGGTGCCAATAATATCTCTTACGCTATCAGTGACAACTTCGAGATAAAGGACAGATTCAAAATATTAAAAGAGGGGCATGACACCTTAAGTAACCACACCTTAAAGACGTTACTGGTTGAGGAATCTCTGTTTTTTATATTCTTAACAATGAGTTACTATGAAATGGATATTGTTCGAATGTTCAAGTCCGATCATTACCAGTCAAAGCGAGAAGTCATTACTCGGATGATAAGCCAAGATCCGACTCATAAGTGGCAAATTGAAGAAGTTGCCAGCAAGCTGTTCATCTCCTCTTCCACGCTAAGAAGACACTTGAATAAAGAAGACGTCTCTTTCAGCCAATTGCTGTTAGACGTAAGAATGGGCATTGCACTCAATATGCTGACATTCACTTCCTACAATGTCAGTGAGATCAGCCATCGTTGTGGCTTTGGTAGTTCAGCTTACTTCTGTGATGCATTCAAACGAAAGTACAATCTTACGCCCTCAAAGTTCAGACAATATTCTAGAGAAAACAACGGCTCATCACTGCTGACACTCAAGTACTAATCACTTCCTCATAATCAAACAAACGCAATCAAAACGCAGAGTCCACAAAACTTAAAAAAGCCCAATATTGGCGTTAATATTGGGCTTTCTATTATGTTTATAAGAACGGAAGCTTAGCCTTCCACTTTCGCTGGCTCGCCTTTGAACTTGTTTAGCACGGCAGTATGCAGACCATTCTGATACGCCACCGCAACGAGTACAATCACCACACCGATTGACTGCAATAACGTCACCGACTCACCACTTGTAAATGGTGCAACAAGAACGGTAGTAATTGGGCTTAATAACAATAGACCTGCAACAACGGTTGGGTCCAAGTTTACCGAACCAATTTGTACAAATACCCAAGCAACCGCATGACCAACAACACCTAAGATCACAATCCAGATCCAGTTGCTCATATTAATCGCATCACCCGCAATCGAACCATCAGCCGCTGATAGTGGCAGTTTGCCGTCGACAAGAACACCCGTGGTAATATTGAAACCGTGCGTCGTCGCCATAACAATCGCAGCAGGGATAAGCTGAGCGAGGAATACCCACATTAGCGGCTGGAAGTAACGACCTGCGTTCAGTGTGCCCGACTTACGGCTAGTGTAGAGGTATAGCGCGTAACAAATACCCGATTTAATACCCAGAATCGTACCCACTAGCGCAATTGGGTAGCCCCACATGGTGCTTGGACCTTCAGATGGACCACCTTCTAGCACACCACCCGCTAGAACAATACCGAACAACATAATCGGTACTAGGAACCAGAAGCTTTTCTCTGGCTTAAACTTATCAAACGTCATGGCAAGCAATGGCATGATGATGATCTGTAGGTTAAGCAAGATAGATGAGATGCCCGCACCAATAAAGAAGATCGCAAAGTTCCAAGAGGTCATATCAAGACCAAGGAAAATACCGGCAACAATAGCGAGAGCAAAACCAGATTTATTAATTAAGCCTTTCTTTTTAATTTCAGCAACGGCAAATGGAATCAACACTAAGAAGCCCACAAAACAACGTAAGAAGGCGTTGGTTGCTGGTTCAAAGTTTGCTTCTTTTACCATGATTGCCGAGAACGCTAAGGCGAAAATACCAATCATAATAAACATATAAGCAAGTGGTTTGCTCATTTTTTTCTCTGGTCCAGATGTGGACGCGGTTCTAACTTCAGACATAAATAGCCCCAGAATGTAAATAAAAGTAATATTGGATTTTTTAATTAACGCACATTGTTATTTAGCAAAATAAAAATATGCATTAATAAGCCATACCAGTACTCAATGACTGGTATGGCTTAATTAATACAGAGTTAAATAATTTGCGTAGGGAAACGCTAGGGTAAATATCGTTTTTATATTAAAAGAAGATGGATGCTATCTACGGTCAGGCAGCATGCCTTCTTTCAAAATAAAGCTAATAATTTCTTCTAAACCAACACCGTCATGTAAGTTCGCGAAAATAAACGGACGATCGCCACGCATCTTCTTCGCATCACGGTCCATAATATCGAGAGACGCGTGTACATATTCAGCAATGTCGATTTTATTAATGATCAATAGATCTGACTTAGTGATGCCCGGACCACCTTTACGTGGGATCTTGTCACCTGCAGACACATCAATAACGTAAATCGTTAGGTCAGACAGCTCTGGACTGAATGTCGCAGCCAAGTTATCACCACCAGATTCGATCATCACTAACTCAAGATCTGGATGACGCGATTGTAAGTCGTTCACCGCCGCTAGGTTCATCGAAGCGTCTTCACGGATAGCAGTATGTGGACAGCCGCCTGTTTCAACGCCAAGAATACGATCCGATGGCAGCGCGTCATGCTTGAGCAAGAAGTCCGCATCTTCACGGGTGTAAATATCGTTCGTTACAACCGCGATGTTGTAATGATCTTTAAGTGCTTTACACAATTTACGTAGCAGCGCTGTTTTACCAGAACCAACAGGACCGCCTACACCAACACGTAAACACTGTGTCATATTAATTTTCCTTTTGTTCTTTAAAGCAAATTAGCTTCGAAATAGTCTTGAATATTGCGTTTCATGTTTTGCACTTCCTAGCGCTAAGCCAGGAAGCGTTGGACCTAGCTCCCAATCCTCTAAACTGAGCGCTGATTCGACCGCTTCAACAAGCTTAGGTTGCAGTCGAATACACAGACGCTGTGCTGCGGTATGCCCCAGCGGTAGTGCTTTACATGCCACCGCCAATTGGTTTTCTAACCATCCCCATGCAAAGCCAAGCAGGCTTTGTCGAACAGGAATATGGTTAAGCTGTGTAACCCAAGCAAACATGGTCACGTATCCAGGCTCTTGAAGCTGTTTTGCCCCTTCAACATGCAGCTGAGGGTGCATTTCAAGATTGGTCAGTAAGTCTATTAATGCTTGACCAAGACGAATGTCTTCTTCACATAACTCAGAGGTTTCGCGATTCGCTAACAGCCAATCGTTCCAAAACGTCACTTCTTGGCAATCACGATTCGCCCACGAGTGATACAAGCGCGCTAGCACAGGTAATTCGCAACGCGATAAACCGTCATCAAGCACGCCTTCTAGCCACGCACCAAGCTCTTCTTCGTTTTTCACCCAACCAAGCTCAAAAGCGCTTTCTAGCCCTTGCGACCAAGCAAACGCACCAATAGGAAGTGCTGGGCTAATAAATTGCATCAAACCAAGTAGTGCTAGATCACCGACTTCACGATCAGAAGTATTAGTGTTCATGCTGATGCCCGTGGTGATGGTGACCATGAGAGTGATCATGAGATTGCTCACGACCAACATGCGCGTACGCACCGGATTCTGGGTCAAAAGGCGCTTGATGATGCGTCAATGTTGCACCAAGCAGCAGTGCCAATTCTTCAAGCACATGGTCCGGTGTCATTCGTACCCAACAACGTCCGTCTTCATCCTGACCAACCGCGAGCAATGTGTGGCGGTTGCCTAGGTGATAACAAAGGCGAGCGAGAGGAAGCGTGCCGTTGATGTAAGCCGTCGTGACGGGTTCGTTCGCTGCATGGACACGAATCACTTCACCCGTTTTCGCTTCTAGCAGGTCGCCATCACGTAATACTGGTCCACGATCGAGAAACAAACCGACATCATGTCCCTTTTCCGTCACTCCTTTCAGGCGTCCTCGGATACGCAGCTCATAAGGAAGAATAAGACTATCGAATACCTCACATTCCGTATTGGCATCTAATCGTTTTGTTAGTTCAAGCATTGCAAGCCCTTACTGTTAATTAGAACAAATGGTAGCGTTGAGCCAACGGAACTTCTGTTGCTGGTTCACACGTCAATAGAACGCCGTCTGCACTTACTTCATAAGTTTGTGGATCAACGGTCAGTTCAGGACACACGTCGTTGTGCTTCATATCTTGTTTGGTCTTGTTACGAACGTCTTTACACGCAACAAGCGGGCTGTTCAGACCCAGTTTTTCTTCTAGACCTGTGTTCATCGCAGCTTGGCTAACAAACGTCATGCGCGTCGCTGATACTGCACGACCTAATGAGCCGAACATGTTGCGGTAGTGAACTGGCTGAGGCGTTGAGATCGCCGCGTTTGGATCGCCCATCGCAGCGCCTGCGATCATGCCACCTTTCAAGATGATGGATGGCTTAACGCCGAAGAATGCTGGTTTCCAAAGCACCAAGTCAGCGAATTTACCTACTTCAATCGAGCCCACTTCGTGTGCGATACCGTGAGTGATGGCTGGGTTAATGGTGTATTTCGCGATGTAGCGCTTCGCACGGAAGTTATCTGCGCCAAGATCTTGGTCTTCAGGAAGTAGACCGCGCTGGACTCGCATCTTGTTTGCTGTCTGCCAAGTACGACATACCACTTCACCCACACGTCCCATTGCTTGTGAATCTGATGACATCATCGAGATCACGCCCATATCGTGAAGAATGTCTTCTGCGGCAATACTTTCGCGACGAATACGAGAGTCTGCAAACGCAACGTCTTCAGGGATGTTTGGATCTAGGTGGTGGCACTCCATCAACATATCCAAGTGCTCATCAACGGTATTGATGGTGTACGGACGCGTTGGGTTTGTTGAAGACGGCAGTACATTTGGCAGTGCACACGCTGCAATGATGTCTGGAGCGTGACCACCGCCCGCACCTTCCGTATGGTAGGTATGGATACAACGATCTTTAAATGCAGCCAGCGTATCTTGCAGGAAGCCAGATTCGTTCAAGCTATCTGAGTGAAGCGCAACCTGAACATCGTAGCGATCTGCAACATTCAAGGCGTTGTGAATACATGCAGCAGTCGCACCAAAGTCTTCGTGAATCTTCAGGCTCATCGCGCCTGCTTTTACTTGTAGCTCAAGTGCTTCAGGCGTACTTGCACTGCCTTTACCCAGTAGACCGATGTTCATTGGTAGATCATCGACCGCTTGCATCATCTTACCGATGTGCCAAGGACCCGATGTGCTGGTTGTCGCTAGACTGCCCGTTGCAGGACCCGTACCGCCACCAATCATGGTCGTTACACCGCTCATCAGCGCTTCATCAATCTGTTGCGGACAGATAAAGTGGATGTGTGTATCGATACCACCTGCAGTTAGGATTTGGTTCTCACCTGCGATGATTTCAGTACCCGGACCAATGATGATATCAACGTTAGGCTGTACGTCTGGGTTGCCTGCTTTACCAATGGCTGCGATACGACCTTGCTTAAGACCAACGTCAGCTTTAACGATACCCCAGTAATCCATGATGATAACGTTAGTAATAACCGTATCCATCACTGCGTCATCACAACGCTGGCTCTGACCCATACCGTCACGGATTACTTTACCGCCACCAAATACGACTTCTTCACCGTAGTGCGTGTGGTCTTTTTCAATCTCAATCCATAGCTCTGTATCACCCAGACGGACTTTGTCGCCCGTTGTAGGACCGTACATGTCTACATACGCTTGTCTAGAAATCTTCATTACTGTTACCTTTACTTAGAATTGTTATCTAGTGAGCCCATCACGTCGCCACGGAAACCGTAGACTTGACGTAAGCCAGCGAACGGAATCAGCTCCACTTCGCGGGTTTGACCTGGTTCGAATCGGATTGACATGCCAGCGGCAATCGCTAGGCGGTGACCGTAAGCAAGCTCTCGGTCAAAAGATAAAGCGCGGTTCGCTTCAGCAAAGTGGTAGTGCGAGCCAACCTGAACAGGGCGGTCACCCGTATTAGAAACTTTCACTGGGATGGTTGTGCGGTCAGTACACAGCTCAATGTCTTCTGCTTTTAGTTGGTATTCACCTGCAAACATGACGGTCTCCTTAAATAATCGGGTTATGCACAGTCACTAGCTTTGTGCCGTCAGGGAAAGTTGCTTCTACTTGTACTGTTTCAATCATTTCAGCAATGCCAGGCTGAACATCAGCACGAGTTAAGATTTCACGACCTGCACTCATCATTTCTGAAACGGTGCGCCCTTCACGTGCACCTTCCATGATTGCGCAGCTGATCAGCGCAACAGATTCTGGGTAATTCAGTTTGATGCCTTTTTCTTTGCGTCTTTCAGCAAGCAGACCTGCAGTGAACAAAAGTAATTTGTCTTTATCTCTAGGTGTTAATTCCATCGTTTACTCCGTTTCATGATTTTCAATATAAAATCGCGTTATTAGGTGTTTAATAAGGCGTTATAATTCGAATTTGATTAAGTCAGCCAGATTCTTGGTATCACCGGTTCCATGCCAATGAGCAGTGGACGCAATACTTCTCTCGCTTGTTGGAATAAGTCCCAAACTTCGTTTCTTTCGGTACCGAGATAGCGGATGACTAACACGCCGCGTCGCTCACTCACCGCCCAGCGATCGGATGCTGGCATGTGCTCTCGAAGTGCTAAGATGGCTTGTTTTGGGTCGTCTAGACCCACCGCCCACATATTGGCGTGAACCGTTGAACCACCTTGTCCCCACTTACCGGTAAAACGCGGATGAGTCGGGTCGACCGTTTGTCTTTCAAGCCACAGCGGTTTGCCATTTTGGTAGAGGTTAAATTGTTGAGTGATGCACCCACTTTCGAATGGCAACTCACTGGCAGGTCGCCCTAGAACGGTAATTTCCCAGCCAAGACACTTGGCATTTGTACCCAGGTTGATCGTGCAAGTTTGGTCACCAATAGAACCATCAAAAGCAATCGACTCTTGAGGAAGCCACTCTAAAATGGCGTTATCCTCAACATCCAAGTTGGTGTGTTGTTTCCACGGCACCAAGTTGCGGTCGGCTTTGTACAGCTTGTTTGCGGCGGGGGTTGTCACTAGAGCGTGAGCGTCACTTTGAACACCAATGTTGAAGTTCAGCTCGTCACCACTCACCAAGCCACCAGGCGGGTGCAGAATGTAGACATGGCAACAGCCATCTTTGCCCTCAGGATAGAAAGGTCTTTGGACAATCAGGGGTCCAAAGTGTCGTAGGGTATTTAATCGTGTGACACTAGAATTGCCTTCAGCATGAGCACCAAATTTTAATGTCAAAGACGCTAACCACTGACGATTGAGACCAAAACCTTGTTCAACACGAGGTGTATTGGTTTTGTCAGTCGTTGTCGTTTGGAAATCTGTCATATGAACATACCTTTCTACCTACCTTTAAATAAAAAATTAGGATTAAAATGCTTATTACTGTTTCACTGGTAACGAGTGAAATAGGTCAAACTTCAACGAATAACGCTGAATAGGAATAGAAATCACGAGTAATAAATAACACCTAGTGAAAAAAGAGAGGCTTAATAATTCTCTTCTTTAATTTCACCCATAGCGTCACTATTAATAAACTTACACAATTACATGGATTTCTATATCGATGCTGTAACGAATGGACACAATATACAGGAATCAAGCGAAGTCTAAATTAGACATTTTGCCCAAAAGATTACAATATAAATGTCAGCATCACTTCATTATTAATGGAATGTTTAAAACTATTTCTGCATTACTAAATAAAAAATGTAAACAGTGAATTTGCTCACAATTTCTATCATTGCTAAACGATGAGATAAGAGTGAATTACCGGAAACCGCCAAACTTAAACAATGGATTTTCTGAAGCGGCTTCTGAACTGCTGAGGTGTGGTAAGTTTATTTTTTTTAAACACAGTGCAGAAATAGGCGGAGCTCTTAAATCCACTCAGGTTGCTTATCTTCAATATGCTGAAGTTACTAAACTTCAGATACCGAATCGCGACATTGAGCCTCACCTCGTTGAGGATGCAAGAGAAAGACTTCTGCTCTGCTGATAATCCTCTCCTCAAGGTAGAGATACTGGTCGCCATAGACAAAGCCGCCGCCTCAAGCGTCCAATGCTTCCTCGGTTCACGCATAAGCAGATTGGACAATCTCTCAGAAACCGACAGGTCACTTTTCATGTTTAAGACGATATTGATGTCTTTGTTTTCCAGGTGTAGGTGAATCAGAAGTTCAACCACACTCTGTCTAAGCAGCGCTTTATTCAACCGCCCCATACAACGATGCCCATCAACGACCCGATTCATTAAAAAGACATCACAAAAATCTTTGTTATGAGCTTTTAAGAAATTTCCGCCATCACTCGAACGACACAACTTTCGATTTCTCTTATCAAAGATAAACTTGTTTAACTCATAAAGGTCTTGCTTAATAAAGCCAATATCAAAATCATTTAAGCTAATGAAATCTAATTCAGACTGCTCAGTTAACTTTGATATATTAACGTGAACAAACGAGTTTTTTGGAATGATAATTAAGCTATTGTTAAACTCTTGAACTGGAGAGCCATTAATACTAATGTCTCCTTGATAACCTGAGACTCTGGCAAATATCGTCTTTTTAGTTCTGTAATTGTGTAGCCTAACATTGCTGGCATTAATATTATGAAAAAACATTGCTATCAAATAATTAACATCTATATACTGTCAAGCATACTAGCAAGATAGTCGATTCTTTGTGCGACGTGTATAGATAATCAATCCATAAATGAAGTTATATGACTTCAAATCTAAATCGCTCACCTACCCTTATAGAAAACTGGTCGCAGTAAAAGCAAGAAACTCAACTAGCATAACAAGTACTTCTTGGTGTTAGCCTCAGTGTGGCTTTTGACTACCCCTTCTTCTTCAAGCAGAGTGAGCGCTTTTTCAATAGGCAGTCTTAACAACCCTAGCTTTATCATTAACGTATCGACCGATACTGAAGTGTCGCCGATGGATGACAAGCACTGAACAATGCAATTTCTGGTCTTACGCTTTGACTCGTAATTGCTGATAAACCGCCTCTTGACGGCGATCTTCTCTTTCTTACTCTTACATTGACTACCCAAATCCATACGAAACCAATTTAAGTCTTCCAATAACACGCTATATGGCTCACCCAAGTTATCAATGACCACTAACTGATCATCCGTTGAGTTGATCACGGTGTAATCCACGCCCTCCGATATTCTTGTCTCGCTCGGTGTTTTTATACTCGAGTAGAAGCGAATGGTGTCACCAAGCAAGCTATCGCTCTCTTTCTCCAACTTGCCCGTGGCGACAGCCAAACCAACATCAATCAACTTATAGAACTCGCGCACGATTTTGTATTTTGGCTGATAGGCACAGTCTAAGTTCAGCTCGCAGGTTGCACAGTGATAATGACATTTACATTGGACGTAGGATTGGTTGTCACCATCGTAGACCCAGTTATTGCGATAATTGATGTAATACATACTGCCCAGAGCCGTGTGGGTCACATTCACTTTGTTACGTTTTACCAACCGACTCATGGTGGTAACGAGTGTCTCTTGGTCGTAAGCACCTTTGATATAGAGGTTTTGAGAGAGCTCTTTTAGGTTCACCTTTTGCTCAGAGTTAAACAAATAATCAATGATTTGGTTCTCTAAAGCATCAAGGGTGTCGTTTTCTTTTTCCTCAAATTCCTTTTTGAATTTTCGGACTAAGATTTTCAGTTTATCTTTAGCCAGACGTATCACTTGAGCCTTAGAGATATCATGCGTTGGTTCTAACAAGGAATAGAGCTCAAACCCCGCGCCTTCAAACTGTAGGGTGCGACATAAGCCTTGCCTTAACGTTCTAATTTCTTTCTTTTTTCTCCCATCCACAGCATGAACACGCAAGATAAAGTGATGAATCTCTTTCGCAAAAAATACCAATTTCATAATCGTCATTTAAAAATAAAAACCTGAGGAGCTCACCATTTCAAGTGAGCGTTAGAAAAATCGGCGAGGTTAAATACGCCAAAAACAAGGAGACAAAACGACCACAATGGTGAGGATTTCCAGGCGTCCCATTAGCATTCCGAGGCTCAAAATCCACTTTGCTGCATCCGGCAGTGTCGAGAAGTTGCCAGTAGGACCAATAATAGAACCGAGACCAGGACCGACATTCGCCACCGAAGTAATGGCACCAGACAAGCTAGTGACAGGGTCTAAGCCTATGATTGCCAATAACATTGCGATAAAAATAATGGTTAATGCATAAACAAAAGCGAATGCCGTTACACCTTGCACAATACTGTCTGACAAACGCGCTTTGTTGTAACGCAAGGTAAAGACGCCAGAAGGGTGTACCAACTGAAAAACCTGCTTTTTAAGGAGTGAGGTCGCTATCTGGATTCGGAAGATTTTGAAGCCGCCTGACGTTGAACCAGAGCAAGCTCCCATCAACAGAACGAAGCAAAACAAAATGGTTGGCAAACTTCCCCAACTGGAGAAATCGTCCAATGCAAAGCCAGTGGTGGTCATCACCGTAACGATATTAAAGGTCGCAATACGAATCGCGTCGATAAACGGATAATCGAGCTTCAATGCCAACCAGCAAGCAACAACCAAACTTAACACTACCACCAACTTAAAATAGGCTCTGATTTGAGCGTCTTTCACTAAACACGACAGACTCTTTTGGTTGATTGCTGCCACAAACTGAATGAATGGCATACCACCCGCAAACATAAAGATGATCGCCACCCAATGAGCCATTGGCGAGAAGCCGTTCATGGAGGCATCGGTCGTTGAATATCCTCCGGTAGATACAGTGGTCAGTGCGTGGTTGATTGCATCAAATACAGTCATGCCAGATAGCAAGTAGCTCATCACACAAAGAAAAGTCAGCAGCAGATAAACAGATAGAATACTCTTGGCAACACTCTTCATTCGAGGTGCACTTTTTGTTGACCAATCAGAGGATTCGGTTTGGAAGAGTCGCATCCCACCAACATTGATCATGGGTAGAATAGCGATAGCCATCACGATAAACCCTACGCCACCAAACCACTGGAGAAGCGAACGCCAAAGCAATATGCTGGGTGCCATGTTATCAAGACCAGCAAGAACCGTAGACCCAGTCGTGGTGATACCAGACATGGTTTCAAAATAAGCGTTGGTGAAGCTAATTTCATTGATGAATACAAAAGGAAGTGACGCAAACGCGCTGCCTAGAACCCAGACTAGCGTGGTGATCAAAAACGCATCTTTTACTTTGAGAGCGATTGATGTTTTTCCGCCAATCGCCACGCACACTAATCCCCCGATATGGGTAATGATTGCTGATAAACCAAAATCTAACGCCCCTTGAGTCCCTGTCACTACAGCCATCAAAAATGGGATATACATAAACAATGCGAGTTTAGATAACAGGAATCCCAAAACGAGAAACACTGGTTTATAGCTAATCATTAAAAATCAGTTCATTTATTCTTACCAACAACTTTATTATTTATTCAATTTTCCCAATTAAATTCAATTGATATATAAGGTTAAATCAATGACCGATATAATATGAGCAAAAATATAAATCATGCTATTTATTAGGAAGAAACATCAAAACACAATAGGCAGATCGCGCAATGACTTATTCTTATACTTTCGTTACATTGAGATAAACAACTGATTAAAAAATCTGACTTAATACTTATAACTTTATGTTTCTGCCTAAAAAGATCCCTCTATTACCGAGTTATTCGATGTCGAGTAACTGCTATATAAACACAGACTTTTCATCCCCTTTGAGCAATTGCAGTGAAAAGATTCAAATTACATCATGCTTAACAACGGTTTATATCAAGTTATCCAAAACCACCACTGATTTATACCTCTCGAAGTTTTGTTTGCCAATAAGCTCCATCATGAGCAATGGACTCATCAATTCACTCGATATTCTGCTCAAGAAAAATGACGATACTCTATCTTCCATGGATAAAGATTTACTTACCCATGCCATCTACTTTTTTAGGTCTCAGTTCTCAAACTAACGCTGATCCAACATATAGCCATCATCTTTAGATATTGTTTTCTTTGGAGTTTTTTCTGAATTCCTGAGGCGTTACACCATACTTCTTCTTAAAGATCGTACAAAAGTACGCCGAGCTATTGAAACCACTGAGTTCACTGATTTTTAAAACATTGTATGACGTGAACGTTAAGTAGTTGATGGAGATACCTAACCTTACATCATTGAGAATATGCGAGAAGGCTCCCCCTTCCTTCGAGAGGTTTCTCCGTAACGTAGAAGGGCTGGTAAACATACAACTCGCCGCCAAGTCTAACGTCCATTTCTTCGTTGGTTCAGACATAAACAGCTTAGCTAAACGAGAAGACAGCGATATGTGATAATCACTGTTAAACAATATGCTGACATCCACACCTTTTTTATACAGCAGTAATACCAAGTGAAAGATACTCTGCTTCAGTGCGATATTTTTAATGCTTTTCAGCTTTTGGCAATTATTAAGTTGTCTATTTGAGTAAAAAATTTCGCACAGCTCTTTACTCTTATACAGAATAAATGACTCATTCTTGTTTTTGTTTAAGATGAGGTCATTAAGCTTTTCGAGCTTCACCTTCATCTTTTTGATGTCAGTCTTGTTGAGAGTCACGACCTCAAATGAGCTTTCATCCCCCTGCCTAAGCAGATCGCACTCCACCATAGCCCCTTCTGGGATAACCAGTAAGCTATTGTTAAACAATGGCACTTCGTTTCCGTTGATGGCGATGAACCCTTGGTAATTGGAGATCCGAACGAGTAAGCTCCTTTTCGAACGGTAGGGCTTCAATGTGACTTTCTTTGATTGAACTTGATGGAAAAACATATACGAATAACCTGATGCTTTTTTCTGAGAGTATCACTCCTCCCACTGAAAACATCATGAGCCATAATCAATGAGATATTTTCAAAATAATATGATGGTATTTCTACATTTCGTATTTATTGGTGTATTTTCTGGTAAAAAAACGCAGTTAACATGATAAGCGTCTGTTTATTATAGAAAACAGACAGAAAATCCTACCCTTGTTATTTAACACCTAATAATAACAACCATTTAATTATTCGCTCATTCGATATAACACAGCTAGGTTGGTACACTATCCGGGTTTCTGTTTGTATTTTTTAAATCACCTGAGATATACCACTATTTTCGAAGGAATTATGGAGCGAATTATTCGATTTTTTACTTTCGGTCTTTGGGGAACGAAAGAAGAACGACACCTTTCAAGAAAGATCAATCATTCTTACACATCATTAAAAGTCGTTGGCAGGGGGACGGTGTTTATATCTGCCAAAGAGGTTCATCAAGACCTGATGATGAACAATATTTATGAAAGAGCTCGGTTACTCGTTGAGGAGAAATAGTTGTTTTTGTTGCTAATCTTACCAATCTTGGTAAGTGGTTTTTTGGTTTGTCATATCCATCCGTTCTATCGATACAAGGTGCACCGTTATGAAGGACAGTACCTGTACTTAAAAAGCGCAAACTTAGGCATGATATGTTTGTTTATCGCCTTAGGCTTAGTCTTGATCATTAATCGCTACGCGTATTTTTTCGCAGCCATCGTACATGTCGCTCCGATAAAATGGTTGCCTGACGCATTGTTGGCACAAACGCCTTATGAGTTTACATCGAACCTACTCTATGAACTTGATGCCTTTACCAATCAAGAGGTAATTAATCTCACCTGGGTGACCCTGATTACGTTTTCGATGTTGCTCGTGCCTGTATTTTGGTCTCTGCTCGCTTACATCAAATATTGCATTCGCTACATGACGTTTAGCCCAAAAGAGCGACTGAATGCGAGAGTCTTTTCCGACAGCTCACTGGATGACTTTCTCTTTAAATCAGCCTTAGAAAAAGGGGACAAAATGGTCATGCTGACGCTATCAGATAGAAGGTTATATGTGGGGAAAGTGCTCAGCTTAGGCGAGCCCAACGAAGCAGAAGGACTCAACCAAGAGATATCGATAAAACCAGTAATGAGTGGGTATCGAGACAAGGGGACGCTAGAAGTTCACTTTACTAAACACTACGCCAATAGTGATGCCAATGCCGTCACCATCATCAAGCAAGATCTGATCTCCTCAGCTTGCGCTTTTAGCTTTGCAACCTATGAGAAATTGCATCGAAAAGGCTAGAACTTGTGAAAGCGTATCATCCTACCCACGGTTGATACGCTTATCATACTTCTACGCTGGCTTAACGTTTAAAAGAAACTGCTCTAGAGAACCGATTCCCGCCAGTTCAAAAATCTGATTAAGCACGTTCTGATGGTAATTGTGCATATCAAGGATTTCCTCAATCACCTCTCGCTCCATGCTACCCAGAAAAATGCCCGCTAATATCGCGTCAAACCAGCGGAAAGTACACCGAGCGACGACGTTTTTTACGTTAAGTTCATTTGCCCTAATCGTGATATCCAGCAGCAGTTGGTACTTATAAAAATACAGCTCACTACCATATTCCTCCGTAATAGGGAACGCCTCCGCTTCCTCGCCAAATATCAACAAGCGATCTTCTATCATTTCTTGATGCTTGGTTTGCACATTGCGTCTGAAATTACTGACTTCCACACCCAACCATGAACCGACCAGCAAGATGTAACTGTCCATACCTTGAAGGCTCTCAAATACTTCCTGCTGCTTTTCATAGATGGCCTTTCTCACCGCTGGCACTTTAGCCTTCGGGCATAAACCACGCCAAGCAAGGTCCAATAAAGTCACAAGTTCATTGGGATCTTCGTTATCCGAGTAATAAAAGGTAGAGCGGTTGATGAAGCGATCTGCCAAACGTTGATGTTTATCCCTGTAGAGATGAATCAGACAGGCATCCGTCGTTTTACAATAAGCTTCACAAGGTATAGAAACATAGTGTGATTGGACACGGTTGATCTGGTAATGCGTGTTCTCGCACGAGTGTCCCAAAATGCGTTTTAAGAGGCCCATAAATCTCCTAAAGACCTACAAGAGGTTGATATCCTTAACAAACAAACTTAATGGTGACTCTGCACCCTAGCACGCTCATTTTTTATTTGGGTCTCATACCGGAAGTTGACAGTTTTTCACTGTAACTTGCTTGAGAATCTAAAGGAGAGCAGTCCTGCGCCGCAACTCATTCAGGACGAGACATACGTCAGATCAAAAAAGCCAGTCTCTCGGGACTGGCTTTTGTTTTGTGGAGCAAGGCTGGTTACTTAATAAAAGAAATACAGCCTTGCAGAATCACTAGGTTGACGATGTCGATAAAGAACGCGCCAACAATAGGCACCACCATGAAGGCTTGTGGTGATGGACCAAAGCGGTTAACGATAGAGCCCATGTTCATGACTGCCGTTGGGGTTGCGCCCAGACCAAAGCCACAGTGACCACTTGCGATAACCGCTGCATCGTAGTTGCTGCCCATCACGCGGAACGTCACGTAGTAAGCAAAAACCGCCAGAATCACCGATTGCACCGCCAAAATGATGAGGAACGGGATTGCTAAGTCGAAGATGTTCCATAGTTTTAGACTCATTAGCGCCATCGCTAGGAACAGAGACAGCGAAACCGTACCAAGAATATCGACCGTCTCAACATCCACTTTGCGAACTTTGGTCACTTCCATGATGTTGGTGATCACCACACCGATAAACAGTGCGTAAACGAAATCTGGAATCATCAACCATTTGATGCCAAAGCTGCTCACCCAACCTTCTAAGTAGCCAGCACCAGTGACACACAGCAGGATGATCGACAAGCTCTCGACCACTTTTTTCGCGGTTACGCGGTCTTCTTCGTGCTCGTTGTAGGTCACCAATTCAGGGAAACGTTCGTGAGTTTGGTTAGTACGCCCGTATTCAGATTCAAGGTTACGTTTATCGATCAAGCGCTGCGCTACTGGGCTGCCAATGATGCCACCAATCACCAAACCAAAGGTAGCGGATGCCATTGCCACTTCTAAAACGTTGTGCAAGCCGTACATATCTTGGAAGGTTTGTGACCATGCTGCGCCCGTACCGTGACCACCAGACAGCGTAATCGAACCTGCAATCAAGCCCATTAGCGGGTCTAAGCCGAGCGCCGTTGCCAAGGAGACACCGACCGCATTTTGGATAAGGATGTACACCGATGCTACAGCTAAGAAGATAAATACCTTAGCGCCGCCTTTAATCAACTGGGTGTAGTTCGCTGCTAAGCCAACGGTAGCGAAGAACATCAACATGAAAGTGTTTTGCAGCGGTAAATCGAAAACTAAATCCACGCCATTGAAATGCATCGCGGTGATCGCACAAGCGACAATCAAACCACCCACGATTGGCTCGGGAATATTGAATTTCTTTAAGATCGGTAATTTAGCGTTAACGAATTGTCCCAAGAACAACACACAAATAGCGACGAGAAACGACTCTTGTGGACCGACAGAAATGACCTGATTCATAAAACCTCTTTGCCTCCTTTTTCTCATCCGTTGAGTAACAACTCGCCGGCTGAGCGGTATTTAGGCAGGTCAGAGTGCCTACTGAACGTGTGGTTTTCTAGGGTCCAAACCCACTAAATTCTCATTAAATAAGAAAGTAATAACTCGGATATTCACCCAATTCTCATTCAATGAAAAAACACACTTTTTCACCAAGTTTTGTGGCGCAATTTTCTGTTTTTTTTCGCTCTTCTCAACTCATGAGAAGTGAACAATTTTTTGCCAGTTTTTGAGGGCAAAAGCGTATGCGATTGCGTGCAAATTTTGCGTGAAACTCTGGTGCAAACTTTGTCGAGTTTTCATCGACAAAAGTGATTGAGAAAACAGCGCTAGAAGATTGGCGCTTTCTATCCCATCGCCAAGGTGTTATACATATATATAACACCAACTCAGCCAAGGAAACCAATCATGACGCATTGGCATGATCGCCAACCGATTTTCCGTCAGTTGGCTGACCAGATCACCCAGCAAATATTGCAAGGCATCTGGCAAGAGGGCGAAGCTTTGCCTTCGGTACGCAGTGTCTCTGCGGATATGAAGATCAACCACCTGACGGTCATGAAGGGCTATCAGTTATTAGTTGATGAAGGATTGATTGAGAAGAAACGTGGGCAAGGCATGTTTGTCACCCAAGGTGCAAAAAAACAGCTGCTTGCTGATGAAAAAGCCCGTTTCCTTGAACAACAAATTCCGCAGATCGCCGACACACTACAACGTCTGGATATGTCACTTGATGAATTTATCCAACAAATCCAAACACATATTGAAGGTGACCAATGAGCGCATTAGTCAGTGTAAAACACGTCTCCAAGCAATATCGTCAGCAGGGTGAAGCGCTTCATGACGTGAGCTTTGATCTACAAGCGGGTCAAGTGCTTGGCTTGCTAGGTCATAACGGTGCGGGTAAATCGACTCTCATTAACGCCCTACTCGGTGCACACGAATATCAGGGCACCATTCGCATCAACGGCTTTGAGCCAATCATGCAACGCGACAAAATCATGCAGAGCTTGTCTTACATCTCGGATGTGAACGTTCTGCCAAACTGGATGACGGTTGCTCAGCTGCTCGATTACACCGAGGGCGTACACCCAGGTTTTAATCGCAGCAAAGCCGATGCCATGCTTCGTCAAACCGACATCAAGCCGCGTGCACGTATCAAATCCCTATCGAAAGGCATGAAGGTGCAATTGCACTTGGCTGTCGTCATCGCGACCAATACACAAATTCTGATTCTGGACGAGCCAACGCTTGGTTTGGATTTGGTTTATCGCGATACCTTCTACCGTCATTTGCTGGAATGGTTCCACGATGGCGAGCGTGTGTTGATCATAGCGAGCCATGAAGTATCGGAAATCGAACATCTACTGACGGACGTGCTGATCCTTAAACACGGTCGACCTGTTCTGCAAACCTCAATGGACAGCATCAGCGAAGATTACTTCATTCTCGATGCCAGTGATGAGCATCGCGCACAAATCGAAGCGCTGAAGCCACTGTCATCACAAAAAGGCTTGGGCACAACTAAATGGTTGCTGTCGTCTCAATACGCAGAGCAAGTCGCTGGGCTGGGTAATGTGTATGGCGTCAAGCTTGCGGATCTGTTCTTGGCATTGCAGAAGGAGGCAGCATAATGAAATCGATTGTCGCGATGTTGCGTAAAGAATGGCTAGAGAACCCATTGGTTACACGCGTACCGTTGTTTATGTTTGCCTGTGGCGTGCTGCTGTTCGTCAGCTTAATGAGCAGCTCGACACTGCAACACAATATGTTCTTCCAAATGAGCTTTGGTGGTGATGTCAGTGACATCCACAAAGAGCTAGGCGATGACGTCAACATGCTGATCACCGGCGGCATTGGTTTGTTGTCGATCCTGCTTGGCACTCAATACTTCCCGAGAACGCTGCGTAAAGAGCGCTCAGAGGGCAGTATCATGTTTTGGCGCAGTATGCCTGTCAGTGACGTGAAAACCCATCTGGTGAAGCTGACGTTTGGTTTATTGGTGATTCCGTTAGTGTGTTCGGTATTGGTTTTCGCTGCGGACTTTATGCTGTGGATGTTGAATGTCTCAACGGACCACCAGTTGGCGTTATTGTATCGACAAGCATCACTGGGCTTCGTACTGCTGAACTGGGTTGAATTCTTGCTTCGAATGGTGGTGGCTGGGGTGTTGTTATTGCCGCTCGCACTAACCGCAATGGCAATCTCACAGAAAGTGAACTCACCACTGTTGGTGATCTTGATTGGTATTTACGCGCTACGTTGGATGCCAATTGCAATGTTCAACTTCTATGGTCTGGATGATTTCTTCTCAGCAATTTTCTATCTACCACTGCACGCGATTCTTGCGCCAAACCCGTTCAGCGCGATTCCAGATGCGGGTTGGATGAACGTTGGGATTTACGCCTTCATCGGTGTGCTTGCTTGGACGGCTAGCATCAAGTTCAGCCGCACTGTGAACTAACAAGCACACATCAAAAGCGAGGTACTGTCCTCGCTTTTTTCATTTTCAGCACCATCCATCTTCACTCTGTTTGCGTCAACGCAAAAATAATCAGCCTATAGCAATAGCGCTTCGGCGTGGTTAAGTTCATAATCCCCCGCTTAATGCGCTCAGCGCTGTTATCTAGAATTTTTGAAAAGCAGAACACCAACCATGACCACCAAGCCAACAGCCATTATTGGACTGTACAACCCAAAGAGTCCAACCAACGTTGGCGCTGTATTGCGAGCCGCTGGCTGCTACGACGCTGCGCAAGTTCGTTACAACGGCACACGCTACAGCCGCGCAGTAAAGTTTCAGACCGACACCCAGAACTCACAAGAACGCATTCAATTAGTGGAGATGGAAGACCTCACTGCTAATGTTGCCGACGATGTGGAAATTGTTTGTGTTGAGTTAGTGGTCGGTGCAACAGCACTGCCCCACTTCACTCACCCAGAGAACGCGGTTTATGTGTTTGGACCTGAGGATGGCTCACTGCCGCAAGAAATGGTCGATAAGGCGCATCACGTGGTGTACGTACCGACTCACGGTTGTATGAACCTAGCCGCGACGGTGAACGTTGTGCTTTACGATCGCATGGCGAAAACACTGGGGGCGATTGATGACCACCAGCAAGTGCTTGCTAATCGAGACAACAAGAACCGCTTGAAAATGAAAGCTTGCGTTTAGACAAACGCAGCTCGTCGTTGGCAAACGCCAGATACAAAAAAGGTCACAGCAACACTGTGACCTTTTGTTTTATTTGGCGTCTTAATCTATCTAGCCAAGGAACGAGATGTAGCCTTGTAGAATGATCAAGTTAACGATGTCGATGAAGAAGGCACCAACAATCGGCACAACCATGAACGCTTGTGGTGATGGACCAAAGCGGTTAACGATTGAACCCATGTTCATTACCGCCGTTGGGGTTGCCCCCAAACCGAAACCACAGTGACCACCTGCGATAACCGCAGCATCGTAGTTGCTACCCATCACCTTGAACGTTACGTAGTAGGTGAAGATAGCCAGAATCACTGACTGCACGCCTAGAATCACCAAGAATGGGATCGCTAGGTCAAAGATGTTCCATAGTTTCAAGCTCATCAGAGCCATCGCTAGGAACAGAGACAGCGACACCGTACCTAACATGTCGACCGTTTCGGCATCCAACTTACGAATCTTGGTCACTTCCAAGAAGTTAGTGATGATCACACCAATGAACAACGCATAAACGAAGTCTGGAATCATCAGCCATTGAATGTCGTAAGTGCTCACCCATTGCTCTACGTACTTAGCACCTGTTACACAGATCAATAGGAAGAACAGTTTCTCAACCACTTTTTTCGCGGTTACTTTGTCTTCTTCGTACTCGTTGTACGTCACCAACTCCGGGAATTTCTCGTGGGTTTTGGCATCTCGACCACCACGACCATACTCAGATTCGATGTTGTTCTTTTCGACCAGACGCTGCGCAACCGGACTACCGATGATACCACCGATGATCAAACCGAATGTTGCTGACGCCATCGCGATTTCCAATACGTTATTCAAACCGTAAACGTCTTGGAAAGTTTGTGACCACGCCGCCCCCGTGCCGTGACCACCTGATAGAGTAATCGAACCAGCGATAAGCCCCATCAGCGGATCTAAACCCAATGCCGCTGCCAGTGAAACACCAACACCGTTTTGAATGATGATGTAGAACGACGCGACTGCTAAGAAGATGAAAACCTTCGCGCCCCCTTTCATTAACTGAGTGTAATTTGCTGCCAAACCAACGGTAGCGAAGAACATCAGCATGAATGTGTTTTGCAACGGTAAGTCGAACTCCAAATCGACGCCGTTAAAATGAAGAGCAGTAATGATGCAGGCAACGATTAAGCCCCCTACAATCGGCTCAGGTATGTTGAATTTCTTTAAGATCGGTAGCTTAGCATTAATGAAATGCCCCAGGAAAAGCACACTGATCGCAACCAAAAAGGACTCCAGTGCACCTACAGATATTAAATGATTCATATCGCCTCTTATTATTGTTCTCTTCATCCTCCGTAATGATTGAGTGTTAGTTTAACCTTCGCTCAATAGCAAATTTTCTCGCTATATTTTTCCGAAAATACTCAAAAGGTTGTGTTAAATGCGCCTTAGGCTAGTTTAAGGGACGGTCGTTAAGCGATGTTCTGATTTACGCGCTATTCGCAAGCCCTAAAATGTAAAAGGAGCCTGTTAAGCTCCTTCTTATCCTCTTCATAGACAAACAGAAATGACTGCTTGCAGGAGATGGATATCGTATTGTGAGTATTGTCCGAGTGACACTTTCTGAACCGCTATCGGGCTCCCTTACTTAAACAGAATGTGATCATCACTATCGAGCAAAGTTCCTTCCCGTCATAACGAATAGAGCGCCGAGGTGGCGCTCTAACATCTGGGTTTGCTTGTATCCCATCGTAGTTAAAAACTCTGACTCATGGTGTTTGGAACGAGCCGAATCCCGGGAAATTCTCAAGCTTGCAACAAGTGTTCTCGTTACAACGGAGCGAGATTATAACATATCGCTGAAAATTTTCCTCATTTCAGTGCTATTCGCCACTTTCATAGTTTGCTTCTGCAATGATCAACTGTTCAATATCATTACTGCAGATGAAAGCGCGAAGTGCCTCGAACTTGGCTTCATCCCACGTGTAGATTTGCAGGGCGAGCAGCTTATCAATGATGTCTTGCTTAAAGCGAAGCTTAACGGGTTTTGCCGGAGATCCTGCCACCACAGTGTAAGGTGGGACATCTTTAGTCACGACGCTGTTTGCGGCAATCACTGCGCCTTCCCCAATGGTGACACCGGGCATGATCATCGCGCGCATGCCAATCCAAGCTGCGTCACCAATCACGGTATCGCCTTTGCCTTGGTAAGATTGCTCGATGTCATCAAGGAACGGATACAGACAGAACCAGTCCGTCCTGTGATTATGGTTGCCGCCCATCAAAATCACCGCTTCAGCCGCGATACAAACGTAATCACCGATGTAGAGCTGATCGACTTCCCACCTCGGTTGCCACGCTTTACTGACTTCATCGCCATGCAGATAACGCACAACAGAATCTTCGAAGCCATTATCCCAACAATCGCTGTAATAACTGTGGGTGCCTTTGATGTGGATGTTTTGGTTTTGCACCACTTGGTGCAGGTACTGAAATTTGGACCAATGTTTTTTCATGGCAATTACCTCAATAAAGTAAATGTATGCCACGGAACGATTTCTCGTGGCGTTGTTGCTGCGTTCTCAGTCAACGACGCCTATTGGATGCGGGGTTGCAGTAGTAATGGATTATTCATGAATGTGTCCTCCAGCGCGCACACTATAAAAAGCATGTATAATTTTCAAGCAAACCAAACAAATAACAAGATTCCGAAAATGAAAAGTCACTCTGCCTTTGCCTCTCTGCTGCTGTTTGCTGCCACAGCGTCTGCGAGCGAAAACATTAAAATCGAATACCTCCCAGCGGAAACTGCCGATGATCGCTTTGCTGCGCAAGTGATTGAAAGCAGTGAAGTGAACGACATCTTTGTCCAGCTTTCTGATGATTACTTCCCGTTTGATAACCCACTGACATTGACCTACGGTGGCGAAGACGGTCCGCTTTACGATCCAGAAACCCACACCATCCATATCCCATACACCTTCTATCTGGAATCATTTAACTACTTCACCAACAACAAGTACCAAGAACGTTACGGTAAAGCACCGAAAACGGGCGCGCTCGATACTTTGCTGCACACACTATTGCACGAAGCCGGACACGCTTACATTGCCGATCAAAACATTCCAGTACTGGGTAAAGAGGAAGATGCGGTCGATAACTTCGCCACCATTTTGTTAATTGATTACGTTGATGACGGTGCCGATGTGGCGATCAGTGCTGCAGACATGTTCGCATTCGAATCCGATGACAGACCGGACTACTACGATTTTGGCGAATACATTGATGAGCACAGTTTCGATCTGCAACGTTACTTCTCTACCCTGTGTCTGGTCTACGGTAGCGATCCAGAGCAATACAAAGCCTTGTTGGATGAAGTAGAAAAAGATTACTTACGCGATCGTAAAGAGTTCTGCCAATTCAATTACGGCAACATTCGCGATAATTGGCTGCATTACTTGCAAAACAATGAACTAAAAGAAAAATAATCGCGTAAAAGGGATAAGAACCGCCAATAATGAGCTCAATCATGACCAAACTGACCGTATTTTACGATGGCACTTGTCCCTTGTGCGCCAAAGAGATGAAGGCGCTAAAACAACGCGATGCCAAGCAGCAGATCAAAACCGTCGATATCTACAGCGAGGCGTTCGCCGATTATCCGCAGATCGATCCGGAGCAAGCCAACACCATTTTGCATGCCCTCAACGATAAGGGAGAGCTTCTGCTTGGGTTGGATGTGACTCATCTCGCATGGCGACTGGTCGGTCGCGGTTGGTTGTATGCACCGCTGCGTTGGCGCGCTGTCAAACCTGTTGCGGATTGGCTTTACCTCAAATTTGCCAAAAACCGTTACCGCGTCTCCTACTGGTTAACGGGCACTTCTCGCTGCAATAACGGTTCGTGTTCACGTTAATTGTGATCCCGCTTAAAAATGCTACGACCTTAGTCTAAATTTATAAACTTCCTGTACTTCTGATTGATTAACTCGGTTAATCTCTAAGCATTACAACAATAAGTATTAATAATTTTATCAGGCAAGCTTATTCGGCTTGTCACTTGTAACGCTGCGCCGAGAGAAGGACGTCTCTATGAATCTGACGATCAGAAAACGACTATATATCCTTTCAATAATTCCAATTCTAACCATGGCAATAGGCATGATGTGGTTCACCTATCTACAAACCACAGCCTACAACGAACACGAGATTGAGCAGACTCGAAGTCAAATGATGGAGATGAAAAAAGCCGAGCTCAAAAACTACGTCCAAATGGCGCGCTCCGCCGTCGAGCCATTACTCGCTCAAAATGCCCCACTTGAAGAAGCACTGCCGATCTTGAAACAGTTGGAGTTCGGTCAATCCGGCTACATCTTTGGCTACGATTCAAAAGGCGTTCGCGTCGTAGTGGGTAAAAACACTAAAGGCATCGGGGAAAACTTCTATAACTTGCAGGATAAGAAAGGCAATTACCTGATTCAGGATTTGCTCAAAAATTCCAAAACTGGTGAGTTCACGACTTATTACTTCCCGAAACTCGGTCAGAGCGAAGCACTACCGAAACTCAGCTACTCAGTCTTTATTCCTGAATGGGATTTGATGTTGGGAACGGGTTTCTATACTGACGATATCGACGCTATTGTGGCAAACATGGAAGAAGAAGCGCACCAGGCTCTCAACACCACACTGACGGCAATTGCTCTGTTCTGTGTCTCGATTGCAGCCATCGTCGCGGTCTTCGCGGTGTTTGTTAACCGGAGCATCATGAAGCCTATTGAACAGTTTGATGCTTCAATTCACTCTTTCGCGCAAGGCGATGCCGACTTAACCGCACGCATGGAAGAATCAAGCGTACCGGAGTTCACCCAGCTTAGCCGTAACTTCAATATCTTCGTTGAAAGCCTGCAGGGTATCATCAAGAGTGTTAGCCACGTAGGGCAAGAAGTGGTTTCAGAGACCAACGACATGTCACAGCGAGCATCGCAAGTGGACGAATTGGCTTCAGGTCAACGTGAAGAAACCGAACAGGTCGCTGCGGCAATGACCGAGATGACAGCAACGGCGCACGAGATTTCCAGCAACGCTAACCAAGCGGCGCAATCCGCCAAAGACGCCGATGATAACTCACAGCAAGCGAAACACATTGTTGATTCCGCAGCGAGCTCTGTCGAAGCGCTCGCGCTAGAGGTGTCGGAAGCCAGCACGGTAATTTCTCGTTTAGAGAGCGATGTACAAAACATTTCTTCTTCGCTAGAAGTGATTCAAGACATTGCCGAGCAAACCAACCTATTGGCATTAAACGCAGCCATTGAAGCAGCACGTGCAGGCGAACAAGGTCGCGGCTTTGCGGTCGTTGCCGATGAGGTTCGTAAACTGGCGAGTCGCACTCAAGACAGCACAGGCGAAATTCACCAAATGATTGAGCAGTTGAAGTCTGGCTCGGATGCAGCAGTGAAAGCCATGGGTTCAAGCCAAGCGCGTGGTGAAGCAACGGTTGAGGAAGCACGAGCAGCCTCTGCCGCACTGCAAGAAATCCAAGCCGCAATTGCTAACATCATGGACATGAACACCTTGATCGCAACGGCAACCGAAGAGCAAAGCCAAGTTGGGCAAGAGATTTCACAACGTATTGAAGTGATCTCTCAACAAAGCAGCCAATCGGCACACCTTGCCAACCAAAACCGCGCAGGCAGTGGCAACCTTAACCACAAAGCTAACGAGCTGTACGACTTGGTCGGTCGCTTTACGGTTTAACGCTTTCCTCACCCATTTACTATGCAAACAGCGACGCCAAAACGTCGCTGTTTTTATTTCTGCTATCCTCATACGACTTAGCTATAATGCCGCCAACTTAGCACCTACAAGGGCAAAACCAGATGATTATCATGACCACCAATTTCGGTGATATCGAGATTGAACTGAACCTAGAACGAGCACCAGTTAGCTCAAAAAACTTCAAAAAATACTGTGAAGATGGCTTCTACAACGGCACCATTTTCCACCGCGTTATTGACGGCTTTATGATCCAAGGTGGCGGTCATACCGAAGACATGGCAGAAAAGCCAACACGCGCCCCTATCGCGAACGAAGCAAACCGTGGTCTAAAGAATCTTGTTGGCACTATCGCAATGGCGCGTACCGATGCTCCGCACTCTGCAACGGCACAGTTCTTCATTAACTTGGAAGACAATGATTTCCTAGACCACACCGCAACTACCAACCTAGGCTGGGGCTACGCCGTGTTTGGTAAAGTGACTGCGGGTATGGATGTCGTAAACCGCATCGCGAAAGTGAAAACGACCTCTAAGCTTGGTCACGATGATGTGCCATGCGATCCAATCATTATTGAGAAAGTGACAGTCAGCGAATAAGCCCATTCGCCTCTTGGTAGAAATCGTCGCTATAAAACGACAAAAGCGCCTAACGTCTTATGACCTAGGCGCTTTTTGTTTTTATGACACAGCCTATTAGTTTGGCTTGTGCCAGAGTTATTGATAGAAAAGCTCGGCTTTTGCTCCGACTAAATCAAGCTCAGAGCCTTGAAAATCAGCCAGATATTCAGCAACAAGGTTATACCCAACCCAATATCCCATGTATTTCGGCCAGCGGCTTTCATCGCTGCCAAGAAAGTAAGCGTCGAAGTTGTAATCTAAGCTGGTCAACTTGTCTTTCATCTCAGCATAGAAAGGGCGCCAATCTTGATCTTTGATTTGCTCAAACAAGCTCGGAGTGACGCCGCCATTCACCTTACGTTCGAAATGACAAGCTAACCCTTCCATAATAAGCACATCACCAAGCGCAACGCCATTCTCTCCCGCTCGCATACGAAACAGGTGATGCAACTCATGCGCTAACACCGCAGCCAGTTCTTTCTCAATAACGTTTTTAATATCAGCACGTTGAGTATCAAGCAGAATCTCTACACGATAGGCACTTAAGCAATAGCCACCAATGCCCGTCTGCGGTACGTCATTGCGATTAAACGGGCTAACAGTCAGGTCGACGTTACTTAAATCGTTGTTACTTAAATCTTTGTTACTTAAATCAAAGTAACTAGAAAGTTGTGAGCTCAGATCATCAAGTTTCTGATGTAAATACTCAGCGAGTGGAGACAACTCTCCCGTCGCATTTAACAGGGTTACGCGATAACTCATTTATCTTCCTTGATAATTGGGGTTAGGAGCAGCGAGTTTACAGTGTAAAGAGTGAGCAGTTCTAGCGATTACATCCCTTTGAACAAACTTTGATATGCACGGCTCACGGGAAGCTTGTTTTCCCCAACGTGAACAAACATTCTGCCTGCAAAGTCTTTGTTTACTTTGCTAATTTTGCACACTTGCACCACGCTTGAACGGTGCACTTGCCAGAACTGTTCTGGGTTAAGCTGCCCTATCAACTCTTTCAACGATGTACGAATCAAATACTCCTGCACTTTGCCTTGTCCTTGTTGGGCATACACAGAAACGTATTTTTCTTCCGCTTTGAAATACAACACATCAGACGTGGCGATCAGATGAATATCTTCCCCTTGCGTCGCTTTGATCCACTGAAGATATTGCGGCGTTTGTGGCGCGGATAATTGCTGCAACTGTTCTAACAGACTGCTCATCTGCACATTACTGCTTTCTTGCTCTCGCTTAGCAAGGCGTGCTTTCACTCTTTCACACGTCGTCAGGAGGCGCTCATCCGAGATAGGCTTGAGCAAATAATCGGCGGCATTTTGCTCAAAAGCTTTGATGGCGTAATCATCGTACGCGGTGACAAACACAATCAAAGGTGGATTGGCGAGTTGATTGAGTTTTTGCGCTAATGTCATACCATCCAAAACTGGCATACGAATATCAAGAAACGCAATGTCAGGTTGGCTTTGCTCAATGGCTTGCAACGCTTGTTCACCATCGGCGACTTTAGCTATTACCTCTAGCTCTGACCACACTTCAGCTAGGCTTTTATCAAGATGACGCCTCAATAGCGGTTCATCATCAGCAATAATGGCAGTAAACCCTGTATTCATTCCTTTCTTCCTTGATTACGATTCCATTGGCCAGCGCAAGCGAACACAAACGCCACCCTGAGCAGACTCACTGATAGAAACCTCCCCTTGCCCTGCGAACAAAGCTTCAACTCGCTGCTTGAGATTACTTAAACCGACGCCAGAGCCCATGTGCCCACTCACGTGATTTAAGCCAACACCTGAGTCTCTGACTTCAATCTTCAAGTTCTGCTGTTCGCGCTTAATGAGCAAACTCACTTCGCCACCTTCACGCTTTGGCTCAATACCATGGATGATGGCGTTTTCTATTAAGGGTTGTAGCATCATCGGCGGTAATTCGGTTCTGCCTAACCCCTCTTCCACCTCAATCTTGTAACTGAGTCGATCACCCAAACGAGTTTGTTGAATACCTAAGTAAGCCTCAATTAACGCCGTTTCATTGTCTATGGTGGTGTGCTCTTCGCGTGAGCTTTTAAGCGTTGCACGCAGCAGCGCGGTTAACTGTTCTAGCATCAGCTTGGCTTTATCGACATCTTGTGACATGAGCGCACTGATATTTGCCAAGGTATTGAATAAAAAATGCGGTTCAATCTGGCTTTGCATCTGCTTAAGCTGACTCAGCAACAGCGCACGATCTTGCTCTGCTTTCTCGCGTTTGATGGCTTCCAACTCTCGCTGAGCGATCGCATGTTGCTCGCGTGAATAGAAATAGAAAAAGCACATGGCACTGAATAACAACCCCATGAGACCAACCGACAGCATACTTGAGATACCGAAGTATTCCCCAAGCCAAAGCTGGGCGTTCACCACACCAAACAATAGGCAAGCCGTCAGCGAAATAGCCACTTCCGCCAAACGAGGAATGGTAGGAAACAGGCGGTCGACAAGCCATGAGAAGAAAATAGCCGAATAGCCAAATCCAAAGCTAACCACCACATGAATGTAGAATGGACCGCCCCAAACCGAGAGCGTCATTGCTGCGATAAAGAGACAAAATGCCGTGGTCACTAATAAGCTACGCGGCCATCCACTTTTCACCACTGATTTTGCTGAACACATTTAGAATTTCCCTTTGATGTTAAATACAATCATATGCTTATCATTGATTTGTGCGTAAGCAGATTGGTCGTCTCCGGTTAAAAAGCGTGCGGCAACTTCCACTTCTACACTTTGATCGCCAGTATCAATCCATTGGTAGTTGAGCCACTGCGTGACAATCACACCACCATCTTGCGGCGACAACATCACATCCAACGTGGGGGTTACATCACTTAGCCAGCCCATATCCCCTTTGCCGTTCCATGCAGCCCATGCTTCCACATCCCAACTCCAGTGCAGCATTACGTTATGCTGAACGATATTGGCATGCTGAAACCCTTGGGCGTAGCTTGTCGCAAGTAGAGCGCTGCTAGCCAACAGAGAGTTGTTAGGATCAGGGATCTGAGAGAGTAATTCGCCACGCTCTATTGCTTGTTGCCATTCGCTTTTCGACCATGCACGACTGTCGTACCAATATTCAGCGATCACGTTGTGTCCAGCTTGGTTTGCCCAGTTCACCCCAACTAAAGCTTGGAATGCACTTCCCTGCTCCTCAGCTGAAACGGGTTGGTAAAGATCATCCTGCTGAAACTGATAGCCGACACTTTGCTTTTGCCACAGCATGGAACCGTGCATGGCGATGGATTCATCCCACACGGCAATGGCACTGGCTCCGAGTAAACCTCGGCGCACATCATCGTAATAACCAATAAGTTGATACTCGGTGTCACCCACCAGCGCATAACGACGAATACCAACACCTTGTTGCTCTGCGGCTTGATCAAGTGAACTTTGGTCTTGTTGCCCCCAGCTTGAATCGGTCGCAATGACGGTCCATTCGCCGGCCATATCGTAGTGTGAAAGTGAAAACACGCCCGCGCCCTCTTCTGCGACTAAGCCAACAGGGTTTTGTCGATACGGCTTAAACAGATCCAAAGGTCGGTAGCCATAACCCACGCCCCAATCCACGCGCAACTTACCTAAGCTCACATCAAGCGTAGTGTCACCGACTTGCCACTCCCCTAGCCAAGCCAGCTCTCTAATCAACAACTGGTTATCAGCTTCACTCCACCAATCACTCTCTCCTTGTTGATTGAGGTACAAACCTTGGCTGTACAGAGCAAACAAGCCACTGAAGTTTTGATAATTCACCTGCACATCCAAGAGTGCATTAAGTGAATCACGAGAACTGCTCTGCGCTTGTATAAATGCGCTGTCACGCTGCTTGGCCGTTTCGTAACTGACAGCCCAATCCCACTCAAAACTCAGTTCATCATTGGCACAAGCAGGGGCTGACGCGCCCACACACAATGACGCAGCAATCAACAGACTGGTGCTTTTGTTAAGGTTAGGCTGGTGCGATTTCATGTGACTTCCTTGCTCGTTTTCATGGTTCTATTTACGAAGCTCAGACTAAAGCTGAGTCGTGTTGGCTTTAGGCAGATAGCTTGGGTTGTAGAACTTGTTATCCAGTTGCCAAGGCACGATTTCTTGGTACTCGATAACGGTCTTTTTGCTCGGCTGAATGCTATCAAGCAAGGTCATCTCACTGACGTAGTCTTCGCCATTGTCGGTTGCGCGTCCGTATTGCGCTTGCTTGGCGAGTTTGCCAGAGCGCAAGTAGAGATCGGCTTTGATTGGAAACGCATCTTGCTCAGACAACCATAAATCGATCTTCTGATAGCTCGCCCCTTTGGTTTTCGCGGTTAAGGCAAGGTGATAAGCCGCGACACTCTCTCCGTTCACCGAGACGGTTTCTGTCGCTTTCCATTCACCTTGATAATCTTGGCTCCACGTCAGGGTTGAGATGTCGCCGATAGACGCTTCACCAAGCAGCTTTTGCATCGGCGTAATGCGAATCGGGCGGCGGCTCTTTGGCATTTGCAGCCAGTAGTTGTCGCCCATCATCAGCATCTTTTGCCCAGCTTCGACTGCTGATTTGAACACCACCAGCGATTCACGATTTGGACGTGTATACACGTGGTAAAGGCGGGTTTTATCTAACTCTTGGTCTTGATATAAGCGCACCAGTGACACCACTTTGGAGGAGTCATCGTGCAAGCGGTAACTGTCCGCTTTTGCAATCAATTGCGCGACTTGCTGTGCATCTAGCGGTGTTTCATTCGCACTGGCATTCATGCTTGCAACGCCAATTACCATCAGCAATGCAATTGGTAATAGTGATTTGAAATTAAACATAAATCAGAGCCTCCGTAATTGGCTTGTTCACCCCTTTGCGCGCCGAGAAAAACGCCGCAACTAAACAAATCATCAATACTGCGAATCCTGCGACAGCTACCAGCTCCCAAGAGAAGTAAATCGTCAATGGGTAACCTTCTGTGCGTCCTGGCGGTGGCGGCATTTGTACATCCACGACCATCAGTAAAATGGTGACTAGTGCCGTAAACAAAGCGCCGATGAAGCTGCCAATCACCGCAAGTAACCCTGCTTCGCGCAAGAACCCAGCGATGATTTCGCTAGGGTAGCTACCAAGAGCCGACAAGGTGCCGATTTCACGGGTGCGCTCAGTGACCGACATGGTCATGGTGTTGAACAGCGCAACAAAGACCACTAGCGCCATCACTGCCCCCATGATGCCGAAGATACGGTCGTACAAATCTTTCACTTTGAGATAAAAGAACGCACGTTCTTGCCAAGGCGTAATTTCAATATCTTGATCACCAAAGTTCTGTTTTTGCTTACTCAGAACCGAAGCAACTTGTTGCTCGACTTGGTTAGTTAAACTGGTATCGAACAGAAAGACAGATAACGCGCTGACTTTGTCTGAACCGAGCAGCGATTGCGCGCTGTTGATGTGCACGTACAACTGGCGTTTATCAAGCTCAGGTACGCCGGTTGAGTAGATGCCACGTACTTTGAAGTCATACGCATTCAATGCGCCATCGGTAGTGGTCGCCAGCAAGGTAATCCAATCGCCAACGTGCACGCTTAGGTTGTTCGCCAAATCAACGCCGAGCATCACTTCTGGCTCTGCTGGGTCATAACGCGATGCATGAATGTTCGAAAGTGTTTGCCCTTCACGCACGTCCAAAAACGGTCCTTTCATATCGAATTCGCGTTCGTTAACACCAATGCCGATAAAGATCGATGACTTGTTGCCGTTGGAAATCAAACCGCTGAACTCAACTCGTGGTTGCACGCCTCGCACTTCGTTTAAGCCAATCAATTGCTTGGTGATGTCGTCGGCGTGAGTTAACCCGTTACTCAGCGGCATCTCTTCTTCTTTGGCGAAGTAACCCGGAGTGGTTAACGTCAGATGCCCCGTGTCACGCGCTGTCGATTCTTTCAAACTGTCATAGGTGTACAGACCAAAACCGCCCGCACTGGTTAACGCAAACACGGCAATAGCGATGATCAGCATCGACAACAAACTGCGACGACGATTACGTTGCAGGTTCAACCAAGCAAGGCGAACCGAAACAGGAATTAGCTTGCCCATGAAACCTCCTCCACACTTGCGTGCGTTTGGGTAATCTTGCCATCCACCAATTCAATGGTGCGATCACAGCGGGATGCCATACGAGGGTCGTGTGTAGCGACAATAAAAGTGGTTCCAAGCTCGTGTCCAAGTCCTTTCATAATGTCGATGACCTTGTTGGCAGTTTGGCTATCAAGACTTGCGGTTGGCTCATCAGCAATCACCAATGCTGGTTTGTGCACTAAGGCGCGCGCAATTGCCACGCGTTGTTGCTGACCGCCTGATAGGTTATCGGGCATGTGATGAATAAACTCGCCCAAGCCAACGTGTTCTAGCATTTGTGTGGCGAGCTCGGTTTGTTCAGCTTTTGAAAAGCCGTTGAGGTGTAACGGATACGCCACGTTCTCTAACGCTGTCATCACGGGGACAAGATTGAATTTTTGGAACACAAAACCAAGCTTTTCACGACGCATTTTCGCCGCCTGCATTTGCCCGGTTGGGTATGGGCTGCCTGCAAACGTCACCTGACCTTGGTATTGAGTATCCAGCATACCAAGCACGTTAAGTAAGGTGCTTTTGCCTGAGCCAGACGGTCCACACAGAGCCACCATTTCGCCGGCAAACACTTCACCAGACACGTCTCGCAATGCACGTACGGTTTGGCTGCCAAGGGCGTAATCGCGACTAAGTTGATTAAAAACGATCATGACGCCTCCCTAATATTTCGCTAGCAGCGCTTTCGCGGTTTGCGTTTCTAAATTGCTGTCACCCAACTGCTCCATTTGCGCTAACCATGTTTTGGCTTGTTGAACGTCTTCAGCACGCAGTGCCGCTTCAATGGCGTAGCGATAAATCCAAGATGTTGCGGCGAAAGGTTGCTGACTAAAACTCGGTTCATCGAGCAGAGAAAGGTACAGCTCGTAGCCGCGCTCAAAGTGATTGAACATATCTGGCAGAGAGGTAAAGGTAGTGGCTGCCATGGCGGTGGCCAGTTGGTATTCAGGTAAGCCTTGTAAGCGTTGTTGCTCTTGCAGTGGTACTGGCTGATTCGCCATTAGGTCCAAACCTTTTTGGATTGTGGCAAGACCGCGCTCGGTGAACTTCATCTTGTTCCAAGGCATAAACGCCTCACGACCTTGCAACGTCTCCGCACTGCCTAAGTAAACCAAGGTCACCGGCGTTGCGCCCTGCTCTTCGAGTTGTTTGGATAATTCGCCGTAAACGGTATCAACTAAGCCAGAGTCACCCTGCGCAGCTTGGTTGAATTGACTGAGTGTGCGCTCGCTTGGATTAGCCAGAGCCAGATTGCTGCTAAGTGCAAATGCGGCGATAAACGTACTTGCCAGTTTAAGAGCTTTGATTGAGCGAGATTGAGAAACCATCATGTACTGTCCTTAGTTGAACGTGATTTGATGGTTTCAGATTAAGAGAGAAGATCGCACGCTGCTTTTGCATGCGACCAATGGCAGTTATATGGAGTGAATGGTATTGAGAGAGGATGAATGGTTTCGCTCCTCTGAAGCCTGCAAAATCGCTTCGACCATTAAGGTCAGCGCTTTAGGCTGATAGTTACGCTGACGATAAACCAAATAGGCTTCGCGATCCCCGCGGCTGTAGGATGTTGCGACGCGCACGAGATTCAATTCAGGCTTAACGTGGCGTAATGGGATCGACGCAATTCCCAAACCGTTTTCCACCGCTTTGATCACCGCGGTGATGTCATTGACCACTAAACGCGGCTTGCAGTTGAGCATGTCCACCAACTTGTCTTGCTGATAGATAGGCACTTGTGTGGTGTGTGTGCTGGCTACCCAGTCTTGCTTGGCTAAATCTTGTAAGGTTTCAATATTGCCGCCCGCTTGCGCTAGATATTCAGGGCTAACAAAGAAAGCGTGCTCTACTTTAAACAATGGGCGCGCGATCATGTCGTCCAAACCATCCAAATCGAACGTCACCACCAGATCGCGGTCGGTTTCTGGAATCGAATTCACTTGGCTAAGCAGCAGATCAATGGTCACTTTTGGGTAGGTTTTGATGTAGTCCTCAACCACCTTATCGACCAAGTCATTGTAGAAGCGGCTTGGCATCACCAGTCGGATTCGCCCTTCGACTTGTTGGCTTTGTTGGTTGAGCTGCAAGATACCGGATTCAATCTGCGCCATCGCACTGCTGAGCTGATCAAACGCCTGTAAGCCTGTCTCGGTTGCCACCAACTCACGCCCTTTCTTCTCCAGCAATCTCAATCCTAGACGCGCTTCCAGCGCCGATAAACGACGAGACATAGTAGAGACCGGCAGTTCGAGCTTTTTCGCCGCCGCGAGCAGAGAGCCTTGCTCAACCACTGAGCAAAACAGGTACAGATCATCAACGTTTCCAAATATGGAATTCATACTTCTTCCATTGGTTATTTTTTCCAATTTTAGATGAGTATAACCTAGCCTCCGTAGAAAAGAGACCCGAATATGCCGTGAACGCGGCGCGTAATAACGAATGAATACTAGGTACAGACGTGAAAGAAAATTTTTATAAATACGCGATATACACTGTTTTTTCAGCGGCAGCTTTGTTCTCCGCTTTTTTAGTCACCTCAGACAATGTTTCCCCTTTCACCACCCAAGCGACACTGCATCGTAATGTCGCAACCATTGCGCCGGAGGTATCTGGTGTGATTACGGATGTGATGGTGAATAACGGTGAATTGGTTGAAAAAGGTCAGCCACTGTTTGCTATCGATGCCAGCAGCTACCAATTGAAAGTGGCACAAGCCAAAGCCGAACTGCGCCAAGCACGTGAATCAGATTCCGCGAAATGGCAACAATTGGCAGCAGCGAAACAAACCCAAAGCCAACGCGAGTTCGAATACCACAACGCGAAGCAAAAACTGACGCGTAACCAAAAACTGCGCAACAAAGGGCTGGCAACAGAGCAAGAACTTGATGACGCGATCACCAATACACAAGTCGCCAGCAGCGCGGTTGAAGCAGCGAACGCAGAAGTGAAACGCATTGAGGCAGAGCTTTCTACTCAAGACCGCACAGCGGCTATTGAATTGGCAGAAGCAAAACTTGCCAGTGCGGAGCTGGATTTAAGCCACACCCAAATCGTGGCGCAAACTGAAGGCGTGGTAACGAACTTGCAACTGCAATCAGGCAGCTACATCACACAAGGCACAGCTTCGTTGCTGCTGGTGGACGAAGCTCATGCGTGGATCAGTGCGGACTTCAACGAAAAAGGCATTGATAAGCTAACTAATGGTCGCGAAGTGTTGGTGTCCTTCGATGCGCTACCGGGCAAAGTATTTACTGGTGAAGTCAGCAGCCAAGAGCGTGCGATTTACGATACCAACAATGCTAATGGGCAGCTTTCTAGCGTGACCAATGATACTCGTTGGATCCGTGAGCAACAGAAAGTACGTACCCGCATTACGGTGAACGAGCTGGATCCGTCGATGATTTCTGGTTCACGAGCAAGTGTGATCGTTGAAAGCGGCAATCCTATTATGGATGTCATTGGCTCGGCTTGGATTCACTTGGTGGCGATGTTCCGCTACATCTACTAAGAGGTGAACCATGTGGACCTTCGAAAGCCTGTTTCAAAATCGCTCTGAGCGCAATGAAGCACTGCGTGTCGCCCTTACTGTGACAATTTGTATGGTGCTAGGCAAACTGCTGAACCTTGATTCTCCAGTTTATCTGGCGCTGTACCCAACCATCATCATGACCAAGAACAAAGACTATTCTTGGCTTGGTCTGCTTCGCACCTTGCTACCTACGTTATTAGCAGCAAGTGCAGCATTAGTGGTAACTGAAGTGTTTTCGCAGCATCCGTTTGTGGTGTGGACCATTAGCTTGTTCTTCTTCGACTTTATGCGCCGCAGAGCGACCACACCGCCGAAGAAAGGTCAGATGCTAATGCCAACCTTCAACTGGATTCTGATTGTGGTGTTTGCTCAGCATACCACCATGGACATGCCAATGCGCATTCATGAAATCTTGCTGTCGATGCTGATTACCATGGTCGTCGCGAAAACCATGGTGACTCTGTTTCCTGTTGAACGTGGCGGCAAGCCTCCAGTATTTGAAGAAGAGCCTGTTACGTTTGAGAACCGAGCGATTTCACTCTCGTTGATTGGTCTTGGTGTGGCGTTCTTGATGATTGTCGACATCATCTCAGCAACGTTTTGTTTGGTGCCTGTGATTGCCGCCGCAACACAAACCACACACAAAAGCTTTATCGACGTGGTTGACCGTCGTTTTCAAACTCAGGTGGGCGGCTGTGCATTAGCTGTAGTGTTCACCTTACTGATGGCTGGGCATCAGTCCACGTTCGGTTACTACACCATCGTATTGGGTCTGCTTGCCTTTATGATTACCGCATCAATGGCAAAAGCAAAAGGTCCAGCCAAAGATGTCCATGCCGATGCGTTATTGGCGACCATGTTGCCGATTCAACTCTACATGACCAGTAACGAGTTAGGCTTGGAGAGCACCTTCCTTCGAGCCTGGGAGCTTACCGTGACTTTGTTTGTGCTTTGGGCGTTATACCATTTCACGCACAAAACAGAAAAAGCTCAAGCCTAAGCGTGCCATCGCCTTAAGTGCTCAATACTTAAGGCGAATCTGCTCATTTCATTGCGCTGTCTGTACCAATTTCCATTTCAACCTTATAAAAAGTGTGGCGCAAAACCTCAGCCTGGTGTATTTATCCTTCCCACGACTTTCCAAGTCAGCTTACCCATAACAGGCGGCGTCGCACACTCCTCTCTTGCACACCTTTGCGTGGTGTCTGTTATTTCCAAATTGGATTCTTAGCATCGGAATAGTTTGAGCTCGCAGAGTTCTGGTTGTTTTCGCCCCGCGTTGGGGCGTTTTTAGGTTGTAGAAGATGAACAAGCGTTTCTTCCCTAGGATTGATTTGCCATTGCTGATGGCGATCATTCCGATCATGCTACTGAGTTCACTCACTCTCTGGAGTGCCAGTGGATTTAATGAAGCTATGCTATTTAAGCACCTCGCTCGATGCGGTTTGACGCTGGTGTGTATTTTGGTCATGTCGTCGATTCCTGCGTCCAGTTATCAGCGTTCAGCGCCTTATTTGTATCTGGTTGCGGTTTCGCTCTTGGCTGCCGTTGCACTGTTTGGTGATAGCACCAATGGCTCACAGCGCTGGCTTGATATTGGCCTCTTCCGCTTTCAACCCTCTGAGCTGATCAAGCTCTCCATTCCCATTATGATCGCGTGGATGCTGCATCTAGAAGGTGGGCGACCAGACATTCGCAAAATTGCTTTCTGTTTGCTGATCACCTTTGTGCCTGCGGGCTTGATTGCCTTACAACCAGACTTGGACGGCGCTATCTTCACCGTGATTTACGCGTTGTTTGTACTGTTCTTTGCAGGCATGAGCTGGAAGATCATTGGCGGCTTTTTGGTGAGCATTCTAACGCTGGCACCAATACTTTGGTTCTTTGTGATGGAAGCGTATCAAAAGAGCCGTGTAACGCAGTTCTTGCATCCAGAGTCGGATCCACTGGGTTCAGGCTACCAAATCATCCAATCATTGATTGCGATTGGTTCTGGCGGCATGAAAGGTAAAGGCTGGATGAATGCTACTCAAGGTACGTTAGGGTTTATTCCAGAGAGCCATACCGACTTCATCTTTTCGACCTACGCAGAAGAATGGGGATTTATTGGTTGTGTGGTGTTGTTAGCGTTGTATTTATTCATTACGGCGCGTGTGATGTTGCTAGCGTGCCAATCTGAGCATTTCTTCAGTCGCTTAGTAAGCGGCGCATTAGCAATGAGCTTCTTCCTCTATGCCTTCATCAACACCGGCATGGTAAGTGGCTTGTTACCAGTAATGGGCAGTCCACTGCCATTCTTTAGCTACGGTGGTACGGCGATGCTGACTCAAGGCATCTGTTTTGGCGTGATCATGTCGCTGTGTTATTCCAAGTACCGAAACACTTAAACGCTAGTCACGATAGAAAAGACAAACAACACGATCAAAAAAGGCTTCCCGAGGGAAGCCTTTTTTACAACTAGAGAACCGAATTACAGTTCGCCGTTGTGGTATACCTGTTGAACGTCGTCACAGTCATCTAGAAGGTCTAGGAACTTCTGGAATTTCTCTGCGTCTTCGCCTGTTACTGGCGTGTTCGTTTGCGGTACGAATGTGATTTCTTCAACGTCGATTGTTAGATCTGGGAATGCACCGTTAAGCGCAGTTTTTGTTTTGAAGAACTCTGTGTGAGGTGCGAATACAGTGATAACACCATCTTCTAGCTCAACGTCAGTAACGTCCACATCTTCCATCATCAGCGTTTCTAGGATGATTTCATCATCTTCGCCTTTGAACTGGAATACAGCTTGGTGATCGAACATGTGAGAAACAGAACCTTCAACACCAATTTTCGCACCCACTTTAACAAAGCATTGGCGAACGTCTTGGAATGTACGGTTACCGTTGTCTGTTAGACAGTCTACGATCACGCTTGTGCCGCCAGGACCAAAGCCTTCGTAACGTGCTGGAGTGTAGTCTTCACCACCGCCGCCGTTCGCTTTGTCGATCGCTTTATCGATAACGTGTGCAGGAACTTGGTCTTTTTTCGCTTTTGCGATCAGGTGCTTCAGAGACAAGTTCATGTCTGGATCACCACCACCGTTTTTCGCGCACATGTAAATTTCTTTACCGTATTTGGAATAAACTTTAATTTTTGCGCCTGCAGTTTTCGCCATAGAGGCTTTGCGCACTTCAAAACTTCTTCCCATCGGGATGTCTCTCTAAATTCAAATTTAATGCGAAGGATTTTAGCAAAGAGTGAACAGTTTTACCTTTCACCTTGCAAAGGAATGGGGAGGAAACCTCATTCGCCGCTGTGGTTTACACCAGAGCCACGGTTCGCTTTATGCGACACCCATTACTCGTTTGTACTTATCGACCGCCTGTTGAAAAAACACTTTCTCGTCAGCGTCGTTAATCTTAGACAGCTGTTCGTCTATTACCTCAGGACCAGATTTCGCTTCTTTAAGCTTCCAAACCAAAAACGACGCTTGTTTATCAAGCTCGACTTTGTTTTTCTCGTCAGGCGGCAACAGGGATAGATTGAACGACATTCACAGCCTCAAGGTACTTTAATAAATACTAGCCGCGCACTATAGCACACAGATTTGACTTTTAAGAAGTGAAACGCACTTTACTTGATCAATTTCAAGTTGCTTGTTTTGGATTCGATCGCGTTTGCAAGGAGTCTGGTAGATATCGCTCAAAGATTTGCTGTAACCGTTCTTTCGTCACCGGCTTAGCAACAAACTCATTCATGCCAACATCAAAACAGCGCTTTTGATCTTCCTTGATGACATTCGCACTCAAAGCAATGATCGGCACTTGCTGTCCCCACTCGTCCATCTTGCGAATGTTTTCAGTGGCAATAAATCCATCCATCACTGGCATTTGACAGTCCATCAATATCAAATCGAATTTATGCGCTTGGCATTGCTGGAGCGCTTCTTCACCATGTTCGGCAACATTCACCTGCATTCCGAGTTTTTCTAGCATCATGCGTACCACTTTCTGGTTCACTGCCGTGTCTTCCACCACCAGAATCCAAGGTTTCCCCTCGTCTTCGGCTGAGTTAATACACTCAGAAGTGATGGCATTACTCTCACCATTCGGAAAATCGAACACATTTGGTATCTGAGGAGAAATAGCCTTTTCACTGACGATATTGAGTGGAATAGTAAATTCAAAACAACTGCCTAGACCGGGTTCACTGGTCAGACGGATTTCTCCGCCCATCACTTCGACCAAACTACTGCAAATCGCTAAACCCAAACCAGTACCGCCGTACTTACGAGTGGTACTGCCATCAGCTTGCTGAAACTTCTCAAACACCGCTTGTTGGTTCTCTTTGGCAATCCCAATACCCGAGTCCACAACACGAAAATGCACGCTGGCAACACCCTTTTCTCGGCTAACCTGCGACACCATTAACTTAACATGCCCGCGCTCTGTGAACTTCACCGCGTTACTGAGCAGATTGCTTAGCACTTGTTTGAGTCTGCCAACATCCCCTTCGACTTCTAAAGGTAACTGAGGGTCGATATCACAAACCAGTTGAAGACCTTTTTGTTGAGCTTTGACAGTATGAAGACGCCCGACCTCGTGAAGTAAATCGAGTAGATTGTAGGTCGTGGTTTCTAACTCAATCTTACCCGCTTCAATTTTGGAAAAGTCGAGGATGTCGTCGATGATGACCATCAAAGAGTTGGAAGAGCTGTTAATGATAGAAACGAAATCTTTTTGTTGATCATCGAGTTTGGTATCTCCGAGCAACGAAGCGATACCGATAATCCCGTTCATTGGCGTACGAATTTCATGGCTCATGGTGGCAAGAAACTCGCTTTTCTTACGGTTTGCCACTTCAGCTTTGTCACGCGCCTCTTCGATTTCAGCTTGGTGTTCTTTCACACGCTCAACACTTCGGTTGTATTTGCGTTCCAACAAACTCACTTCATCAAAGAACCAACGTTTTGGCAATGTCACTTTACTAGGTACATGACCGCCACTAAAATCGCTCACCGCACCGGAGAGCAACTCTAGTGGTTTCACCATCAAACGAAATGCCACCCATAAAACACCAATGATGAGTAAGAAGATCTTGATCGCTTCCGCGATCACGAGAAAAAAGAAGGTTTGCCATAACCCTTGATAGATCGGGCTAAGATCTGATTGCACCGTCACTTCGGCAAGATCATAAATTTTCGTCCCCATTTCGTATTTCAACGGCCATTGACGCTCGATCCGATCTTCCGTTAATGCGCTACCTAGTTCGAAGATCACTTCATCTGGGGTGGCAATTCTTAGATAGTCCACAGAGGGTAGGCGCATTGCGCCTTCAGCCTGAGTGCGTAACAGTTCTCTATCTTCAACCCACAAACTGGCAGAGAAACTGGACAGGTAGCTGGTTTTTACCTGTTCAAGTTCTACATCTAGGCGAGCGAGATCATCGTTGAAATCACGATAAAGGCTGATCGAAGAGATGATCACGGTAAAGATTAAACTCAACGCAAAAATCGCCAGCATCAATTGATTTCCGATACTAAATCGGCGTTGAGCTCGCTCTTTTATCTCCATATGAAATCGCTCCCTTAAACTTGCGCTACTATAAATATAGTCACGTCACGACAATAATCGAGGTTAGGATGAAAGGACTCTTACGTACATTAGGCTTTAGTTTTATGGCCTTAAGCTCATACTCTATGGCAAGCGAAGTGAATTATTACGTAATTGCTGAGCAAGCCCGCCCATTTCAAATAGAGCAGCAAGGAGAGCAACACTCTGGAATTGTGACTGATATCGTCAGTGCCATCTTTGCGGAATCCGATTACGAAGTGAAATACCACACCTACCCATTCAAGCGCATGATTTCGGTACTCGAAGCGGGCGGCGAGGAAAACTGGGTCACTTATGGCAGCCCGAATTGGGGGAAAGTGCAATCGGAAAACCTCTCTGAACAGCCTATTTACACTGTAAAACACGTACTCGTGTCCAGCAGCAAAGCGCCATTCAAATTTAGCGATATGCAGCATATGCAAGGTCGTTCTATCGTGCTGCTGCTAGGCTTCGATTATCCTAACCTTAGCCCATTCTTTGAAAACGGCACCGTCAATGAAATGCGCGTCAAAGACTACGACGCTGCTTATCGCGTTCTACAACGTACTCCTGGTGATACCGCCTTCGTCGAAATGGAATCGCGCGTGGTATACAACATCAAACGCCTAGAGTTGCCAATGGGAGACTTCCAGATCCAATCTTTCAGTTCAATCATCCCTGACTACTCCATCTATTTGGCTTTCTCTCCAGAGATGAATCCAAAAGTACAGAGCTTCATCAATAAACGCTTAGCGGAGCTTAAAAATTCAGGAAAAATCGACGACATCATCAAAAAATACATCTAGTCACCCACGCCTTAGCAATCATAAAAAACCGCCAGCTTGGATAAGCTGGCGGTTTTATTTTTATTTCATCTCTGCAACTAATCTTGTTCGAGCGCTTAATCTTGTTCAACAAATTTGGGATCGAACATGTGACCGAGCTTATTGGCTTTGGTTTGCAGATAATGTTGGTTATGCGGGTTATTGCCCTCTTGCAGTGGCACTCTTTCTATCACGTTGATGTTCACCTTCTTCAGCGCTGCAAGCTTACGTGGATTGTTGGTCATCAAACGTACTTCATCGATTCCAAGATGCTCCAGCATCCCTTTGCAAAACGCGTAGTCACGCATATCTGCGGCAAAGCCAAGACGTTCATTGGCTTCGACCGTGTCTGCGCCTTCGTCTTGCAAGTGATACGCACGAATCTTGTTGATTAAGCCAATCCCCCTGCCCTCTTGGCGCAGATAAAGCAACACACCGCAGCCTTCTTCGACAATGTTTTGCAATGCACGGTTAAGCTGGAAGCCGCAATCACAACGCGTACTGAACAGCGCATCACCAGTTAAGCACTCTGAATGCAGGCGAATCAGCGGCGCTTTAGTGTTTGCAGGGTCGCCATACACCAAGGCGAGATGTTCTTTTCCTGTCGCGTTCTCGATAAAACCATGCATGATAAACGTGCCCCATTGAGTTGGCAGTTTGGCTTTATCGACAAAGCGAACCAGACTATATGGCTCTACATGTTTTAGTTCAGCACGTACGTTCATCAGAATCTCCCCTAAATGGTTTTCACCAGAGCCATCACCGCCATCGCCCCAGAAGGCATCTTTATGCGAATGTTCGGTAAGACAGGCGTTTCCTGTCTGCATCAACTGTTTGGCAAGCTGAGGGTTTTGCAAAAACTTCTCACGGACGATAAACGCCATCACAGAAAGTTTGTCGTTATCCCAATCTTCTCGGACTAGGTGCTGATACTTACGGCTTAAAGCAAAGGCTTCGTCGGGGCTTTTCGCTAAGAGGATTTTGTTTTGCAGTTTGAGGTCACTGAATTTTTGAGCTTGATAATAATGTTCGCTGGTGGGCCAAGATTGGGTGGAAACTTTGATTGGAGCTTGGCAAAAGTTGGAGAGAAAACCGTGGGATTCATCGGGCTCATAGAAAAGGATCTGATCAACCATAATCGTACTCCTGACGTTGCTGTTTAATAGTCAACAAAAAGCATATTGCTATTGATATAAGCTTTAGTAACGCAGGGTAAGAAAGTCAAATAATTGGTTGTAAATCAGAAAAATGAAAAGGGCAGCCCTATGACTACCCCATGGTTTTTATACCGCAGTGTGAGAATTAGTGAATTAAGCCAAGTTCCCTTGCTTCTTCGATGCTCAAGCCGCTTTCACGGATTTCTCGAAGTGCTTCAATACGACGTCTTGCTTCGGCAGACTTCACGGTTTTCTCGGGTCTCACAACGGCTTCTTCTTCTGGGAGTTCCCATTTGTGAGCGATGTTGCTCATCTCTTCATGGTCGATAGAATTAATGGACATATTTCCTCCGAACACACCATGTTTTCGATGGGTAATCTATAGCAAACCCCCAATGCAGAGGTAAGAAAAACAGTGGGGAAATGTGACCCCTTTCGACCTTTCATTAACTCTTTAATAGATTCATCATTTAGTTTTTGCAAACCACGTTTTTAGCGTTTAGATTTGAAGAATTCCCCCTACGAAAAGTGAGCTGATCCAGCTCTCATTTTTCCCTCATAAATTCACACTTCCATAACGGAAAAAAATCTTTTTATTACACTCAACTTTCGAGTCACTTCACTGATTAGACGGTTTTATCTTTCGCAAACCTTACACACCTGATAATGATAATAATTATCTTTTGTATTGGTAAGGTGTAATTATGAGTGAACTTAACCTGAACCAGGCATTCCACTCTGATCCTGTTATTCAGATCAGAGACTTATGCGTGGACTACATCACTGATAACGGTGACTTCAATGCTGTTAAATCAGTGAGCTTTGATATTGGCAAGGGCGAAATATTTGGTCTGGCTGGAGAATCTGGCTGCGGCAAAAGTACCATTGCTTTCTCTATCAACCGTCTACACAAGCCGCCCGCGTTTATCTCTGGTGGACAAATTCTATTTGAAGGCAGAGACATCCTTCGCCTACCTGATAATGATCTAAATACGCTACGCTGGAGCGAGATTGCGATGGTGTTCCAAAGTGCCATGAACTCGCTGAATCCGGTACTCACGGTTCAGGAACAATTTGCCGACGTATTACGCCACCACAAAGGGTTAACTAACGAGCAAGCCAAAGACCGCGCAGAGAAGCTTCTCGACTTGGTCAACATTCCGAGAAATCGTCTGGGAGAATACCCACACCAGTTCTCCGGAGGCATGCGTCAGCGTTTAGTGATTGCGATTGCCCTATCCCTCAATCCCAAATTGATCATCATGGACGAGCCAACCACAGCACTTGATGTAGTGGTTCAACGCGAAATCTTGCAGCAAATCTATCAGTTGCGTGACGAATTTGGTTTCTCTGTGCTCTTTATTACCCACGATTTAGCGCTCATGAGCCAATTGTGCGACCGCATTGCCATCATGCGCCACGGCAAGATTGTCGAAGTGAATAGTTCATACGAAATCCGCAATCATCCTCAACATGAATACACCCAAAAGCTATGGGCTTCATTCCCAAATATCCACGATGTACACAAACAACCGCAAACGGAAGGAGCACCAGCATGAGTGAACCGATCATCCAAATGAAAAACGTGATCAAGGAATTCAAAGTCGGTGGTGGTTTTGCCAAAGAAGAAACCTTCCGCGCGCTTCAGGGCGTGAGTTTTGATCTTTATGCAGGAAAGACCCTTGCTCTGGTAGGCGAGTCTGGTTGTGGGAAAAGTACCTGCGCTCGATTAATTACCAAAGTGTATCCAGCCAGTGATGGTGAAATCCTATTTAACGGGAAAAACGTCAACGATATTACCGCTCGCGCTGAGATTCAGGATTATCGCAGCAAGGTCCAAATGGTGTTTCAAGACCCGTTTGGCTCTTTAAACCCAACCCATACTATTCGTCATCACTTAACTCGCCCACTGAAGATTCATAAGCAAGTGAAGAGTGACAAAGAAATCCCAGCCAAGCTGTTAGAACTGCTGGATTTGGTCGAGCTGCCAGAGGAAACTCTGAACAAGTTCCCTCATGAACTTAGTGGCGGTCAACGTCAACGCGTCAATCTCGCGCGAGCTCTGGCGGTAGGCTCACAACTTATCCTTGCCGATGAGCCAACATCGATGCTGGATGTGTCGATTCGTTTGGGTGTGCTCAACCTAATGCAGCGCATGAAGAAAGAGCTTGGAATCGGATTTCTGTATATCACTCACGACCTTGCAACCGCACATTACATCGCCGAAGAAACCGCAGTAATGTACAAAGGACAGATCGTAGAGTGGGGAGACACTCAAGCGATCTTAAAGAACCCACAGCATCCGTACACTAAGTTGTTGATCTCTGCGGTGCCAGATCCTGATCTGCCGTTTGGCAACCTAGTGGAAAGTGAACCAAACTATTCAGTAGATGCCGATGAGATCCGTAATCGCAGCAGTGTTATCGTTGAAGAATTCGATCAAATCGGACCAAACCACTTTGTAAAACAATGGACTGAGGCAGCTTAATGAATTTGATGACCTGGCAAGATCATATTTCAGATTGGTACGATAATCGGAAGCATGATCAAGTAGAAAGATTAGAAGCGATCTTATATCAAGCACCTGTTTCTGTATTTGGTCCAGAATTAACGGACGAACAGAGTAAAGCCATCGCTTGTTGGCTAGATGGCTGCCTAAGAGTCTTTCAATACGCTAGGCATCAAGACCATAAAAAAGCGTTTCAAATCCTACAGTACACCAGTGCAAAGCTAGAACACGCGGCTTGCCAACCGATGACCGATCTTCTAATCAAGGATTGGTGCCTCAAACGATTGCAACATTTGACCGTTCTGGCGTTGGAGTTTTGCAATCAACAGCACGATCAAAATGAGTGGCAGCAACAAGCAAGCAGCTTGATCGAGTCACACGTTGCGTTGATGCGATCGTTAAATTGGAATGAAACTAGGAAGCATGATCAAGGATTACGTCATTAATCCGGAAAGATGATCAAGGTTGCTTGTTTGTTCCGAATGGATTTTGTGGATACAAAAGACAGGAATTTTAGATAAAAAAAAGCGAGTTTCTTGAGGAGAAACTCGCGAAGTCTATTCAGAATGAATGTAACAATATGAGCCAATCTATTAATCATCAGAAAGGACAAAAGGTTGTCTATTCGGGATAAATCTTAGTCTGCGCTCAGCGTTGCAATGTCAGTGGTTTGTAAGAGTTAAGTCTGATTTCCATCAGTGCAATTCATTGTTACATTCTGAATCAATTACTCATGCTTATCACTCGATAAGTATCCGCTTGGTTGATATCAGATCGCCATCTCATCAAGTGCTCTGAATACCATTTCATCCATATGACCTTCAAAGATCTGACGGCATACCTTACGACGGACAGCTAAGCCCGCAATTAAACGTTCAATGGTGAGATGTTTGACATCATTTTGGCTATTAAACAGTTCGACTGTCTTACTTAATGTCTCGTATGGAAGCGGTGCATCCCCTACTCTCAAGAAATCAAGCTTCTCAATGAAGTCAGAACACTCTTCTTTGATCGAGGCATACGAATGCCCTGTCATCGCCGATAAAGCCGTTATACTGCGTTCTAGAGCCTCTGGAGAGGTATATTTAGATAGAGTTATGGTTATCTCGTCAGCATTGATCTCTACCAAGTGCTTTTTCTGTTTCACTCGGCGACCTAAATTGCCACGTGGAGACGGGGCTTTACGCTGAATAGGCTCAAATTCGCCGTCTATGATACCTGAGAGCTCATCTAGCTGCTGCCTGGTCACCATCTCATTGCGAAGTGGGTTTGGCAGTGTAGGCGCCATATTGCGCTTTCCTGCGTTGGTTGTACGAGCACGAGAATAACGCAGCACCTCTTCCACATCGCATTTGATGTCGATTTGGTAATCCATCACCTTGTCGTTTTCGATCATCGCTTCGATCGTCAAGTGATATCCCCAAAGATTCACAACAAAATGATCATCGCTCCCAGCCCCTTCCGATAGTCGTTTTAATTCACGGATCAGATCCATGGAGAAACGACGCCACTCAATATTGCGCGCTAATTTCTGGTTCAATTCGCTCAGCAACATGCAGTCCGTATGTCTACGTACCATGCGGCTACGGAAGAATGAATACAGTTGGAACACCAAAGTGTGCTGCTTCAGAATTTCTGGTGGGAACAGGAAGAAATAATCTCGCGTAAGCAGTTCTTCGTAGAAGGATGGCTCCCAAACCAAGATATACAGATTTGGTTTAATACGAATTTCGCCATCAGCGCCTTCTGTTGGAGCCTCCTCCGATGCCGTGATAGTACGCGCTAAGAAACGGAAACGGTCACTCTTGAAGCCTTCAGGCATGTTCTCGCTAAGCCAACGCCCTGTCAGCTCATGCAATTGAAAATCGGTAAACTCGATACGATCGATGCTGTCACGAATGGAATCTCGTGCCGGACCGCTGTCTTTTTTGCCACGTAACGACAGAATATCAGTAATGTACAGAGGAGTTTTGTTTGGAACATGCGCCGCATCCATGTGGTACTGATCTTTGTGATGATCATGGTACTGCACCGTTAGAGTAAACAGAGCAAACAAAGTCATCAGATCATCTACCGTCATGATATTTTTAGACGATCGAGTTTCAATCACCGCTTTTGTGCCAGAGATCGACACCATGGATTTTTGATAACTTTTTCGAGTACGCGGTGGCGCGAGAGCTTGGTCGATGATCCCTGCCCAATTGGTTGGTGAAACAACAAATTGATCCGCTTCATCTTTCATCATCGGCGGAGTATTTAAACCATGTTCGTTCAGTAAACGTTTATTCACTTGAGTTTGTGCTAGCGCTTTAGAACGTTTTTGCTTTTCGTTTTGACGAACTTTTTCAGTTACTAAGCTGGTGGCACCTAAGGCTGAAATAAGTTGATTCGGGTTAACGAACTTATGCAGCATGGTTTTACCTGCGAGACCTTCTTCAAAACGCACTGGTGTTTGAGTAAACAAACCAATGTTAACGGCAGCACGCAGGCGCTGTTGTAATGCAGCTCTGGTCAATTGACCGTCTGTCGCTTCAACAATTTCAGTTGTAGATACCAAACCATCTTTGCTGCTGAACCCTCTTAAAGAGATCAGATTAAGTAACTCCAAGATGCTTTTGGTTACCCCTTTGAAGTGTTGGTATTGCTCTACCCAATCTGCAGAAGATTCGTGTACCTCAAAAAGGTGCCCATCCTTATGGCTTCTTGGCGCTTTAATCAGAATTTTTTCATCAGCCGTCATTTTAGATCCAGATCACACTAGCCGTAGTTTTGCTATGGTTCCGAAGGATAAAGAAAAACAGATCATAAATAAAGAAAAAATCTTGGGTTTTTAAATAACTGATCTTTCTGATTATTCTGATCTTAATTGATTATATGATCTAATGATCTGGAGATTTTTGGCTCTGTAAGTTTTTGTTTTATAATGATATTTAAAAGTTCATTAACGGAACTATGATCATGATTATATCGAAACGATGATCAACATGAGCCGGAAAGCATGATCACAAAACGTCGTAAGCATGATCATTAAGTTTCTGAAAAGATGATCAAAACAGCCTTGAAACGATGATCATGATATTTGTACAACTTATCCACAGATCCTAGCGGTTCAAATGGAAAACTTTCGGTTTCTGCATATTGAAACATTGTCATTTTACACTCGGATCGATGATCAAGAGAGAGGTTTTTTATCGTTCTGTTCATTGAGTTGGATATTATTTGCGCATGTGATGAAAACTTACTCTACTTTGCTGGTTGTGCCTCTTATTAATGATTAGCGTTAATTAAACGGAAGCATGATCATCAGATGAGTTTCTACATTTTGCATTCGCTTTGTTTTCATCGTTCCGTGATTTTATATTCGTTTTTGCCTCTATCCCCCAGTCTGTCTGCATTCTTCCGTAAATTAGCTTGAGAATTACATGCTTCCGAGTGGTTAATTCACTTGATCATTTTTCCGGTAAATTGATCCGTTTGAAAAAACGAGCTGCAATGTAAATGATGCGTTGATTTCCTTGATCATGCTTTCGATTTTGGTGTGAGTACCGGAAGTATGATCAAGAACTCCCCTTGATCATACTTCCGCTTCATTTCACTTAAATATACGTTCTAACGTACTGGATGCATGATCAAGGTGTGGTTTTTTTCCATTTCTTTAAAGAGACACTGAAAATCATCCAACATAAGATTCATCTCACACTATCCGTAATTTAGCGTTGTTTTATAATCGTTCCGAGATTAATGCTATTTACATTGTAAATAAGTGACAGTGTGACATTTTAAATCTAGTTGAGTTTGAAGCACTTTATTCGCAGGGTTTTGATTAAATTTTGTGATGTTTTGATGGTGAAATCATAAAACAGGCGTTTGTGAGTGTTTTTTATGTGATGGTTATTCAAAATGCTTGTGCACCTTTTTGTTGTTTTTGTGTTGTAGTGCTGTACAATGAAATGCAGATATCCTTCCAACGGAATTTGGCATGAAAAGAGAAACAACGATTGAAAATCTCCAGGAATTAGCAGAGCTGACGCAACAAGTTCAAGCTGACCGTATTGAGATTGTTTTGGAAGAGCGTAGTGACAACTACTTCCCACCAATGTCTAAGGCAATGATGGAAACCCGCTCTGGTTTAACTCGTCGTAAACTAGACGATGCTATCGGCAAGATGGAAGCGGAAGGTCATCAATTTACAAAGAATAATGCTAACCATTATTCAATCACGCTTGAAGAAGCGCACATGCTAATGGATGCGGCGGAAGTGCCAAAATTCCATGAACGCAAAAAGAATTCTGAAAATAAACCATGGATCATCAACGTACAAAACCAAAAGGGTGGTACGGGTAAATCGATGACCGCGGTTCATTTGGCGGCGTGTCTGGCTCTAAACCTAGATAAACGCTACCGTATTTGTTTGATTGACCTTGACCCTCAAGGCTCTCTGCGTCTGTTTTTGAACCCACAAATTAGCGTGGCAGAACACGACAACATCTATTCTGCTGTCGATATCATGTTGGGTAACGTGCCTGATGGTGTTGAAATCGATCGTGAATTCCTTCACAAGAACGTACTGTTGCCGACGCAATATCCGAACTTGAAGTCGATTTCTGCTTTCCCAGAAGACGCAATGTTCAACGCAGAAGCGTGGCAAACACTCTCTGAAGACCCATCGCTAGATATCGTTCGTCTGCTGAAAGAGCAGTTGATTGACAAGATCGCGAATGACTTCGACGTAATTATGATTGATACCGGTCCACACGTTGACCCGCTAGTATGGAACGCAATGTACGCATCGAACGCGCTATTGATTCCTTGTGCGGCGAAGCGTCTTGACTGGGCTTCGACAGTAAACTTCTTCCAACACCTACCAACGGTTTATGAGATGTTCCCTGAAGATTGGAACGGTCTTGAGTTTGTTCGTCTGATGCCTACTATGTTTGAAGACGACAACAAGAAGCAAGTTTCTGTTCTAACTGAAATGAACTATCTTCTAGGTGACCAAGTTATGATGGCTACCATTCCTCGCAGTCGTGCATTCGAAACCTGTGCTGATACCTACAGCACTGTGTTTGACTTAACCATAGGCGACTTCGAAGGTGGTAAGAAAACACTCGCAACTGCACAAGATGCGGTACACAAGAGTGCATTAGAACTAGAGCGCGTACTGCACTCTAACTGGCCGTCATTGAATCAGGGGTAATGAATAAATGGCATTGAAAACGTCTGAATTAAACGCGAAATTATTTGGTAAAACCAATAAGCGTCGTGTTGCGACACCTCAAGAAGCGCAAACGGCGGCAAAAGACAAAGCACAAACTATCGAACTAGCAGTCGCTGGTGAGAATACTGTGCAATTTGAATTGGTACGAATCCCAGCGGATAAAGTGGCGACAGACACGAGCGTATTTGCAGAAAACGCTCGTGAGCAATCTTTCCTAAACGAACACGCTTTATCGGATGTGTTGGTGACGTTGAAAGAACGTGGTCAACAATATCCAGCAGTTGGTCGTCGCACGCAAGATGGCAAGATTGAAGTATTAGATGGTAGCCGCCGTCGTATGTCTTGTATCTTAGCGGGTCAAGATTTCTTGGTTTACGTTGGTGACGGCATCAACACAGACCACGCGAAATTCCTTTCTGATGTTGCAAACGCGCACAAGCCACTGTCTCTCTACGAGAAAGGTAAAGAGATGCAGGCGAAGTTAGAAAGCGGCGAAGCAGAAGACCAAAAAGCACTGGCAAAAATGTTCCAGTGCAGCGAAGCATTGGTGAGTGGTGCGTTAAAAGCGGCGGCATTACCGTTAGAGCTTCTTCAAGCGTACCCGAATGTTGGCGACTTAGGTCGTCCAACGATAGTGAAGCTGCACAAGCAATTCTCATCACTAACCGGTGAACAGCAACAAAATCTGCTGGATAAATGCCGTACGTCTGAAGGCTACCTGTGGCAACGTAGCACAGCTCAAGGTGTTGCTCGTCTGACAAAAGAAGTGACAGAAAGCATTGAAAGCTGGATTGCAGAGTTAGCACCTGCGAAGCCAGCTAAGAAAGCTGAAAAAGTTGATCTTGTTAAAGGGCGTGCAAGCTACAGCCGCAAAGGCAATAACCTTGCTCTTAACTTGAAGAAAGTTGACGACAGCTTGATGGAAGAAATTCTTGCTTTCGTTGAGAGTAAAATGAAGTAAATACATTCTTCTTTGAAACCGCCTTCGGGCGGTTTTTTTATGTCTGCAATTTGGCAAAGTCTCCGTGAATCGAGATGTGATAACATGGCGTCAGTTTAATGCTCGGATATACGTAATGCTCGCTCAATCTGAATTCCTTTCTCAACTTCAAACTCAATCTCATGATGCGTTTCAACGTCGTGGCGTGGCTATCTATGGTGAGCCCGAATGGCAAGATGCGCTAATTGCTGACTTTTACAAACATCAATCGGATCAGACTTGGTTCTGTGTTGGTGATTGGTCCCTTGAAGGGGCTTTTTGTGTGTCTGGCAAACAAGGCAATATGTTGCTTGGTCGTGAGTGCGATGTTTTATTGTTTGATGCGAGAAAAGGCGTCGATGCCAACAGTTTTACCGCTGCTCTTGGGGCTTTAGTTGGCGGTGGATTGCTGCTTGTTATCGCCAATAAACAAGAGCAACCAAGCGAAGCTGATTTGTGGATGCAAATGCATTGGCAAAAACTGACTGTGATAGACCAGAGTCTTCCGTTGCCGACACTATCGAGCGTACAATTTGGCGCGAAGGAAAACCAGTTTGAGCAACAAACTGAAGCGGTAGCATTAGTTGAGAAAGTAGTAACGGGACACCGCAAGCGTCCATTGGTGTTGACTGCTGACCGTGGTCGTGGAAAAACCAGCGCTTTAGGTATCGCTTGTGCACAGCTTCTTAAGCAAAAGACGCTGCATATCTTAGTTACCGCACCAAGCATTAAAGCTGTTGAACCCATCTATCAGCATGCATTGCGATTACTTTCAACAGCGCAACGAGTTAAGAAAGATCGATTGGAAGTAGGGCAGGGGTACATCCAATTTATTGCCCCAGACGAGCTGCTTTCGTCTATGCCGGAATGTGACTTGTTGTTAGTGGATGAAGCTGCGGCGATCCCTGTACCAATGCTCAAGCAAATTACGGAACATTATCATCGTTTGGTTTTTTCGAGCACGATACATGGTTATGAAGGGTGTGGTCGAGGGTTTACGCTTAAGTTTATTGAGTGGTTGAAAGAACAAAGACCAGGAATGAAAAGCCACCACCTTCAACAGCCTATCCGTTGGAGTACAAATGACAATCTAGAGTCGTGGCTGTATGAGGCGTTTTTGTTGAATGCAGAGCTTGAACCGTTTGAGCGAATAGAGCTTGGTGAAATTGCATTGGTCAATCTCCGTAAGTCCGAGCTGATTTCTAATCCTTCCGTATTGAAAACGTGCTTTGCGCTATTGGTCAACGCGCATTATCAAACGGCGCCTAATGATTTACTTCACTTGCTGCAAGATGAAAACAGTCAGGTTTATGTTGCTCAGTACCAAGGTCAAATCGCCGGTGTGATTTTAACCGTGGAAGAAGGCAACTTTGCCGAAAATCTAATTAAAGATATCCAGCTTGGCAAGCGTCGTCCAAAAGGGCATTTAGCTCCCATTACCATTATTAACCAGCTTGGCTACTCAGAAGTCGGCGCGCTTTCTACATTACGTGTGATGCGTATCGCTGTTCATCCAGAGTTGCAAGGGCGAGGAATTGGTCAACATATGTTGTCATTGCTGGAGCAATCAACGCCATCTCACATTTCCTATTTGTCCACCAGCTTTGGTGCAACGGAAGAACTCATAAAGTTCTGGCAACGCTCGGGCTATGAGTCGATTCGACTTGGAACGATGCGTGACGCTGCGAGTGGCTGCTATTCACTTTTGATGATTCGCAATTGTAACGCCCAACAGCAGTCTTGGATTGAAGAGTCTAAGCATCTATTTGAAGAATTATTGTCGTTGAGTGCTTCTGCGATTTATCCACGACTTGAGCCGAGTTTAATGCGTACGTTGTTATCCCAACCAATTCAAGCTGTCTCGTTGAATAAGGCGAAGCTCACTTTGGTGGAGTGCTATGCTCAAGGTGGTAATAGCTTTGAATCTGTGTCGACATGGCTTCAACAATGGTTACTTCAATTTGGTTTGGTTGATGTTTCTGATCTGCTGATCAGTAAGTCACTCTTAAACAAAGATTGGAATGAGTGCGCAAAACAATTTGGATTGGCGGGACGTAAGCAAATCGAAGCTGAGATACGCAAAGAGCTTCAAGCTTTAATCGCTAAATTTACAGTGTAAAACGATACGCGGTTTTGTAATTTACACTGTAAAGTGGAATAGATAGGAATTTAGATAGAGGAGAGAGTTTACACTGTAAATTCTCTCCTTTGTTTTTCAGGCTGGCTAGAACGAAAAATTGATAGGAAGAGTTAGTGTCAAGCGAGCGCCTTTGACACTTGAAGGTGGTTTTACTAACGGTTGCGCTCGTCCTACAAGCTCAATCGCTTCTTTATCTAATGATGCTGTTCCTGAGCTTTTTACGAGTTCTACATCGAGAACATTTCCCTCCCTGTCCATAGTAAAGCGAATCACTGGCATCCCTTTCTTCTTAAGTCGACGCGCTTGCCTTGGATAGCGTTTTTCTCGTTCTAGGTGTGCATGCAGAGCTTGTTGCCAACTTACCTTTGCCGCTCGTGCTGCTTCGGATTGCTGACCCTGCCTTAGTGCGCTGATTTGTTTGGATTCACGTTTCGTCTCCAAGCTAGGTTTTGAACTGGCGGTTTGATTGATTTCAGGTTGTTTTTCCTTTGACTGCTTTTCTGGTTCTGGTTTTGATCTGTTCGGTTTTGGTTTCTCTGTTTTTATTGGCTTTTCAGTGTTTGCAGCAATCGTGCTCGGTTGTTTGGATTTGACTAAAGCTGGAGATTGCTCTTGTTCGGGCTTATGTTTTACGGATTGCTCTTGACGGGCTTGTTGAATTAACTCTTCTTGTTGCACTGTACTTTCAACCGCTTTCACCGTGTTTTTGGGGGCAGCCATTGGTGCTACGATACTCACTGTAATCGGTATCGCTTGTGGCGGAGAGGAAAAGTCATACTCAGGTGTCCACATGTAAGCGATGGCTATTAAGGCGTGAAGAGAGGCGCTCAGTAGTATAGCCGTCAAAACAAAACGTTTTTTCCTATAGCTATAACGAAAAGATGGTCCCGCTAGAGCATTCATTGTGGCGCTCCCGACGCTTGCTCTACACCAACTAATGCAATTTGGTTGTAGCCGCTAGCGACCATTTCATTCATCACTTTCATTAAATCTTGATAACTCAGAGATTTGTCAGCTCGAAGAAATATCCGAGTGTCTGGTTCAACGTCGGCTTGTATTAGGGCTTGCTTCAAATCGGCAAGCGAAGTCTCGTGCTTTTCTCCCACAACTAAGGTTAGGTCTTTTTGAATCGTGAGATAAACTGGTTTATCAGGTTGAGGCTGAGGCTCTGCAGATGACGTCGGCAAATCGACTGCAACGTTGACTGTCGCTAATGGGGCGGCAACCATCACTATGATTAAGAGCACCAACATGACGTCAACCAGAGGTGTCACGTTGATCTCATGATTCTCAACCATATCATCGCTGTCTGAGGCTGGCTTAAATCCCATGGCTTAACCCACCTTCTTTAGCACTGTGTCGTTGTGTTCTTGGTGAGATTGCATTCGCTTTTGATCCAAATCTCGGCTAACCAAGATCATCAATGCTACGGAGACATCGGCGAGTTGCGCTTTGTAGCCAGAAATTTTACGTGTGAAGTAGTTATAGATGACCACTGCTGGAATTGCTGCCACTAAACCAATTGCCGTGGCAAGGAGGGCTTCTGCGATCCCCGGAGCGACCACCACTAGCGTCGTGTTCTGAGATTTTGCGATTCCGATGAAAGCATTCATGATGCCCCAAACTGTGCCGAACAATCCAACGAAAGGACCGACGGAGCCGATGGTTGCGAGGATGCCGGTCAGTGAAGTCATGCTTCTCCCTAATTCAGCTTGCACTCTTTCTAAGCGCAGTTGTACCCGTTCTTTAATGCCATTTTCTGAAGCAGAGCCTAGAGAAGAGAGTTGCAATTCATGCTGCGTTGCTGAAATTAGTGAGGATTCTACGCCTTTAAAAGGCTGAGTGGTCTGTTTGGCATTTTCCAATGACTCTGCATCAACAAGCTCAGTAAGTAGTTTTTGTGTGCGTCGTGTTGCTTTCATCAGTTGTACTTGTTTAAAAAGAAAAACTGCCCAAGTCAAAATGGATGCGGCAAGCAGTGAGAGCATCACTCCCTTTACCACCCAATCAGCAGCGTGGTACATACCCATTGGGGATAAATCGTGGGTGATGAGCGGGTTAGAAGGTGGTGCTATTTGTGTTTCGGTGACTGAGTTATTTATAGAAGTACCAGTTGACTCAGTTGCAGAAGAAGAAAGGGGAAGAAGTGCCAGACTAAAAGATGCCGACACTAGGAGAAAAAAACGCTTATTCATTATCCATTGCTCGTTGTGAAAATGACTGATGGCGCAAATAACCTTTTCGCGCCTGCTCTATCCACTACACCGAATGAAGTAACGAAATCCGTAAAATAAATTTAAATATTTGGGTCAATTTACACTGTAAAGCATGTTTGCCGTGATTTTAGAGTCAAAAAAGCTTTTCAAATTTTACGCTCACCTCATTTTGCTGATAGGTGTACAGCCAATCAACGTTGCTGTTTACCCGTTTATGAGTCCACTCTAGAATGGGTGTCAACGTCCAAAAAACCAACTTTGGAGAGGAAAATGTGACAGTATAGTTTTGCTCTGTGTCTCTTCTCTTTGCATCGAGTAGGGCGTTATATCCCTTGTATTGCCTTTCTCGCAGTGATGCAAACAGGTTAGCGTCAAGCCAACCTTCGACGCTTTTCACGACTCCGATTCGACCACCATAGAGCTGGTAAGCATGTACATCTTGATCATTTTGTTTATGCGTCCAGTCTATGCCACCGAATGCGAGCCATTGTTGTGGTAACTGGTGCCAATAGTTGATGCTTGCATTCCATTGCCAATCTGATTGATAGTCGAGCTTTGTTGGACGGTAATCTTGGTATTCGCCTTTTAGTTCCCATCTCAATGCGCTTTTCGAGTCTAAGCTATGGAATCCATTCAACTTTAGACCTGTTGACCAATACAAACTCTTATCCGCGTATGTGCTGTACTCGATCAACGGCGCAACCAAGATACTATGACGCTGGTCTTGAAAGCTGTAACCAAAGCTAACATTCGCTGTTTGCTCGTTGTATTCACTGTGATTGTTGTAACGAGAACCATACGTCAGCGCTTGCAAACTCATACCATGATGACCTTTGAAGCTAATGCGCTTATTCGCACTTGCATTAAAAGTTAACCCTACTGCTCTCTGTTTTTCCGGTGTTACTCGATCAAATAAACACTTTCCTGTCTCATGACGGACTAAGCAAGTATAGGTTTCTGAGCTGCTATTGAGATTGTCATTGAAAGTTGGACCAAAGCTGATCGCACCTTGCCATGCATCTCTGTGCTCTAGTGCTGATGTAAAGGCATTGAGAGTACGTCTGACACCATCAGCCCTTGGGTTATCAGTAGGGAGAGTAGATTTTATTTGTGAGAAAAGGGTGTGTGCGTCTTGGTTTTTCTTACGCTCAAACAAAACGCGAGCAAGCTCTAACTGAGCGGGAAGAAAATTCGGATATAAGGATAAAAGCGATCGGTACTCTGCCTCTGCTTCACTTAAACGACCTAAATAGCGTGATAGACCGCCTTGGGCATAATGGATAAGTAAAGGATCTGCATAGGGTGAAGATTGATACTGGTTCAATAGTACTTCTACTTGTGACCATTGCTTTCCTTTAACTGCTAGGTAAAGCGCTTGCCCTAAGTTGTCGTTGCTTTGATCTGACGAGCTTTGTTCCTGAGCTTGCTTCGACCTCTGTAATTCGAGTTCTTTTTCTTCTTGCAGGAGACGCTTTTCTTTTTCTTGTGCTGATAGCGCATCTCTTTGCTGAATGCGAAGATTCGTATCTTGGTCATTGGCTACAACGGGAAAAGAAAACAACGGCACTAACAGGGATGTCAGAGCGATGGTGTAAGAGGTTCTAACCGCCATAAATATTCCATATAAAAAGAAGCAGCACGGGCTGCTTCTTGGTTATCACTCATTGAATCGAGAGTTATTTTTTCTCGCCGCCAAAAGCAGTGTCTAGATCGCTATTGTTGGTAAAGGTGGCGATACCAGCCAAGCCAGCAGCATTCGCACCAAAGAAGTGACCTTGAGAAGCGCCATTCGTGGTTGTGCCATTCTGTACAGCTTGAGCAGTGCCATTAAATGCTGCGGTTGCTGCATTAATCGTTGCGTCTACACTTACCGTTAGGTTGCTATTGTTGATTGAACCGTCTAGCGTTTTGGCTCCGAAATCAGCGTTAAACGTACCTGAAAGTTTGTTTGCGCCAGAGAACTTGTTAATACCAGTAATGTTGTAGGTCGCCTTGCCGCTGGTTGGTACAGTCGTTCCTGCATCATTACCGACGTAGTAAACGGTACGGTTGTTAAACTCAGAATCTTTCTTACCTTCGTACCATTCTCCAAACCACACATCTTGATTCGCTACTTGGACAAAACTGTAAAAATTGTCTTGAAAATGTTTGCTGCCTGATGTGTGAACACCATTTCGCTCGTCATCAAAAATACCACCAGCTAGACCTTCAAAGTCCACTCGTTTGCCACCTGTTTTACCGATGCCTGCATTGCCTTTAGAGTGAATAAATGGGACCCAAACTTCTGATTCTCCTACTTGGCGAAGCGAATCATCACTGATCGCGCCATCAAATCCTGCATGAACAAGTGGGCTTAGACCAATCATTGCTGCTGCAATCCATGAAAGTTGAAGTGGTTTCATTGTCTCTTCCTTTTGTTGATTGAAATAGTTAAAGAAAGAGACCATGCCAGTGCATCCGGTGCGCGCGACAGATGACTAACGCGGTCTCATTTAGTACACCGAAATAGGAGACAAAACCCGTAAATAAGTTTGTGATTTTTTAAATTGTTAGCGAATAAAAAACAAAACGCCCACAACTGTGGGCGTTTTTGATAGCTGCTTGTGTTTTAACGGCTGGTAAATTCAATCGTTGTGGAAATTCTTTCAACCATACTAAAGTCATTAGGACCGTTAAGACTCCAGCTGAAGCCCATTGAGGCTTTTGCCACTTTGCCGTTGGTCGGTGGACTTTGTAGTTGGAAGGTTAAGCTGTCACCAGCGGGGATAACAATAATGACATCGTTATCTTGAAGGTCTTTATTAAAGTAGCTTTGAGAACCAACTAATATCCTTGGTGTTACATCGTCGTTGCTACTACTAAGCGTATACTTTCCGAGAGTAATGGTGATTGGCTTTCCTACTGCTTCAAAAGTATAGCTATCGAGAGTGTAATAGTTAGGAATAGGACCCGTATCGGATGTTTTATCGATGACGTCATTTTGCTTGTGAGGCAGTCGCAAAGGAGTGGGATCTGAGCCGCGTGTGAGTTTGGTGTGCGGTTGGGATTCAGAAATCGCTCTTACTCTAACTCCCACAGAATGGCTATCTGAAAACTCGCCATCATTTACGGTTAAACTGACGACGTAATCCCCGGAGATATCTGGCGAAAATGAAGTTAGCACAGCATAAGGATCATCGATGACGGCGGATGAGCCGTTTGGTTTTTTAGTGAAGTGCCATTCATAAGTGAGTACATCGCCGTTGGCATCACCACTGGGTGTGCCATTCAATGGGACACTCATGTTATCAAGAACCCAAAACATTGAACCATCTACCTCCGCATGTGGAGGGACATTTTTATAAAAAAAGGAAGCGGTGGTCGTAGCGGAAGCTTCAGAAAAGCCATCGAATGCAGTCACTTTAACCACATAATTGCCCTCCGTATCAGCCTTGATTGAGTTGAAATCATATACAGTCGATTTCGCTATAGAGTAATTGCTGCCTTGTGGGTGGGACAACACTTCCCATGTAAACGACAATTTATCGCCATCAATATCTTGAGGTCTTGTGTTTAGGTTAATTTGCTGAGTTAGGTTACCGGTGTACTTATCTTTGGTAAATTTAATCGTTGGTGGTGTATTTTCGTCTTCCCTGATGACTTCTATCTTTACTTGGTTAGGGCGGCTGTCTGTTTTGCCATCGTTCACCACCAATTCTACAAGGTAAGTGCCCAATAAGTCTGGTTCAAAGCGCGGAGTTCTGGATTCTGGATTAATGAGCTCCGCCTTACTCTTGAAGGGTTTCGATACCATTTTCCAAGAGAAGGCTATTGAGTCTTGATCGTAGTCGACGCTACCCGTGCCATCGAGATGCACCACTTTTTCACTCAGCTTTACATGTTGATTGATCCCAGCTATCGCAATAGGGGGGTGATTGTTAGGTGTTTGGGGTTCAGAGGCATCATTCCCACCGCCACCATTACAACCATTAAGAAGTAATAACAGCAATGGTGTGAGAGTATATTTCGAGCTTAGACTCATCTTAGTTCATCCTAATTGATTAGAAGCGCGGTCCATAACGCGGCGCGGTAAAAGAAAGGCTTTATCTGATACACCGAATGAGATTTGAATATCCGTAAAAAAGCGCGGAGAGACCGCGCTTTTTTATGTGTCATTGTTGTGCAGGACGATCAGTTTGTTTGGAAGTGGTAGCCAAGACCTGCATAAAAGTTTGTTTGATCTTTGATCATAAAACCGTAAGACAATGTAACAGTATTTCCTTGCGTTGGCGCCGACCAAAGCTTAACAACTATTTCATCGCCGACAGGTAGCACGCTACCATCTTCAATGCCGCTTAATTTAACGTCGTGAGTGAGGCTGACTGCGTCCATTGCAAAGATCTGCTGAACCTCATAATCGTGTCCAACGGCTTCAAGAGTTAATGACCCTAGGAGTACGTATTTGGGCGCTTCACCTTTAATTTCTTCATTCAGAGTAACCTCCTCTGCGAACGGCCATTGTTTTTTCTCACCGTTGAAGTGCAATACGAGGTCGCTTGTTCCTGCTTTCGATGCCGTTACTCGAACGAAATCTTTTTCACTGCTTAGAGCACCATCACTTACGGTTAGAGCAAGCGCATAATCACCCTCGACATCGGGGGTGAATGTTGGTTTTGCTGACGTAGCATCCGACAATTCTGCAGTACTTGCCGAAGGCTTGGACACAAATTCCCACTGGTACGTGATACCTGAATCATTGCCATCAATGCTTGCGCTAGCGTCTAAGGTTGCGGTTCCACCCAATTCGAATGTGGTATCTCGTCCTGCCATGGCAACCGGTGCTACGTTATCGGCAGAGTAGTTGATGGTGATCTCTTTAGTTGTCTCTTCTTTACCGTCTGAGACGGTTAGAGTTAGTTTGTATTCACCTGCAACGTTTGCTTTTAGCGTTGCTTGTTTTGTGCTTGCGTTGCTCAACGACATCGTGGTGTTTTTTGGTGCTGAGTTGAGAGCCCAATGGTAGCTGAGCATATCATTATCAGCGTCGTAAGCTTTCGCGTCTAATTTCAGGGTTTGATCAAGCGCTGCCGTGTAGGTTTCCGATGCATAAATAACGGGCGCCACGTTGGTATTTACTTCTGTTGTGGTGATAGTCAGCGATTGTGCGCTACTGTCTTTTTTGCCATCGTTTGTTACTAACTGAACGGTGTAGTCTCCTGCCACGTCTGGTGTGAAGTATGGAGAGACCGCATTTACGTTATTTAACTTGACGTTACTGCCTTGTGGTTTTTTGCTGATAGACCAAGTGTACGTTGCGATACTGGCATCTACACCGTAGCTACCCAGTCCATCTACACGAATTCTGTTTCCGACTTTTGCTGTTTCGTAGCCAGAGACAACGGATACAGGCGCTTTATGTGAATCTGCAGTGTTTGAGTCTGAACCACCACCACAAGCGATAAGCGAAGGAATGGTGATAGCAAGAAGCGTCCATTTCATGTTGGGTTTCATTAAATCATCCTAAATATACGGTTCTATAGGCTTGGTGGTGTTTGGGACACCAAGCCTATATTGGGCTTTATGAAGTTTCATCCACTACACCGAATAGCAATTGGGAATCCGTAAAAATAAAATGAAAAAAGAAAACGCCTCGGGTGAGACGTTTTCTTTTTAAGGGGCGTTCATAAGGTTTAGAAGCGTCCGTTTAACTTGAGTCCTATCGTTCTTCCTGGTGCAGGCATCCCAGATACCGATCCAGCTTCAAGATAATAAACATCGGTGATGTTGCTTCCGATAAGCTCTGCAGATAGGTGTTCGTTAAATGCATATTTAATGTAAGCATCAAATGTTGTTACATCGGTTCGTTTAATTTGTTCATCTTCATGACTGCCAGAAACATAGTTGGTGCGTAACCCGCTTTCTAATGCTTGATTAAAGAACCTTGCTCCGACTAATAAGCTACCCGAATACTCTGGTGCCGCTTGTGCTGCCAGATAGCTTGCTGCTGTGAAGCCACCGCGAACACACGTTTCTGTTGATGGTGTGGTTTTATCGACAAGAGCTGGGACGAAGCCTTGGGCTGCAGAGTTTTTGTCACACACCTCATTGCGGAAGTTATAAGCCAATGACGCATCGGCAAAGTACAGTTGGTTATCGAACATACCGTTAATTTCAATACCACTGGTGCGTTGGCTATCCAGATTGGCAAATGAAAAACTGGATCGATCGCGATCCATTACATCATCAATCGTTTGATCAAAGTAAGTGAGCTTTGCACTTGCGTTCTCAAAGTAGTGAATGTACGCGACCTCGAAGAGTTTCGCTCGCTCTGGTTCAAGGGGTACTGATGCTGATGGGTTACCAGAAAATCCACTGGTACTCTCAAATAAGCTTGGGAATCGCAGTGTCTCTGCATATCGAGCATACGCACGGCTGTTTTCGTTGATTAGCCATGTTGTGGTAAGAGATGGCATCCAACCACTGCCGCTGTTCTTGTAGCTGAGGTTACGGTTGTCCTTGCCATCAATTTGTCCTTTGGTTTTACAGCTGCCTTCAACAAAGTTGTCTTTCTTTTGGGCAATCAAACAAGGGTTGTTAGCAAGATCCAGTTCGTTTTTACTGTTGGTTCGCCATTCAACTAGGTGATCCTCAACGAAACTGGTTTTGTTTTTGGCTTCCGTTGTTTTCTCTTCTACCTTTGCAGTTAACAGTGAATCAAAGTTATTGAGCTCATTTTGACGCAGTTTTAACTCTTCACGGTAAGTATCAGCTTGGGTGGGATCGGTGGTGATCAAATGTTGCAGGCGATTGATTTCTCGGTTTATGTTCTTTTTTGTGAACGTTGCACGAACTTCATGCTCAGCATTCGCGACGTTTTGTGCGATTTCTTCAGGGGCGTAAGTTTCAATGGTTTGAAATGCGAGACGATAACCATCTTTCTTGTATTCTTTAAGACCAACATCGTCGCTATTGCCCGTTTTGATGCGATTCTCGATGTAAAAGTCGGTGGCTTCATAACTGATATAGCGCACGCCTGCATTGATAATAAAGGCATCTAGTGGACGCCATTCGATGACCGCGGCTCCGTTATATTCTTCTCTTTCTCCCGAGCGCACAGGACCACCGTAGAAATCAATGAGGTATTCCAAACCTTCTTTTGGGGTCAATTCATGCTTCATGTAGCTGCCGGAAACCGTGACATCCAAGTTATCGAGCAATAGCATTTTGTTCTTAAAATCAAAGCCAAAACGGTTTTCATCACGATTGACGGTCGAGGTGTTGATGATGATATCTGGTGTCTCGCTACGAAAGTTCACAAAATTGGGAAAGCCATAGCCAGTATTGCTTCTGGAATCCGTTAACGTTGTCCATAGGTTAGTACTGAGGTCAATGTAGCGGCTTTCTGGGTTTGCTCGAAACTTGATGCTGTAAGCTTGCATCTTGGCATTCGCTAGCGGCCATTGAGGCAGACCGTCACTGTTTCGATAATCTGAACGACTCGCGAGGATTTCCCCGTGAGTACTCTCTGTATAGCGCGCGTTCAGCTGTAACTTATAGTAATCGCTAAAATTAATGGTTGTTTTTAATAGGAACGACTCCATCTCAGAGGATGTATTTGGTACTTCGTGCCCAGGGATATGGCTCAATGCAATGTGTTCCGGGTTCAAATATGGGTTTCTGCCCGCAACGATCTCGCTACCGCTACCATCTCTTGATTTGGAGTAGAAACCCGTTTTATTTGTGCCTGAGTAGTAGTTACCACGATTACGATATGCATACGCGCCAAGCCATTCAATTTTTGGTTTTACGCCCGCAATAGCTAATCGATAAGCTGTATCCTCACCGTTTAGCGGATTGTCATCTTTATCATCTCTAGTTTGAAAGCGTACTTCTGGGTCGTCATATAATGGTACGCCGCCTAACTCATTGTATACTGGGACATCTTGCCATCGTTTACCTGTATGCAAGCGAGCTTTATTGGGCTTTACTGAGTTGCTGCTGCTTTCCGCCACGAACTCCATACCGAAATTATCACCCTCAGGCACAATATCTTGTGGCTCCAATGTTGTGACTTGTACTGCGCCCCCTACAGAGGTGTTCACGTCCGAACTGATCTGTGCGCCTTTGTAAACTTTCAGACCACCAATCAAGTTTGGATCAATGTAGTTTCGGTTTGAAGCGCCTCGGTAACCGTTATAAACGGAAATGCCTTGTTCTGTGCCATCTATGACGACAGGGACTCGTCCAAAACCTTGTACACCACGAACATTAGGATCAATGCTTCCACCGCCATTACGAGCCTCACCACTAAAGGTATTTGCCATTCCGGTAAACAGATCGGCAGCGCTTGCGCCTTTGAAGCGTTCTATTTCTTCTTTGCCCATGTAGGCACTGGCAACATCGGCGTCATAGATCGCCATCTCACCATCACTATCGCGATAATAAGCATCTTCAAAACTCGTTCTTACCTGAATTGCGTCGAGTGTCATTTCAGAGGAAGGAGAAAGTTGATAAACACCATCAGCCTGCTTCTCGGCATTCAATCCTGTGTTTTCCAGCAGCAATGTCAATGCTTGTTCGGGGTCATAATTACCTGTTAATCCAGGACTTTGCAGGTTTTCTGAAAGTGAAGCATTGAGATAAAACTCAACACCAGACTCTACCGCAAACTGGTTTAATACATGGTCAAGATTACCTGGTGGAATATCGTACTGTACTGACTGTTCTGCCCATGCGGCAAAAGGTGTGATGAGAGAGGCTAATCCTAGATTGGCTTGAATCATTATCGCCAATATTTGGCGTCGTTGAGGGAGCGGCACCTTGCTTTCCTTAATCGGTCTACTAACTGCTCTTTACACCGAATGAGATGTCTAAATCCGTAATTTTTTTTATGGTTTTGCTTTCACACTGACCCACATTGGTGTCCGATAGCGGATTTCGATTGGTAATATTTGGCTGATGTTAAAAAGCGTTTTGTCGACGTTTTTTGTCGAGAATACCCCGGTGAGCTTCAAAGAGGACAACTGTGGATCGACTGAGAGAATACCGCGACGGTATCGACTTAGCTCCGTAATAAACTCTGTGAGTGGCATCCCTTGTGCCATGATTTTTTGTTCTAACCATAGGGCGTCGTCACTGAGATTCTTTTGTATGTTCGAGGTTTCACGTTGCGTAAAGTGGGCGTTTTCACCAGCAAGCAAGTGCTGTGCTCCCATACCAAGTAAAGGGTAGAGTGCTACTTCGCCCTCATAAACGGAAACTAGCGTATCGTCGTCTCGTTTTTGTACGGTGAAACGGGTGCCTATTGGTACGACTCGACCTTGCGGAGTAGTGACATGGAAAGGGGTGAGATGGTGAGAACTGGTGACCATAATCTCACCTTCAAGCAGGTGTAAACGTCGTTCTTGCTGGTTAAAGTCGACAAATACGCGGGTGGCGGTGTTCATTGCCATTTGAGTGCCATCAGAAAGCAATATGTCTTTCACCTCACCCGTCGCTGTAGTGTACTCCGCACCATTGGGAAGAGAGCTATGAGTAGACATCATCAAACTTAACGTGCCAAGAGAAAGGCCACCAAGCATCAAGACTTGTCGGCGGTTCAAACCACGCTGTTTTGGAGCAAGCACTTTGCGGCTAATCGGGGAGTTTGGAATACCAGTAAACTTTCTTTGTAGCTCTTCTAACTGCTGCCAAGCATAAGCGTTATCAGGGTGGGCGCTTCTCCAGCTATCAAAGGCATCTCTGTCTTGTTGTGTTACGTCATCGGCCCACAAGCGCGCCATCCACAGAGAGGCTTGCTCGATGGATTCACGAGAAACTTGCTCCATGTTACTCGTTCTCACTCAGCATGGTCATCATGCAGCCCTGCAGTGCTTTCGCTACGTATTTCTCGACAGAAGACACTGACACGTCGAGTGCGAGTGCGATTTCTTTATAGCTCTTGCCTTCCAATTGGCGCATCAAAAGTGCTTGGCGAGCTTTAAGAGGTAAACGATGCAGAAGGGCATCAATTTCGACCAGAGCTTGCACAACGACAGCTTGGTCTTCAGGAGAGCCAGCGACTTCTACAGGTTCTTGTTCGATGAGTTCTAAGTAAGCGGCTTCGATTCGACGACGTCGGTAAAGATCAATGACCAAACCTTTTGCGATATGAGTAAGGTATCTTCTCGAATCTTTCGCTTCAGGTAATTTGCCTCGGGTAAGGAGTCTTAAATAAGTGTCTTGAACTAAATCGGCAGTTGCTTCAGGACACCCCAAACGACGTTTAATAAACACAGATAACCAACTGTGGTGCTCTTGGTACATGTTACCGATACGAGCTGCGCTTGCTGAACTGATAGCCGCCATGATTTGATACTCCTTCCCTAACTAACAGTAATGATAATAATTATCATTACGACAGTTGGCGGAATATAACAGAAAAATAAATAGGTTCCAGAGGAAAAATTTATAAAAATTATTAATGATAAGACTATCGTCACTAAATCAATGACTTTAAAAGTAAAAAAAGATGTGAATAAACCAGGGTGTTGCCAGCGCGACAGGTAGAAGAAAACGACCGTATACAAGATTTTCTGAGCTATATAAGAAATATTCTATTGTCGAAGTTGATTCGGTATTGAGAAAACTCTTTTCGTTATTTTCTTTGCTTGAAAACGGCTGGAGGTAAATCAATTTTATGACCTTTTCTAAACCAAATTGCATTTTGTCTAAGATGGCTTTGTTGAAATGAGTTTTATGCTCAATGCTTTATATACCTGAGTTTTGAGCCTGTTAATGCTTTAGTGATGTGAGCCTGATTCTTAGAATTGAGAGGTTTGTTCAGAAAATGATTTTGGTTAGACTGAAGGTGGTGATGGGTAGCAGATGGATTGGTTATGTGGAAGATATGCCTGGAGTGGTCAGAAGATAAAACAAAGGTTTTTGCCCGCTTACCGGGAGATGTGGATCTCGGAGGTGAGCTAAATCAAAAGGAATTGCCTGAGCAGCTTCAGATGATGGAAGCTGACAAAGCGTTTGTCGATGAAACTGAGGTGGTGCGATTCATTAATTGCGCGCGTGAACGTAAATCAGAAGCCTATGAAGGGATCGTGATTGCACAGATCAAAAACGCTCAGGTGGAAGTTGAACTCTCCAACAATGACATGCTTGCCAGCATGAATGTGACGGGCGCTTATGGAGGACGAGGACTAAGAGGTCCTGAAATTGTTCAAGCACTCGCGCATGCTCGTGTTTCCAAAGGCATCAATAAACTTGCGTTGAAAAAAGTGTTGGTTGTCAGTACACAGCTAAAACCCGGAGAAACCTTCACCCAAGCTGTTGCGGTTGGCAAGCAACCTGTTAAAGGCAAAGACGCTATCTTCACGCCACTTGTTAAAGACATCACCAAGCGCATCCTTAAGCCGAAAGAAGGTCAATCCTCTAGTGACAAAATCGATCTACGCAATTTAGGTGAAACCATCGCTGTCGATATTGGGGATGAAGTGATGCGCCGTACTCCGGCGACCAGAGGCATCCCGGGCTTCACCGTTCAAGGGCGCGTTATTCCGCCACAAGCGGGCAAAGACAGTCCAATTAAACCCGGTAAAGGCACTGAAATCAGCAAGTCTGATCCAAACCTTCTGCTTGCATCTGTTTCAGGTACACCACTGATCAAAGAAAAAACCATCGAAGTCGACAATGCACTTTGCCTCAATAGTGTCGGAGTAAACACCGGTCACGTGAAATTTAAAGGTAACGTCATCATTGGCGGGAACATCGAATCGGGCATGATAGTGAAAGCGACGGGCTCAATTACAGTGGGTGGTTTTATTGAATCTGCCGATGTACAAGCTGAAGGGGATATTCAAGTTGCTAAGGGCATCATTGGTCATACAGTGAGCGATGGTCAGCCAAAAAGCTGCCATGTGCGCACCAAAACATCGATTCGTGCCAGTTATGCCCAATATTGTGAATTGCAATCTGGTGAAGACATAGAACTTGCTGTCCATAGCATGAACAATGACATTGTTTGTGGGCGCAATTTAATCGTGCTTGATGCCAGTGGCAAGAACGGCACTTTAAGTGGCGGTGATGCAAAAGTGGGCAGTAAGGTTTCCTGTTCGCAATTGGGTGTAGAGGGAGATACGGCGACCAAGGTTGAAGCCTTTGCAGATTATTCTGTCTTTAAGGAACGTATTGCAAATCTAAAAGACGAGTATAAATCCGCGCAAGAAGGCACCATGGACGTTATCCGAAAGGAACTTGAGTTTAAGAAACGCCCTAAAGCAGAGCGCACGGATGAAGAGCAAGCGCAGATAGAAGTATTGAAGGCGCAAAATAACACTCGTTTGGAAGACGTAAGGCAGAAGCTTGAGCAAACTGAACAAGATTTCGAAGTCGCATTAGCAGAGAATATTGTTGAAGCAACTGACCGAGTCTTTACGCGGGTGACGGTTCAATTTGGTGATGAGCAAGTCACCACCAAACGTACCCATGGCGGCTGTGTATTTAGCTTTAATCAATACGAGATTAAAGTCTCAGCAACCTTGGAAGAAGAAGACCTGGCTGCTGTTTAACCTTAGGAACGAAAGCCCATTTATCTGGGCTTTCGCTTCATTTTGCCTTAACAAATCAGACCCAATGCTAAGTCGTTAAGCGATGTGTTCACGGTAGTAGTCACCTAATGCGAAGACGTCACCACTGCACATGATTTTCATCGCTTGTTTGATGTGCTCAATTGACCAATCCCACCACTGAATTTCTAGTAGCATCGATACCGCCTCTTCATCAAAGCGCAGGCGAACCACATGATTATTACCAACCACAATGGAATACGGTTCGACATTTTTAGTGATCACTGAACGCGCACCAATCACTGCACCATCACCGATTGTCACGCCCGGCATTATCATGGCTTCACTACCAATCCAGACATCGTTGCCAATAATGGTATCGCCGGCACGCTCAAAGCCGCTTTGTACCCCATTGCCAAACTCTTCTGGGGAAAAGGGAAACGTGGAAATCCAATCAATACGATGTCCCTGATTACCCGCCATCATAAAAGTCGCACCAGAGGCAATCGAACAAAATTTCCCAATGATCAGTTTATCGACTTCGCCATATGCGCCGTTTTGCCATTCGTGTTGTGTCACACTGTCGCCCATCAAATAACGAACAGCCTGATCTTCGAAAGTTTTGCCATGGTAAAAGCCGGAGTAGTAGCTGTATTCACCCACTTCAATGTTTGGGTTGGTGACATGATCTTTAATGATTTGCCCTTTCAGCCAAGTATCGAAAGCGTTCATCTGTATTCTCCATGCAAAAATTTAAGTTGTGCGCAGTGTAGAGCCTTTCTATTATTTCCAGTAGGTTGATTTTAGAGATTCATAATTACTATATGGAAATAAACTGGCTCAGTTACGTACCGATTTACATTTCACTGTGCGAAGAGAAAAGTATTGCTGGTGCGGCTAAAAAGCTGCGCTGCTCCAATGCCCATGTGAGTCGTCAACTTAGGCAGTTGGAGGCGATACTTTCTGTTCAGCTTATCCAACGCACCACGCGACAATTTAACCTTACTTATGATGGACAGCGTTTCTACCACCAAGTGAAAGGCTTAATGGAAAATGTGGAACAGATTAATGAACAAGTGATGGAGACCGATAAGGTTGCTGGGCATTTACGTATTGCTGCTTCTGCCTCATTTGGTGCGGAGTTACTCAACCCTTCATTAATTGCATTTCGTCAGCAGTTCCCCGACGTTACGTTTGAGGTGATTTTCACTGAGACACCGCTCGATTTGATTGAGTCTGGGTTTGATCTTGCGTTCTTTTTTACCGACTCACCCCCTGAAGGGTATGTCGGACACCATCTGCGTTCTTTACACTGTAAACCATTCGCGAGCAAAGCGTATCTAGCGACAAAACCATCACCAAACACACCAGAAGATTTGCATCTTTTAGAGCACATTACCTATCGCAATGCTGAATTGAATCTGGATACATGGCACTTTCATCATCAGCAAACTCAACAAGACATTAAGGTCACGTTATCCAGCGTGTTGTGCTTTAATCTTGTCCAATCGATGCTTGATGCGACAGTAGCTGGTTGCGGTGTCGCGATGTTGGATGAGTTTGCACTAGAAAAACTGAGTCCCCAAGAGCGAGCGCAACTTGTCACTTTACTCCCCGATTGGCGTACTAAAGCAATACTTCCACTCTATCTGCTTTACCCTAAACGTGAACATCTACCGAAACGAACACGAGCATTTATTGATTTTTTTAAAAACAATAGATGATTCGGTGGTTTTTTGTTCAATAACAACATGTTGTGGTAACAATAAGTGAGTTTAGTTGAAGGGAGCAACTTGTTGCCTATAATTCGCACCCCTTAAATATCACGTTTTGTGAATATCGTTTCAGTGCATCGCACGCATATTTGGGTTTTTATTATATGACACGTTCAATTGTTGCTCTTTCGTTAGCTACTATTTTCACTTCAACTTTTGTTTCTGCAGAAACAATTGAAGGCTCCTCATACGACCGTTCTGGTTTTGGTGTAAATATTGGCTACGCAATGACTTCCCTTGATAATGTTACAGCGGCGACGGAAAGCGGTGTATCTTTCGGTGTTTCGTACACTTTTAACAATGGTCTTGTGATCGCTGGTTCTTATGTTCCAACCATCGTTGAAGACAGTGCATCAATCGGCTATCTAGGTGCGCATGTAGAGGCTTCGCAAGCAAACCTTATGGTTGGTTATGAGAGCATGAGCGGTTGGCGTATTTTGGGTGGTCTAGCTGCTACTGATACGGAAGCGACAGTGTACAACGCATACACATCAGTTAGTGACTCAGACTCTTCGACTGGTTTCGCTGTGCAAGGCGGTTACGTATTCCAAAATGGAATTACGTTGGATGCTCAAATCTCAGTTGTAGATTTTGCTGGTATCGATGCAACAACTTCTAACCTTCTAGTTGGCTACAAGTTCTAATTCTTAGAGGGGACATGCATTTTGTGTCCCCTGTTCCCCCTCTATTATTCGTATGCAACAGCAAACTGACGTCTTGATGAGAAATTAAAAGTCTGGTTGGTGCTGCAGTAGAGCGATAAATGCGTCTAGGTGCTGTTCAATTGTCAGATCAGCAGAGATCGCGGGTAGTTCAACCGTAATGCATGGCAATGCGCGCTCGTTACACCAAGTTCCGAATGATCCCGGAGTTTCGTAATCTACGTCATCGACGAGCGGTAGCTTGAACTGCTCTCCAAGCCACTTCGCCAGCACTGAATGGGCTGGATCATCAACAAACGCAAGGGGCTCATGAAAAGAGACCACGAACTTTGGATTACGTTGCTCAATCAGGTTAATTAATGCGTCGACTTCGGGTTCAAGCGTTTTTTTGCTGCCTGTTTTGACTTTGACATCCCTCACGGGTGTGTGTGAACTCCAACGATAGACGGTGCCGTGTTCTGTCCAATTTTGTGTGGGGAAAGCACGGTTTAAGTCGACTTGATTGGCGTTTGCTCGTGTACCCAACTGGTTGGCGTCTGGGTTCATCGATAAAATAACGTCATGCTTTAAATCTTCAGCGGGCAAACTTCTCAGCGCGCAAGATAGCCCTGCGATAGACGCTGTCTCATCACCGTGTGTGCCTGCTAAAATCAAACCTCGGGAGTTACTTTCTACTTGCGCAGGGAAGTACAGCAATGGCGCGCCCAACACCGATTTTCCATATGATATCGGCGAAATTAAAAAAGCCGCTCTTTCCGTTCTTGGAATTAGACTCACCGTAATCTCCTGATTGTTCGATTAGTATTTGGATATCACTCAAGTTATGGTTGCTAAAACTAGCACTTTGAGATTACTTGGGTATAAACCGAACACTTAAAGTTCGTCAATGCTTGTATTATCAATTGTGGTACTTGCTTCAAAAGACGTGTTAGGAGAACGAAGAACGATATGGATTTTAAAAAGCATTCTACAGCGTTAGTGATTTCCTCTTTATTGACCCCATTTTTGTCCGCAGCTGCGTTTGCAGACTCTCTACCTGATGGCGTGCAATTGGCATCTGAACAACATTTAGTGCGTGCAAACGATGCCGAAGCAGCGACACTAGATCCGGCAAAGGCTGAAGGCTTACCCGAGATGCACATCATTCGCGATTTGTTCGAAGGCTTAGTCATCCAAGATCGTGATGGCAACATCGTTCCCGGCGTTGCAGAATCTTGGCAAACGGAAGATAACCAAACTTTTGTGTTCCATCTGCGTAAAGATGCGAAATGGTCGAATGGCGATCCTGTGACAGCGGATGACTTTGTTTATTCGCTGCGCCGAGCTGTGGATCCTAAAACGGCATCACCGAATGTTTGGTATCTCAAACTCACCAAGATCAAAAACATTGCTGATGTTGCGGAAGGTAAGAAGCCGCTGGATAATCTCGGTATGACTGCTGTCGATAAACATACGCTACGTTTCGAGCTGGATAGCAAGGTGCCTTATTTTGTCGCAATGACCGGGCATACCTCCATGATGCCAGTGCACAAAGCGACGGTTGAGAGCAGCAATAAACCGTGGAGTGATCCTAAGCAGTTTGTTGGCAATGGTGCATTCGTGCTAGACAAGTGGGTGGTGAATGAGCGTATTGAACTGAAGAAGAACCCAAACTACTGGGATAGCGCAGACGCTCACCTCACTCAGGTGACCTATATTCCGTTTGAAAACCAAAATGCCTCGATCAATCGCTATGCCGTGGGTGAGGTTGATATTACTTCAGATGTACCTACACACATGGCGCAAAAGCTGAAGAAAGAATACGCACAAGCTTACACCGCGGTGCCTCTGCTTTGTACTTACTATTATGCGTTTAATACCACTCGTCCTCCGTTTGATGATGAGCGAGTTCGTAAAGCTGTTTCTTACTCCATCATGCGTGATGTGATCACCGATGGTGTGACTCAAGTGGGTAACTTGCCTGCATACACATTTGCTCATCAATACACAGCGGGCTTTGACGCAACTCAGCCAGAATATAGCGCATGGACGCAGAAACAGCGTGATGCAAAGGCGCGTGAACTGTTGAAAGAAGCAGGGTACGGAAGCGGTAAGCCTTTGGATTTCAAATTGCTGTACAACACCAGCGAGTCCAACAAAGCCATTGCAGTGGCAATTGCTTCTATGTTGAAGAACAATTTGGGAGCCAAGGTTGAGCTAGAAAACCAAGAGTGGAAATCTTACCTGGTCGCACGTAAGCAAGGGGATTTTGATGTCATGCGTGCCTCGTGGTGCGGAGACTACAACGAAGCGTCCACTTTCTTGAGTCTGTTGCGCTCAGGCTCGTCAGGTAACTTTGCTCGCTACAGCAGTGAAGCCTATGACAGCGCGATGAACAGTGCATTGGCTGCCACCGATGAAAAAGCGCGCCAAGGTTTCTATGACCAAGCAGAGCAACTATTAGCTATGGATATGCCAATCGCGCCGATTTACTACTACATGCAAGCGCGTTTGGTTCGCCCTACGGTGGGTGGTTTTGCCAAAAACAACGTAGAAGGTCGTATTTACTCGAAAGACCTCTATATCAAGAAATAGCACCTAACCAACCAGTGCTAAAATCTAGCCCCGAAGAGGTGTCTTGCGGGGCTTCTTTTCTCTTAACGGGTGGAGAGCTTGTTGACTAGCATTGCGACTCGTTTGCCAAGATATTCGGCTGTCGCGAGATCAGAAAGAGGTAACTGACCATCTTCACCACCTTGAGCAACAATGCCACCTTGCACACCGTAGCGATTAAGGTTTTGCTCACCAGAATTGCTGATCTTGTCCAAGCCGACCCACATCATGCCGTGTTGGTTAGCGAGCGTTTGTAGGTATTGCAATGTGCAAGATTGGTCACCATTCATAGCCCCACCACTGGTAAAGCCGGCTGCGATTTTCCCTGCCCATTTTTGGTAACACCAAGATTCACTGCTTGCATCGGCAAATGCTTTAAACTGCGCAGCCACACTGCCCATGTAGGTTGGAGAGCCAAAGATAATCGCATCACACTCAGCAAGTTCATCCATTAGGTTAGGGTGCACAAAACGCCCCTCAATAATCTCACTGCCTTGAATACGATGAGAGAGAATTTCAAATCCACCTTGCTGTTCAATGCCCTGTTGTTCAGCGCCAGCGGCAATTGCGCGAGCAAGCTGACCTGTTACGTCGGTTTTAGAGAAATAAATAATCGCAATTTTAGCCACAATGGTTCCTTTTTCATTGTTGATCTTGAATCGTGCGAATAAGGCTAAAACCTCAAGCATGGTTGAGGTCAAGAAGGTGTTTAAAAACCGAGGAAACAAAAAGCCGATGTTGAAACATCGGCTTTTTAGTGGGCTATTTCTTTCTGCGGGTATAAATGCGTGAGGTGGTTTTTGGCTCCTCAACCTTGGCTTTCTCTTTCGCCAGTTTGAGTACCGCTTTTTGGAGCATCAAGTTGTTCGGGTAAGTGATTAGGTTGCCGTTGTCGTGCTTGATCAACACATGGAACATACGGATTTCCTGAATCTCACCGCTAATGTCTTCGTCTTTGTCCACGACTTTAATTCGGTCACCGACACGATATGGGAAGACAAAGAAGATCAGAAAGCTTGCCGTTATGTTACTAAGAATCGACCATTGAGCGATGAAAGCCACCCCCAATACCGCGAAGATAGACGATAGGAATAGCGACACATCGCCATAACCAATACCGGTCACGATGGCGAATAGCGAAGCAAACAGGAACAAAAATGCGACGTTGAAGCAACGTTGAATAAAGCTCAAGCGTGCTTTGTTTACGCCTTTAGCTTCTGCCAAATTCAGAATCGCGCGGTTGGCGATCTTCTTTAGCAAGCGATAAGCGATCACAATGATGACGCCCATCAACACTTTATAACCGATAGAGCCCGCCGTGAAATACTGACTGATTTGCTCTAAATGCATCCAATGATTCATTTCTTCAACTCGAGAATATTAAGAAGGCGCGTGTTATAGCCGATTTTGACTCGTAAGTAATTAACTATTTTCACTGCGGAATGAGATTTATGTTGAACAAATTTTGACCTTTATCCCAGTTCCGGATTGAGACGTAATGAACCTTGCTCTTTGTTGTGTTCGCTGCTGCTAATCTAGACAAGTTGATTGCGCTATGGAAAGTGGAGGGATGTGTGGAAGAAGATGAAAGGGCTATCATGGGACTTGTCGCCATTGTTGGCTTTGTGTTGGTTTGGATACTTCTCGAAGAGTTTGGCTATTTTGGTTTACTCACCTTCAATAAATAAGCCCCGCGAAACACTCAGTTCAACGGGGCTTTGATTTTTTTGTGCGGTTTAGTGCTAGCTGACGGCGCGAACCTTACCTTGCTTCAAGTCGTTAAGCACTTGCGCCTTCGGACCATCTGCAATCACACTGCCTTTTTCCATGACTATCACGCGATCAACAATGTCGAGCATTGAGGTTTTGTGTGTAATCAAAATCAGCGTCTCACTTGGTTTTAACTGCGCTAACTGATGTTTGATGTGCATTTCCGAACGGTTATCCATTGCACTGGTTGGCTCATCCATCAATAGCACAGGTGGGCGACCTAAAAACGCTCGCGCAATGGTTACCGCTTGACGCTGACCACCTGAAAGCATCGCACCACCTTCACCGACCTGACGCTCAAGACCTGCTGGGTCAGATTGAGTAAAGGCTGTGACGCCCGCTCGGTTTGCTGCATCTAATACATCGCGATCATCGGTTAGTGGACGACCGAGTGTAATGTTGTCGCGAATCGAGCCGAAGAATAGATTCGAATCTTGCGGTACGCAGCCGATATTGCGTCGTACGTCCACGTGATGAAGCTGTTCAATATCGGTGTCATCAATACGCACATGACCTTCTGTTGGCTTGTACAGACCCATTATCAAGCGTTCTAGCGTGGTTTTACCCGAACCAATACGACCGATGATCGCCACTTTCTCACCTGGATTGATGGTTAGGCTCAAATCACGAATCGATGCTACTGGTGCATCTGGGTAATGGAAGGTTACTCGGTCAATTTCAATCTTACCTTGCACGATAGGACGGTGAATGTAGCGTTTACCTTCTTCTTGCTCGTCTGGCATTTCCATCACTTGATTAATGATGGTCATCGAAGACTTCGCTTGGTTGTATCGGGTTGAAAGCAAAGAAAGCTGAACCATAGGACCAATCGCTCGACCACTTAGCATGGTTGCAGCAATCAAACCACCCATAGTGAGATCCCCATTCGCAATTAAGTACACGCCTAAAATGATCATGCCGACGTTACTACTTTGCTGCACAAAACCTGCTGCATTTTGAATACTGTCGGTGATACGACGGCTCTTGATGTTCCAGTTTGCCATGTGTGCAACGGCTTCTTCCCAGCGGTATTGGAATTGGCTTTGTGCACTCAGCATTTTCACCGTTTCTAAGCCAGATAAGCTCTCAATCAAGTTAGCGTATTTCTGTGAAGCAAGACGTGAACCTTCTTCAATCGAGCGGCGCAATGGACCTTGGATCAACGCGGAGTGAATCATCAGAATCACCACGCCCACCATAGGAACGAATACTAAGTCGCCAGCCATTAACCAGATGATAATCAGGAAGAGAATTGCGAAAGGTAAGTCAATCAACGCACTTACCGTGGCAGAGGTAAAGAATTCACGAATGGATTCAAACTCTTGCAAGTGGCGAGCAAACGCACCCACAGAAGGCGGCTTGGATTCCATACGGATGCCCATCACTTTGCTAAACAGCTTAGAGGAAATCAGGATGTCGGATTTCTTACCTGCCACGTCGATGAAGTAGTTACGCAGTGATTTGAGCAAGAAATCAAACAAGAACACCACGAAGATACCACTTGCCAACACCCATAGCGTCTCAAACGCGAGGTTTGGTACTACTTTGTCATACACCAAGCGAGTGAACATTGGTGCTGCGATAGCAAAGATGTTGATAAGGAGAGAAGCGATAAGCACATCGCGGTAGATGCGTTTAGATTGCCACAAGGTTGACCAGAACCAGTGACCTTCTTTGGTTTTGAGCACTTCGGGAGAGCGCTCGTCATAACGGAATTGCTTTTTAACTAAAAAATAGCGACCAGTGTACTGCTCAAGTAGGTCTTCTAGAGGAATGGAGATAGGCACCATTCCGCTTTCTAGGGTGGTGATTTCAGCTTCTTGCTTCTCAACGTTAATGCTATTGAGAACGCAAGAATCACCACCTTTAAGAAGTAAGATAGCCGGCAGAATTAGGCTAGAGATCTTGTCTAAATCTGCGCGGTTTTCCTTGGCAACCAATCCGGCCCTTTCCGCCGCTCTTGGTAGCAGAAACGGGGTAAGCTTGCCATCAGAGAGCGGAAGACCGTTAATCAGGGCTTCCGGTGAGTTGGCTAGTCCGTAGTATCGGCTAACGTAAATGAGCGAGTTCAGTAAAGGGTCTTTCATCCTTGGTATACCTTTCTTATTCCTTGTCGACGATGAAGCCTTGGAAGACTTCCACAAAGTGTTCGGTTAGGAAATCCAACTGAATCTGTGTTTCAACACGAGATGCGATCGTGGTAATACCCAAGTTATGAGCAGTACGTGAGATCGAAGTCAGCGTGAACTTCTGCTTCTCGTCGTGCAAGTTGTGCGTGAATAGGTAATCCAGTTTTACGTAATTCGGGCGGAATTCCTGAATGTACTCAAGTGACTGGAAGTTACGACCATAGTTATCAACACCGAACTCTGCTCCAGTTTGACGAATCGCGTTACATAGCAGGGCTGTATGGTGCGGATGGTCAATGAAACACGCTTCTGGAAGCTCAAAGTGGAGCATAGGTGCAACTTTCGGGTGCTTCTCTAGCATGCTGGTGGTCCAACGAATGAACGATGGTTGAGACAAGCTGCTTTGTGCGATGTTGATTGCCACTGGCTCTTTTAGCTCGCCGCTTTCTAACATCTTAATCATCGACTCAATGACGTATTGGTCGAAGATGTTGGTTGCGTCTAGCTGCTCAAGAGCAAACAGGTATTGGTTTGCACGGTAAGTCTCGCCATCTTTTTCGATGCTTGAGAACACCTCGTTGTGGAACACTTTACCCCAAGTATTTTTCGCAGACTGGAAGCGGAATTTAATCCAATCGCTGTGAATCGCTTCTTCAACCAACGCTTTCCATTGCTGTTTACCCATAAGGTTAGAAGTATTTTCACCACCAACGAAGCCGTACGCTTTGTCTGGTTGCGCTTTCGCTTTCGACAAGGCGTTATCCACCATCGATAGCACTTCAGTGCGCGTTTTCTGATCTTTACTGTGTGCAACACCCAGTGATGCTTTTGGTTTCGCAAGACCGGTAGGATCGGTATTCAGACCATTTACACAGTTAACGATACTGTCAGCTAGAATGCGCAGTTCGCTCTCATCCATGTGTGGGAATAATAGACCGAACTCGTCGCTAGATAGACGAGCAATGGTCGCTCCTGGTACATCGATAGTGTTTTTCAGACGTTGAGACAACTCTTTCACGTGGGCATCAGCGCGTTGATAGTCTTTCGTCTCGTAAATATCGCCAATGTATTCAGCATGGAGTAGCGCGATACCCCCTTGCGTTTGTTCTGCAAGCCATTGGTCAACTTGGTTAATGTAGAACGAGCGGTTACCTAGTTTGGAGATTGGGTCTAGGTAAGCTTGAGCACGCAGACGCTGTGCTTCTTTGGCTTGTTCTTTAAATGACAGTTCGATTTGTGCCGACATTGAGTTGACGCCATCAACCACTGCAATTAGGTCCTTGGTTTTTGGACGCGCCAGTGGGTCACCAAACTGGTTGTTGGCGATCTCGTGCATTTTCTTCACGATCGCAGCCAGCGGTTTTAATGAGCGACGTAGAATGTAAGAAATCGCAATCAGACCCACTAGGAAGATAATGCCAAATGCCGTAAGTAAGCGAATAAAGCCTTGCCAAAGTTGCTCGTAAGCAGCTCCTGGGTGGCTGATGATTTCAACTTCTGCAAGTTGCATCCAACCACTGGTTACCACGCGTTTATCATGAATCGCTTTGAACAAGTTCAAGTCGATGAACCATTGTGGAACATGGCTTGGTTTGACTGGGTACGAGCGTACGATTTGGTAATCCGAATCTAACGCGGTGAGACGTACGACAGAATAAGTACTGCCATCGAACAACGCATTAATCACGGATTCTACCGCCACCTTATCCTTGTCTTTTAAATAAGGTGCCAGTGCCAAACCAACGGTGTTAATGGTGTTGTTGACCTCTGAACGTTGCTGCTGCTCTAAGCTGTCTCGAGTAGTGTTGAACTGGATTACGAATACTGATGCCATCAAGAGTATAAAGACCGTAACCATTCCCACTACAAGCTTCTTATATAGGGTCATGTTTTTCACTCGTCATAGTTAATTTTAGGTTTTTTTAACTGCAACTTACGTTCGCGCGAGCGTAAGTCATTCCAAAGGCTCAAACGTGAGGCTTTTCCTGCTAGCTCTCCAACGCTAGCAGAAGACTTCATTAGCCATAGGTTTGAACCATTAAAACTGTAAATCGGTAGCAAATCGCTACGCTTGGAGGCTCGGACAATTTCTGGATTGATGTTGTCGAGAATGAGCGGCTCTGAACTTGGGGTTGGGTAATAGGCGAGTACCATGTGAAACTGATTCAATTCGATGGCTTTTACGTAGATCAAACGCATCTTTGAATCCGGTACGCCAAGCTCGAGTAAAGAGAAGTATTTGGCAATAGTGAAATCTTCACAGTCACCGGCATTGCTGCCTAAAAACTCGAGTGGTGTTGCCCAGTAGTCTTTTTTGCCCCATAGGTCTATGTCGTCAACGAAGTAAAGTTGATTGAAAAAGTCGTTAACGCCTGCCAGCTTTTCATGAGTCTCCAATGTTTTAAAAAAGTCGATATTATCTCGCCAGGTTTTCACGCGCATTCCAGCGCGTTCACCATAGACTGAAGTGACCGTATCGACCCATCTTTGTTCTTTGTTGTTCAAGGCACCAATTTGGAACGAAAAACAACTAATGCTGATTAATAATGTAACTTTACGCTTCAATCTGGGTGGCATATTCGACTCACATCACAAGTGTACTCTTCCAATGGGCTCGACAGTGAGAAATAAGTGCTTTTTATTTAACCACTTATCAACACTTAAATATACATTGGAGAGTCCTTGCTGACACTTACTCCTTAAGTGCGTTGGTTTTGGCGCTCAAAATTGGTTTAAGCAAGTATTCCAAAACGGTTCGCTTACCTGTGATGATATCGACTGAAGCCGTCATACCTGGAATGATTGGCAAGTCTGCATCCTGTCCAAAACTGGTTTTCTCAGTTCGTACACGCACGATATAGAAGCTGTTGCCTTCCTCATCTTGTGTGGTGTCGGCACTGATGTGCTCCAGTTCCCCTTCAAGACCGCCGTACTTGGTAAAATCGTACGCGGTGAATTTCACGATGGCATGAAGGTCAGGGCGCAAGAATGCGATGTCCTTCGGTGCAATTTTGGCTTCAACCAAAAGGGTATCTTCAGTTGGGACGATTTCGACGATGTCCATACCCGGTTGAATAACGCCGCCAACGGTGTTGACGTTCAATGTTTTGATAGTGCCTGTCACTGGAGAAACCACAACGGTACGATTTACGCGGTCTTCCAAGCCCACAGCCGATTCCACGAGCGCAGAAAGTTGGTCTTGGGTGCTATTGAGCTTCTCTTGTTGTTCAGAACGGAATTTCAGAGCAACATCAATACGATTAAGCATGGATTCGCGGATACCAGATTTGATTACGGGAATCTTCAGTTCACTGGATGTCATTTCGCGGCGTGTGTCGTTCACCTGACGCTGTAGTTTCAACAGTTCGATTTTAGGCACAACGCCTTCATCTGCGAGCGGCTTGGTAATGTCTAACTCTTTCTTGGCAAAACGATAGCTCTGGCGCAAGTTACTCACACGTGCTTGGATCTCAACCAGGTCTTGCTGCTTTTGCTTTACTTGTTGGTCGATAACTGAAATTTGGTTACGCAGATTATCTAGGTCTTCTCGGTATTCCGCTTTTTGGCGTTGCGTTAGGCGAGGTTGATTTTCTTCAAGCGTTGGTGGGAATGTCAGTTTACCGTAGTCAAGAACGACATTTTGTTCCCAGTTGCTGTCATCGAAATCGCGATTGACTTCGACACTACTGATCGACGCAGAAAGTTGCAGTACGGAAGCCGTCAAGTTGGCAACTTGTTGTTCACGTTCACGGAAGTCTGAGCGGAAACGCGTGTCGTCAATCAATAACAACTGCTGACCTTTTTCGACTCGTTGACCTTCCTTCACCAAGATCTCTTTGACCAAACCACCTTCGAGGTTTTGTACGACTTGGATTTGAGAGGAAGGGATAACCTTACCTTGCCCTACGGTTACTTTATCGATTTGCGCCCACGACGCCCAAGCGATAGCCGCAACAAAGAATAACACCATCACCCACAGCATTAAGCGGGCACTATTTGGCGTATTTAGAAGCAATGCAGCGGTTTTGTCGTCAACAAAATCCAGCTCTTCGCTGCTTAGTTTGTTGTAGTTGTCTCGGCTCATCACATTCCTTGTTTTATAAAGACGGTTTATCTTTTTGATCTTATTATTATTAACGGAGCATGTCAGCATACTCAGCTAATAAAAATGTGTGAAAGGGGTAAGTCCCCCCTCATTTACTGTGCCTTGAACTTTGTTTTGTCCAACTGATGTTTTTTTAGTTTGTCGTACAAGGTTTTGCGCGACACTTGTAATTCTAGTTGAACCTCTTTGAGTCTGCCTCTATGTCGTTGCAAGGCATCAAACAACAAGCAATATTCAAAGTGTTCTGTGCGTTGGGTCATACTTTGGATTTCAATGCTTTTTTCGCTGTTCCAATCCTCCATACGAAACGCGTCCGGTTTCAATGCCCTTAATTCGGCAAACTGCCTCAATTGTTTGATGTTTTCTGGCCAATCGAGTTCCGTAATCCGCTTCACTTCATTCAGACTAATCTGAGGGGGTTGGAGCTGATAGCGACTCGCTGCATGACGCACGAAGTGTTTGTATAAGGGACCGATGTCTTCTTTGCGTTCATTCAAATTCGGCATCCGAATCATCTTTACTGAGCTTTCAATGCCTTTGTCGACGGTGTTTGCAGCACCAAATACGCGTTGCAGTTTCGGGTGGTTAAACAAGCATTGCCACTGTTTTTCCGATATATGCTCGGCGCTGTGTAAGTACAAACTGCAATGGCTTTTACCGTCTGTAAGATGATGTATGGTTTTGTCTAATGCTTCATGTGAAAGCTCGTATAAGTCTTCACCGGATGCGGCAATCAACTCACTTTCTGCGGTCGCATGGATATCGTGAGCAAACTGAGCAGCGAGTCTTCGCCCTGTGCCATCTTCACCGACAAAAATGAGCGGCTGGTGGAGTGGGGCGCTTATCAGCGCACGGCGAATGTCGACCATAGCTTGACTGTGACCAATCATTTTTGGACCGACATGGGTTTGCATGTCGAGCTCTTTCTTTAGCCAGACGTTTTCTTGCAATAAGACCAGTTTATCGCCGGCATTGTTGAGCGATTTTAATAGTTGCTCGGTAGAGAATGGCTTTTCAAGAAAGTCATACGCACCGCTCTTCATCGCTTCGACCGCGGTTTTTACATCACCATGCCCAGTTAATACGATAAATTGAAAGTGATTATTTTTGCCTAACAGGGTGCGCATGAACTCTAACCCATTCATCACTGGCATGTGGATATCGGTGATGATCAGTGCTGGCGTATTGGGATCAATCACGCGCAGCGCTTCAACTGCATTTGGGAAGCAAGTGACGTCAATTCCTTCAATCAATAACGCTTGAGTAACCGCATCACGAATATGTGGCTCATCATCGACAAAGAAAACAGGGTTATGCATGAGAGTCTTCCTCTGCTGGATGAAGTGAAACGAGAGGTACGCTGACGACAAAAGTCATCCCACCTGATAGCTGAGATTGTGTATCCATTTGGTTGTGAGCGTGACGGGTATAATCGGCATCGCTATCAGCACCATGGCTATTAGCATCATGATTATAAGCGCTGAGTGAGCCTTGATAGCTCTCCAAAATGCGTTTTGAGATGGTTAAACCCAGTCCGAGCCCCTCTGGCTTGGTGGTGTAAAACGGGTCGAAAATCTTAGCTAAGGCGTGTTCTGACATGCCGGGGCCGTTGTCAGAAACCAAAATATCGCAGTTACTCTGGTCACACTGCACGGCAATCGAAATCTGTGGGTCGATGCAATACCCTTCCATAGCTTGAGCTGCGTTGTGGAATAGATTGATCAGCACTTGCTCAAGCTCGACGCTGTGAATCGCGAGTTTTACGTCGTATTCAATGGCTGGCACTTTAAGCGTCACTCCCTGTTTGATCAGCTTACTGCTCAGAATACGTGTCGCGTTGTGCACCGCATCGTGTAGAACCGATACCTCACTGTGTAGGTTGTCATCCGTCTTACGCGTGAAGACCTTTAAGCGTGCAATGACTTCGGCCATGGTATCGTTGAGCGACAGCATCTTATCCAGATTGTCCGCCACCATTGGGTAACGCTCCATTGTCATTAAACGCTGCGAGTTTTCGGTGTAAGTCCGCAGCGCAGCCAATGGCTGATTGATTTCGTGATTAATGCTTGCAGACAGTTCACCAAGTAGCGCTAACTTTGCCGCTTGAGTTAGCTCTTGTTGCGTTTGCTTCAGTTCTTGTTGGCTCTGCTCATATTGATGCACGGTTTGTTGTAACTTGTGGTTGGCTTGGCTGAGGATGAAAGTTCTCTCTGTTACCTTTTCTTCCAAGCTGGCATTGACATTGGCAAGACGTGCTTTGTTGACCAGCATTTGGAACCATGCCAACGCAATTAACCCCACGAGCGCATACAGCAGCAGATAAACTATGTCGGCTTGCAATACAGCGGTGAAGACTTCTTGTTGGCTAATCAGTGCAATGACGCGAAAACCTTTGTCAAACAGATTGGTCGCGTAAGCAAGGTAGTTGGGTGACACCAAGAGTTGGTTGTTTTCAAACTGATTGACTCCGCTTTGCCCAGTGAGCTCGCCACGATATTGAGGAAGGGTATCACCGTATTGTTGAGTTTGATTGAGCTCTTGTTTTGCTTGTTCAGATAATGGGAACAGAGCACGATAGCGCCAATCGGGCAAGTTACTCATGAACACCACGTCGTGCACACCCGCAACCAGTAAATCGCCATCGTCTTGTGCCAAGCGCTGTTCTAGTTGCTCTAAATTGACTTTAACTGTTATTACGCCTGCGACTTCGCCATCGACCCAAAGTGGCGATGAGAAGAAATATCCGCGCTTATTGGAGCGAACCCCGAGGGCAACGTATTGAGCCTTCTCCCCATTTAATGCGTGTTGAAAGTAAGGACGAAAGGCAAAATTAGAACCGACGAAACTGTCGTCTTGTTGATAGTTGCTCGATGCGATCACCAAACCGGTTTTATTGTGCACGTAAATAGTGTCAGCGAGGCTTTGTGCTAACCAATCAGCGAGCAATAAATTGAAGGATTCTGACGGTTTACCCTCTTTGACCGCTGCGAGTAATCTTGGGTCATGGCTGAGCAAGTTCGGGATTTGTTCAAACTTTGCCAGTTCATAATCGATTTCCTGTGCAACCTGCGAAGCTTGAGTTTGCAGCTTATTTTGCCACTGATCATGTTGATGCTGGGTTGCGTATTTATGAGTCAACATCAGCCCGACCAGACCGATGGCGAGCAAGACCAATAAAAAATGGCGCAGAGCTTTGGGGTTAAGTAGGTTCACGATTGGCTCACTAGTTTTTAACGCCATGTTATCAAAAGGCATTTAGTGATGCTGTGAGCTGCTGCGACAACGTGACATAACACAAAACCGCAATCAGGGTTCTCGCTTGCTTTCCTTGAATTTCCCTATCATCGGGCGCACAATCGACAAAAACGAGTGAAGGAGTGAAGATGGAACTTGCTGATATTCGTCGTGAGTACACAAAAGGTGGCCTGCGTCGTAAAGATTTAAAAGCAGATCCGATTGATCAATTTAACCTATGGTTAGAGCAAGCGGTACAAGCAGGGTTGACTGATCCAACCGCAATGACGGTCGCGACAGTGGACGAAAATGGCATGCCGTTTCAACGCATTGTGCTGCTGAAAAACGTCGATAAAGATGGCTTTGTGTTCTACACCAACTTGGGCAGCCGTAAAGCGCAGCAGCTTGAGCACAACAGAAACATCAGCCTGCATTTCCCATGGCATCCACTTGAGCGTCAAGTTCACATCACAGGTGTGGCAGAAAAGCTAACGCCGATGGAGAACATGAAGTACTTCACTTCTCGTCCGAAAGACAGCCAATTGGCTGCGATTGCGAGCAAACAAAGTAGCCGTATTTCTGCACGTGGTGTATTGGAAGGTAAATTCCTAGAGTTGAAGCAGAAGTTTGCCAAGGGTGAAATCCCGATGCCGTCCTTCTGGGGTGGTTTCCGCGTCAAGCCGCAAAGCATTGAATTCTGGCAAGGTGGTGAACATCGTCTGCATGACCGTTTCTTGTTCTCAAATCAAGAAGGCGAGTGGGACATCGATCGCCTTGCGCCGTAATGGCTTTGACAAAGAGATAAAAAACACCGCCTCAATAGGCGGTGTTTTTGTTTTTACCCAATGGCGAATCAACGCTCACCGTTGAGCACGACAGAAAGCTGATGTTTAAGCAGGGTTTTCGGCACAATCGATCCGTAGCCTGCCTCCATGGCTTTGTCGATAAGCTCGTTCTTACTGTTGGCTTCAAACTTAGTGCGCAGACGAGCAACATGCCCTTCTACGGTCTTGGTTGAAATCCCCATGACCTGTGAGATGAATTGCGGCTTTTTGCCATACAGCAACAAGAACAGAGTCTCTTGCTCACGGCAGGTCAGCTTTTCTGGCTCGGGCTTCAGGTTAGAAAAACGAAAGATGGACTGCTGATTGGGCGTGCCTCCGATGGCTCTGCATACCCAATATCCCACTTCGATGACGGCGGTATCAGTAAGCTCGCGACCATAAAATATGGTGCCAATGATGTTGCCGTCGTCGTCTCGCCAAGGCGTCTTAGTAAAAATGTGCGCTCGCCAATGACCATCTGGATAAGGGTGGATATCAAGGATCTTTAGCGACTCGCCTGTTTCAATTACGTGCCTATCTTGTTCTTGAAACTCTTTTGCACATTCAATGGTAGGGCTTGCGACCTCAAAGTCTGTTTTGCCTATACAGACTTCAGGTGAATCGTAGCCTATCAATTCTGCGTATTCCTGATTCACATAGCGGAATACCGAATCTTTATCTTTGCATCCCCAACAACCCGGTAGCTGTCGAAGGAGCGACTGTTCTATGGTATTGACTGGAATATTCACAAGGGACTCACTACTGCTACATATCGCCTGCTTGATTGCAGGTCAGTATTCTCACTTCGCTTATCCCGCGTTTTTATTACAACACTGCCTTGATCATGCTTTCGAGAATCGCGCCAGATGGAACTGGAAGAGAGAAGGTCGATCAGGATAACTCAGCGTGATGATTAACGTCAGGATACGGTGAGATGGTCGATATATTATCAGCTTATGCCATTGTTTTCATTGGCGTGAGACAAAAAAAAGCCAGCCTGAAGACGGGCTGGCAACACAAGATATAATCTTGTCGACGTGTAGAAGAGGTTCTAAATTACATAGCGAGGGTCTGCTAAGTAAGTTAGAGGTATCAAGTAGATACCGATGAGCTCAGGGTCGTATGCATCCTAGAGCTCGAGGTCTAATGTATTGAATTGTGAGCATATTAGTAAGGGGGGAAATCCCTCTATCCCCCTGTTTTTCAGGCATTTCGTGCGCTTTCGATCGTAGTTTTTACCTTGTTGCTTACATTGGTGTGCATTTCAACCCCAAAGATCTTTGCTATTGGCTTGTCTCATCTTTGGTAATTTTGGCTATCTGTCCGTTTTTGTTAAAAAAATTGGTTGCACATTGACCGTAAGTTTCTCTTACATGATCATCGTTCCGGAACTATGATCATGTAGAGCGCAATGATCGTGTTGATTTGATCTTGTGCGATTGGATTGGGGAAGATTTGCAACCCAACAGAGAAGGTATATGATGCCAAGATATAAGCCGACTGTGTAAAGACGACTGTTTGAAATGAGTGATTCAGATAACCCGAAAGCCCCGCTATATAAAGAGATCATGCTGCCTAAACCAGCAGAGTTGATCACGCTTCCGTCTTATATGGATTGCCATGATCATGCTTACACACAGATCGTGATCGGTTTAAAGGGACAAGCAGAATTCGAAGTTCGTGGTCAGGGCAATTTGGTTGGTCCGGGGCAAGGTTGCATCGTAACGGCATCTTCTGATCATGCTTTCGGTGGCGTGATTCATCAATCAGACATCTTGGTGCTTAATATGCCAAAGCCTGCCAACGATGATCCTGAGATGTTGCAAAAAATCAATAACCTAGAACGCTCTCATCTTTACTTCCAATTGGATGGTCAGATTCAAAAGCTGATTCAAATGCTGGTGCAAGAGATGCGTAATCATCCAGACGATTTACTGCTTAGCCGTGCGTGTAATGACACCGTGATCGCTCTTATGCAGCGTCATATATCAGCATTTGAAACCTCAAGGAAAGAGTCACGCTTTGATCTGGAAGCGATTGACCGTTACATCGAACAGCACTTGAGCCACAAAATCAGCGTGGCGCAATTGGCTGGCAGCGTATTTTTGGGTGAAAGCCAATTCCATAGCTTATTCAAAGATCAGATGGGCATTACGCCGCATCAGTACGTGCTCGGCAAACGCATCGATATGGCGCGCGATTTGATTGAACAAGGTCACCTAACGTTGGGGCAAATTGCCGAATTCACCGGTTTCTCAAGCCAAAGTACTTTCACTCATACCTTTACTCGTTTACAAGGATTATCACCTTCTCAGTATAAGAAACAGGTTGGCTAACACTGTTCATCAAGTTGCTTATTTGAGCGAAGCCGCGTATGAGTCGCGGCTTTTTTGTGCTTGTGTTTTGCACAGGAAAGTCGAACTTTTTTGCGTAATTCTCCGGAAAATTTCAATGTTTTTGTCCATTCCTCACAAAAGCGCAATCTAAATCCTTCTTATTCAAACAGAAATTGCTCAAAACCCGCCTGCTTTTGTTGTAAATGACATGCAAAGATGAATTTTTACAACACAATATATTATGTATTTGCGTGTGACTATGTAGATGTTTTGTTATAAAAGCGAGTTTTTAGCAAAAAGCTCGGAGTTTTTGACAAGTATTCTTCTCGGGCTCAAAATACACTGCCAGCCATTGATGATCCTCGAAGCGGTTTTCGAGGAGAGAGATTGAGGAAAACACATGTTTACAGCAACGAACGTGTTAACACCGGAATTTATCGAGCAGCCGCTTGATAAGTTGTGGTCACTGATCTCGCCATTGTACATGGTGGACGAGTCTCAATGGCTAGAGCAATTATTGCCACTAGCAACGCCGACAGCGGAAGAAAAATCGGCAATCACGACCCAAACAACCCAGCTTATCGAAGCCATCCGTGCGGATAAGAAGTCAATTCAGATGATTGATGCGCTATTGCTGGAATACAGCTTAGATACTCATGAAGGTATCTTACTGATGTGTCTTGCAGAAGCATTGATGCGTATTCCTGATTCAGCGACGGCGGATGCACTGATTAAAGATAAGTTAAGCGTTGCTGACTGGAAATCTCACCTTAAGAGTTCTGATTCTGTCTTCGTTAACGCTTCAACTTGGGGCTTAATGTTAACAGGTAAAGTGATTGGTCTTGGTGAGCAGGAAACCCAGAGCCCAGGTCAGGCTGTAAACCGTCTGGTAAATAAATTCTCAGAACCTGTGATTCGTAAAGCCATGTATCAGGCAATGAAGATCATGGGTCATCAGTTTGTACGTGGTCGTACGATTGAAGAAGCGCAGAAGAACGGTCGCCCAATGCGCGACAAAGGTTTCACTTACTCATTTGATATGTTGGGTGAAGCGGCGCTGACCACAGCAGACGCAAGCAAGTACTTCAAAGACTACCTAATGGCGATCGAAGCCGTTGGTCGTGAAACGTACGGCAGTGACACAAGCCCTGCACCTTCTGTTTCTATCAAGCTTTCTGCACTTCACCCACGTTACGAAGTGGCGAATGAAGAACGCGTGATGACAGAGCTTTACGACACCTTAACGCAACTGCTTAAGCGCGCTATTGAGGTGGATGTTGCCATCACGATTGACGCAGAAGAAGCGGACCGTCTTGAGCTGTCACTCAAACTGTTTGAAAAGCTGTACCGCAGCGACCTAGTGAAAGGCTGGGGCAAGTTTGGTCTGGTAGTTCAAGCCTACTCGAAACGTGCACTACCTGTACTCGTATGGCTAAACGGTCTAGCGAAAGAGCAGGGTGATCTGATCCCACTGCGTCTAGTAAAAGGCGCGTACTGGGACAGCGAAATCAAGTGGTCACAACAAGCAGGTTACGAGAACTACCCTGTTTACACGCGCAAAGAAGCGACGGATGTTGCTTACCTAGCGTGTGCTCGCTTCCTACTAAGTGAAGGCGTTCGTGGCAATATCTTCCCGCAGTTTGCTAGTCACAACGCGCACACTGTTACGGCGATTGCTGTAATGGCAGAGCACAAAGATTACGAATTCCAACGTCTGCATGGTATGGGCGATTCGCTTTATAACCATGTGATGGACACTTATGGTCAGCCAGTACGTATTTACGCGCCAGTCGGTAGCCATGCGGATCTATTGCCTTACTTGGTTCGTCGCTTACTAGAAAACGGCGCAAACAGTTCGTTTGTGCACCGTTTGGTGGACGCACGTTGTCCAATTTCAGAGCTGACGCATCACCCTGTTGATGTGCTGACCTCTTTTGAGACGCTACACAACGGTCAAATCCCAATGCCAACCGGTATCTTCCCAGAGCGTAAAAACTCATATGGTGTCAACGTTGATATCGACAGCGAAGCGAAGCCGTTTGAAGCACAGGTTGAAAGCTTCCTGAATCAGAAGTGGACTGCGGGTCCGATCATCAACGGCGAAAAACATGCCGAAAGCATGATCAAGGAAAACTCCGCAGAGATCATTACTACCCCTTACGATCGCCGTATCGAAGTGGGTCAGGTGGCTTTCGCAAGCCTTGATCATGTTTCCGCTGCAATCGAAGCGGCTGATGCTGCATTCCCAGAGTGGAAAGGCACCGCGATTGAACAAAAAGCAGTGTGCCTAGATAAGCTTGCGGATCTGATGGAAGAAAACTTGGCTGAGCTGGTGGCGATTTGTCACCAAGAAGCAGGTAAGACGATTCATGACAGTATTGATGAAGTGCGTGAAGCGGTCGACTTCTGTCGTTACTACGCGAAACAAGCGCAAAATCTTCAGCCGTTTGAACTAGAAGGTTTTGATGGTGTGAAGCGCATTTCAAGCCGTGAAGGTTTGGGTGTATTCGTTTGTATCAGCCCATGGAACTTCCCACTCGCGATTTTCCTTGGTCAAGTAACTGCTGCATTGGTTGCAGGTAACACAGTTGTGGCTAAGCCAGCTGAGCAAACTAGCTTAATTGCGGCGCGTGCGATCGAATTGATGTTAGAAGCCGGCTTCCCAGCGGGCGTGATTCAGCTATTGCCAGGGCGTGGTGGTGAAATTGGTCATGCACTAACGTCTCACGATGCGATTGCAGGTGTGGCATTTACTGGTTCGACAGCAACAGCGCAGCGCATCAACGTTACGCTTGCCGAGCGTAGCGCGAAGCCAGTCCCGTTTATCGCTGAAACTGGCGGTCAAAACGCCATGATTGTGGATAGTACGGCACTGCCAGAGCAAGTTGTGCGTGACGTGATTCGTTCCGCTTTCGCTTCTGCTGGTCAACGTTGTTCTGCTCTGCGCGTTCTGTTCGTTCAAGAAGACGTTGCAGATCGCATCATCAACCTTATACAAGGTGCGATGAATGAACTGCATGTTGGTATTCCTTACCTGCACAAAACGGATGTGGGTCCGGTTATCGACAGCAATGCGAAAAATAAACTCCTTGCTCACCTAGAGCACATGACAAGCACGCAAACCAAAGTTGCTCAATTGCAATTGGACGAAGCGTGTCAGCATGGTGATTTTGTGTCGCCAAGTGCATTCGAAATCTCGGGCATTGATGTTCTGAAAGAAGAGCAATTCGGTCCCATCTTACACATTGTTCGCTTTAAAGCGTCTGAGTTGCCAAACGTGGTTGAGCAAATTAACCAAACTGGTTTTGGTCTCACAATGGGCATCCACAGCCGTAACGAAACCACTTACCGTTGGATTGAAAAACACGCTCGTGTGGGTAACTGCTACATCAACCGTGATCAGGTTGGCGCGGTGGTTGGCGTTCAGCCATTCGGTGGTCAAGGTTTGTCGGGTACAGGTCCGAAGGCTGGTGGTCCTCACTACCTATACCGCTTTACTAAACAACATCTTGTTCAAGCTGAGAAGGCGTAAGGAGTCGCATTATGGTTCATCAGATCACGTTTTTTAAAGATGCATTCTCTGCGTGGGAGCAGTGGAATCTGACCGATTTTGATTACAAATGTGAGCATTTGCTGGCATTTAAATCTGCGATTGAAGAGCAGCATAGCGTGGTTGGCAAAGTGGTGTCTTACCACTTGCAGCAAGCGTCTACTCTGTTAGCAGAAACTCATCAGTTAGTGGGGCCTACGGGTGAAACTAACGAGCTGTACGCAGCGGGTCGCGGTGTGGCTTTGGTTGTTTGTGAAAACAATCTAGCAAATACCGAGAACGCTCTGAACAGCACATTTGCAATGATCACCTGTGCTCTGATTGCAGGCAACAGCGTGGTGATTTGTAGTGACAATACAGAGCTTACTCAATTGGTTAAGCATGCTGTGGCGTCAGCAAACTTCCCATCTAACTTAGTCCAAGTGGTTGCGTACGATGCGTCTTCCCCGTTGTTAGACAGCGACGTACGTAGTGTGGGTTATGTTGGGCATTCACAGGTTGAGCATGCGCTTAACCTGCAACTGGCTAAGCGTGACGGTGCCATCGTCGGCTTAGTTTCTGAAACGGATTTAGAGTCACCGACATTGACTCATGATCCTCATCTGTCGTTGCGCTTCATTACCGAGCGTACTCGAACGATAAATATTACAGCGGTGGGCGGTAACGCGACTCTACTCGAGTTGGGAAGCGACTCCCACTAACCTGACTTGTGATACCAATCTGAACCAAAAGAGCCTGAGAGCTTACTCGGGTTGGTATCTCTTACTTTGATGTATTGCTGCGATGGCAAAATATCAAAGCAGGCAAGGAAGGAAATAATTATAACGAGGACTATCAAATGATAGAAAATAGCTTTGCTATCACGACCACTTTTGTGGCGTACTTACTAATTATGGTTGCCATTGGCGTTTACGCGTATAAGAGGACTTCCAATTCATCAGACTACTTCCTAGGTGGTCGTAGCCTTGGTCCATGGCCAGCGGCACTTTCTGCAGGCGCATCAGACATGAGTGGCTGGTTGCTACTTGGTCTTCCGGGGTATGCATATGCAGCAGGTATTGAAGCGTTCTGGCTAGCAGGTGGTCTGCTTGTGGGGACATGGCTAAACTGGTTAATCAGTGCAAAACGTCTACGTACGTACAGCATTCAAACTGATGCGCTAACGCTGCCTGAATTCCTGTCGCGTCGCTTTAACGATAAGTCGAAACTGATTCAGACAATCTCTGCGTTCTTCATTCTTCTATTCTTCCTTTTCTACACCAGCTCAGGCTTGGTAGCAGGGGGCAAACTGTTTGAGACCGTATTCGGCTTGGATTACAGCATTGCCGTTATCATTGGCACGGTGTGTGTGGTTTCTTACACGCTATTCGGTGGTTTCTTAGCGGTATCTTGGACGGACTTGGTGCAAGGTCTATTGATGGCAGCTGCACTAATGATCGTGCCAGTTGCTGTGATGGATGGTGGTCTAGGTCAATTGGCGACGGACATGCACAACATTAACCCAGAGCTACTAACGCTATGGAACGATACGAAAGGCGAGCCTCTATCAGCTATCGCGATCATCTCGTTGGTGGCATGGGGTCTAGGTTACTTCGGTCAGCCACACATCCTAGCGCGTTTTAAAGCTTCTCGTTCGAACAAAGACCTAACAACAGCGCGTCGTATCGCTGTAGGTTGGACTGCGCTTTCTATGGCGGGCGCAATGCTAGTTGGTCTCGTTGGTCTAGTGTGGGTAACAGGTCACCCTGGTACGCAACTAGAAGATGGTGAGAAAATCTTCATGCTATTGGTGAACACGGTATTCCACCCAGTGATTGCCGGTATCCTATTGGCGGCAATCCTAGCGGCGGTAATGAGTACTGCGGATTCACAACTTCTAGTATCGTCATCTGCTCTAGCAGAAGACTTCTACAAGCAAGTGATTAAGCCAGATGCAACGTCTGAAGAAGTGGTAATGATTGGTCGTGTGGGCGTTATCGTGATTTCTCTTATCGCGCTATTCCTAGCAATGACGCCAGACAGCTCTGTTCTCGGTCTTGTATCTTACGCTTGGGCAGGCTTTGGTGCTGCGTTTGGTCCAGCAGTTGTGCTTAGCCTTTACTGGAGCGGCATGAACCGTAACGGCGCACTAGCAGGTATCCTAATCGGTGGCGTGACTATCGTGGTTTGGAAACAGCTAACAGGCGGTTGGTTCGATGTGTACGAAATCGTACCGGGCATCATCTTCTCAACGATTGCGATCATTGTTGTAAGTAAGTTGACTGGTGGTGCAGCGCAAGAAGTACTTGAGCAACACAAAGAATACGAGAAGAAATTGGTTGAGCTAGACTAATTCCTCTCAATTAAAAACAAAGCCCGTGACCATCGCGGGCTTTTTTGTGTTTGTTCGATAGCAATTTGAATGACGCACCAATACCTCAATTAGAGAATTTCTGAGGTATAGTAAAAAACGTGTTGACCCGTCTATCAGTGTAGGGCTGATGCTATGTCTGTACCGACAAAAGGAGCCACTATGCTAACCGTAACCCAACTGGCCAGAGAGTGTGGACTCTCTCGTACTACGATTCTTTACTATGAACGTGAAGGCTTGCTAGCGCCTGCACATCGTTCAGAAAACGGTTATCGCTGGTATGGAGAAAAAGAGATGCAGCGTTTAAAAACCATTTCGTCTTATCGTTCTTATGGGTTACCGATTTCCAGCATACGCACTTTGTTGGCACAGAAAGGCAAATCTCAAGCGGAGATCTTGAAAGACCATTTCAATGAACTTGAACGCGAGATTCAAAATCTGCGAGCGCAGCAAAAAGCGATCGTGGTGCTATTACAAGAACCACAACTGATAGAGGATAATATTGTGACTAAAGAACGTTGGGTACAAATCATGCAAGCGGCGGGCTTTTCTGAAAACGACATGGTGACATGGCACCAGAAATTTGAAGAGATGGAGCCTGCTGAGCACCAAAAATTCCTTGAATCTTTGGGGATTGAGCAAGACGAAATTGTGCGCATTCGCGCTCTATAATTAGCGCTTAAGCAGGACATTAAAAACCGGTTAAATAAAAATAAGCCTCTTCGTGAGGCTTATTTTTTATAACAGCTTACTTAATCATAAACTGCTTAGAAACGGATCTTTGAGTAAACCACAGTGTTACTCAATTCCCCTGAGGTAGAGAGGCGGTCGTGTCTCAACTCACCTTCAAAGTCATAACCACAACGCTCTGCGACAGCACGGCTTTTTAGGTTGGTTGAATCTGCCATAATCGCAATGCGTCTTGCACCGAGGTCTTCAAACGCGTAGCGCTCTAGCTCAAGCACCGCTTCGGAAATGTAGCCATTGCCCACCGCGGCATCATCCAGCCAGTAACCGATTTCAAACGACGGCACTTCTTGATCACGAATCATTAAGCCTACTGCACCAATTAAACGGTCGCTTTCTTTTTCAATAATGAAGTAACGCAACTCCCCTTCAAAACTTTCAAAGTTGGCGATGGCTTTTTCTGTCCCCTCAATCATTGCTTCTAGTGTGAGCACATGTGGCACCCAAGGAAGATACACTTCGAGTGTCTTCTGGCTACGCAGTACTGCTTGGTGTGCTTCTTCTGCACGTTCTAAACAAGCAGGGGTTAGCTTAAGACGTTTCGTTTCCATATCGGCTCTCCTTTGGGTGAAAAATGAAAGAAAAATCATTTAAGCAGATGTACTTAGAATGATCTAGTTGTTCGTATACCCAAATAACCTCGAGATGCTAGGTTCAGCGAGAATGACTTGGTTTGTATACGCGGCGGCGATTTAAAGGTCTAGTGGGTCTAAATCAAGAATCGGCAACAAAGTATACAAGCCAAGGCAGTTCGCCCTTTGGGAGCGTGTCATTGACTCGATTGCTGCGTCAAACAACTTGGAAATAGCTGGCTATTACGCTGCGTTGTTTTCCTTGACCTCGAATCAATGACAACGCTCTGAATCCTGCATCATGAAGTCATTTGGGTATACAATATTATTCACTTGGTTTGTTTTGAAGAACCTGAGAGAATCGTAGGGTTATTAAAACCACTAGGTTCACTATGAAACTTTTAGTAAGAAACTTGGCTCGTCAAACGACTGAGCAAGACATGCGTGCACTCTTCTCTGCACACGGGAAGGTAGAGCTTTGTACATTGGTTCTTGATCAAGAAACCGGCTTATCAAAAGGCTTCGGCTTTGTGATCATGCCAGATGAAGCAGAAGCGATTTCTGCACTGGAAGCGCTGAACTTGACCAGCGTAGCGAAAAGCAAGATTCGCGTGAAAGTCGCTCAAGACTAAGAGAGAGAAAAGCCAGCATCACTGCTGGCTTTTTTGTATTTCAAGAGAGGAAACGAGCGCTAATCGCATTGGCACATAACGAATTCCTTCTTTCTCGCAGAGATCATCGGTAGGTTCAAAACCGTGCTTGTGATAAAACGAAACTGCGTTGGGGGCTGAACGAAGACGCACATAACTTCTTGGCTTATCATGGGTTGAGTCCAGTATCGTATCGAGAAGTTGTTTACCCAAACCATGGCCTTGAGCTTCGGTTGCCACGAATAAGTGGGTGAGATAGTTATCATCTTTTAAAGCGGCAAAGCCAACCACTTTATTGTCGCGGAACGCCGCTAAGGCTAAAAAGTCTGGATGCGTTATTGCTTGTGTCACATCTTGTCCGACTCTTGCGAGAAAGCGCCGTTTTCCTTCTTCGGTAAAGTGCTCAAGGATGTGGCGCTGTGTAACTTTAGAAACCAAATCCGCCACTTGGATAATGTCATTCGTTTGCGCTTTGACTATCTCTATCATCAATTTTCTCTTCGATCTGTTTCATTAATTGCGCTAATTGCAGTTTATCGAAGTTGTTGGAATTTGGAACCTGATAGGAATCTGTGGCGGTGTAGAGCATCAAGCAGTTATTACTGAAAGGTTCTTTCTCAATTTGAACCTTGCTGATTTCATTCAATGGAATACGAAAGTACACTGTAGAATCTTGATGGTACTTCAAACTGTTAGAAGCGGGCTCAATGCTGATCGATTTTGGCGTAAACCACTTACGCTTAGATAGATGTAATACGTACAGCAATAGAATAAATACAGCCAATCCTGCCCCTATTAACCATAGGTAACCGCCTATATAAGCAAAGTAGGTGAGTGATAGAAACCAAATGCTGAATAAGAACGGATTGTTCTTTGGTAAGTTTTGTGAGGTCTCATGAATGATCACTTCGAATTTCCTCGCTGCTTATGTTTGACAGTTTACGCAGAGCTTGTGTAAGCGGCTGAGATTTCACTTCAATTAAAATCAGGTTTATTAGCCCACCAACGGAGATAGCCGCAAGGACCGCGCTGATACCACTTCCTTTGGTTACTAAGCCATACAGACCTGTAATCAGCATAAGGATAAACGTCGCGATTTGGATGGTTAAATGGCGCTGAACCAAATAGTGACCAGTTTGGTAGTCCTTAATAACGTAAACGTATTGCCCAAAGCTACCGAGTTCTACTTTGACCTTTCGATCTAGCGCATGACAGCGGAACCCTTGTTGATTGAGAGATTTTGCGAGGCTTTCCATGCCAATGACTCCATGTTCTATCTAGTTATCTTTTGCACATCATAATGTCACGATGAGAGCCGCTTAGTTTCGCTGAACAACAAATCTAAGAGGCAAGTCCCACCGTATACTCAGTGCTTTCTTTAGTTTGCGGAACGCTTTCAGGTTTAGTTATTCGCATCAAATCCGCATTGAACTGCGCGAGGGGTAGTGCGATTTTTTTTGTGCACAATTCACACTGTAAATTACACGAGTCGGAAGAGAGGTATCCGTTCTCTCTCACCTGTCGGAATCAAGACGCTCTTTAATGCCGAATGTAAAAAATACACAGTGACAATTACTTATGCGTAGTATCTCATAGTATTACATACATAGGCGTTATTGTTCATAATTTGATACAAAAGTTGAGGTCTGACCAAGGTCTCAGTTTTCAGGCACGTGTGCGGAATTTTTTGGATGTGGGGCACAAAAAACTAAAGGGGCTTTTTAATTGTGGAATTATTTTGAACAAAATATGTCAATTGTCAGTAGCACAGAAAATCAGGGAGAAGAGAAATGCCGGATATTTATTGCTCAGTTTGTAGAAGATCAACGCAGCATAAAGTGATCATGAAGCGTTGTGAACCAGAGCATATCGCCACGCTAACTGGCAAAGTCGTCAGTTTTACTCAGTTGATGGCAAAGTTTGTATCGGGTGAGCATTACTACGAGATGGAACCGCAGTACTACTGCCGTTGTTGTAACCATCGCGCTATTGGTGAAGTGGTTCAGCATCCAGCGCGACAGACATCAGCAATTATGTAATTGACGCTTACGCAGCAAGATCTTTTTCTGTTGCGAATGGCAATCCGTCGATCATAACTGGCCAGCCGTAAGACGCATATTCAGACGCCAGAGACTTTGCGACTTCGTGTGAGACGGTCGTGTACGTCCATTCTCCAACGCCAAATGGTTTGTACGCGAGTTGTAGGGTTAACATTGCTTTCTCCTTAATATTTTTACCTATTATTGCCTTATCATTTGGCTCATTTCTTTTCTCTGCAGCTCATGTTTTTCTCTTCAAAGTTCATCATTCCATTATTTTGTTAACAAAATTATCTGATTAATAAAGTCGCCAATATTGGTGTGTTGATTTATAAATTATGCAGATGAATGTTTTTATTTTTTGACTATTTGATGAATTTTTGTGCTAGGCAAACGTTAAATGTATGCAGGTTTCACACGTTGTTGATATCACTATTTGCAAACTGAATAGTTACTATTACTCTGATGATTCCTGAGTTGTTACAAGGATGTGGTTAATGAGTTATCAATTAGACAGAATTGATTTGCAAATTTTGAGAGTGCTGCATTCTCGTGGGCGAATTCCGGTCGTAGAACTGGCAAAGCAGGTTAACTTAACCACATCACCATGCTCTGAGCGCGTCAAACGGTTAGAGAAAGAAGGCTACATAAATGGTTATCATGCCGAGCTCAATGCGGAGAAGCTTGGGTTGGATGTGCAGGTCTTCATCCATATTCGCTTAGATCAAACCAGCTTTTCGATTTTTGAGAAGTTTGCTAAAGCGGTAGAGTTAATGCCTGAAATAGAAGAGTGCTATTCGCTGTCAGGTGACTTCGATACCATGATCAAAGTGCGAGTGAAGAACATGAAGGCTTACCAAGAGTTTATGTCGAGTAAGCTTGGGACGTTGCCTGGTGTGATACAAACTCGTAGTGAAGTGGTCATTGAAGAACACAAGACGGGCTTTGGGGTGAATCCCGAGCTGCTTGGTTAAATTGCACAAAGTGTGCGAAACACAGGTACAAAAAAGGAGCCAATGGGGCTCCTTTTGAGTTCTTAATGCGAGTTAATCAGCATTAGTGATTAGATGGCTCTTAGGCACTGACGAAGGTTGTCAGTACGCCGATCAGACCACCAAATACCCCGCCCCAAACGACGAGCCAGCCAAGGTGTTCTTTAATCATCTTCTGTACGATCTCTTTTACCAGCGCTGGCGTCAATTCACTTAGGCGCTGATCGATGATGCTTTCAATATTCTGTTTGATTTCATCCATCATTGCTGGTGACTCTAACTGCTCTTTGAGTGCTTCTTTGATGCTGTCGCTCTTGCTCAGTTCGATGATGGACTCTTGCATCTTCTCAACAAATGACTGACGCATTGGTTGTAGCGCTTCTGCGCCACCAAACATTGCGAGCATGCCGCCAAATTGAGAACCTTCAATGACTTCCACTAGAGAATCAAAGGCTGGGTTTAAGTCGACTTTCTCGATCACTGGTTCTAGGTTGATGTTTACGCCGCCAGCCATTTCCTTGTTTAGGAAACGATCGATGTTCGCTTCGGTAAAAAATTGCTCCATCATCAGGTTTTTGATTGCCAGCTTGAACTCTTCGAAGCGCGCTGGAATGACGCCAGAGCCATATAAGCCGGGTACTTTTTCAAACAGCATGTGAATCGCTAGCCAGTTGGTGATCGCGCCAGAAAAAGCGAACAGACCCGCGTACCAAAGGTAATCATTTTGAATGTGGTATCCCGCGCCCATCATGGCGATCGCGAGGATATTAGTCAGCAAACTTTTGTTCATAGTGACCGATTATGTATGAATTGATGAAGTAATAAGTGGGCATGATTCTATACCTAACTGGTAGAGAGATGCTAGGTTGAGCTTGATTGGGTCTGCTTTTAGGCGGGATGAAATAGGTTAGCGCTAAAAAAACAAAACCCGACATTCACTGCCGGGTCACTGCTTTTTCTTAGAAATTCTAAGTGTACTTTTATTGTGTTTTTAGAAGCGGAAGACCTTACAACAAAGTTGGCATTTCCAGCGCTCTGAGTAGCCGAATAATTTGTCTGCCCAACTTGGTTTTACTTGTACGATCTGCATTGAACCACATTTACACATAAGCTAATTACCTTATTATTAGATTAATAACTAAGCCATCAATTGAGTATAGCTGTTTCTCAAAAAGTGAAATTACAAATGAATCCAGCTTGCTACTCTGCGTTGTGTCCACTACTAACGATTACGCAACGGGACGCCATACTACCAGAAAAAGTGTGACTTTCATCCACAAAATTGTTTTATATCTGAGAAAGTAAGTGATCGCCATCACTATTTGTGTGGGGTGTCTTCTTGGGAAAGCGGCTCGACATAGCAAAATCGAATGAAAAAACGGCGCTTATTGCGCCGTTTTAGTTTGGTGATTTACTGCAATTTAAGAACGTTAACCCTCGAGCTCTTCCCCAAGGAAGCCACCTGTTTGGTGCGCCCAAAGCTGAGCGTAAATGCCGTTGTTGGCAATAAGCTCTTTGTGTGTGCCTTGTTCGACGATGTTGCCTTTATCAAGCACAATCAAGCGATCCATTTGCGCAATGGTCGACAAACGGTGCGCGATGGCGATAACGGTTTTGCCTTGCATCAGCTCGTTCAAGCTTTCTTGAATGGCGGCTTCAACTTCTGAATCCAGTGCTGAAGTCGCTTCATCCAGTACCAGCAAAGGTGCGTCTTTTAGCAGTACACGTGAAATCGCAATACGCTGGCGTTGACCACCAGACAGTTTCACACCGCGCTCACCCACTTGTGCGTCGTAACCCACGTTGCCGAACGGGTCGGTTAGGGTTTCGATAAACTCGTGTGCGTGCGCTTGCTTAGTCGCTTTAATCAGGTCTTCTTCAGTCGCATCTGGGTTGCCATACAAGATATTGTCGCGGATTGAGCGGTGTAGCAAAGACGTATCTTGCGTCACCATACCAATATTCGAGCGTAGCGAGTCTTGCGTGACGCTAGAGATTTCCTGCCCATCAATCTTGATGCAACCTTCCTCTACATCGTGGAAGCGCAATAGCAAGTTCACTAAGGTGGATTTACCTGCGCCAGATCGTCCAACTAAGCCCACTTTCTCACCCGGTTTGATATTAAGGTCGAGGTTGTTTATCACGCCCTTTTTCTCACCATAATGGAAGCTCACGTTATCGAAGTGAATGCCGCCTTGAGAAACTTGCAGATCTTTCGCATCGGCTTTGTCTTTGATGTCGATAGGTTTAGATAGCGTCTTCATTCCATCTACGACAGTACCCAAGTTTTCGAATAGGGCACCGACTTCCCACATGATCCACATCGACATACCATTGATACGCAGGGCTAAGCTGATAGCAATTGCAATAGCACCAACGCTTATCGCGCTATCCAACCACAAATAAATCGATAGCGCAGCCACCGAGAACACCAATAGATAGTTGGAGATCTCTACCGCTACGTCGAAGCCAGTCACCAAGCGCATTTGGCGATACACAGTATTCAAGAAGCCTTTCATGCCCTCTTCGGCGTACTCGGTCTCTCGTTTACTGTGCGAGAACAGCTTCACGGTTTGAATGTTGGTATAGCTGTCGACAATGCGCCCTGTCATGGTGGAGCGTGCATCGGCTTGCTCAGTCGCCACGGCCTTTAGTTTCGGAACAAAGTGGACCTGAATCGCGATGTACGCCATTAGCCACACCAACATTGGGATCATCAAGCGCCAGTCAGCGGCGGCTAACATCACGATGATGCTGGTGAAGTAAACTAAGACGTAGACGAACACATCCATCGTCTTCATGACGGTTTCTCGCACCGCCAGAGAGGTTTGCATCACCTTAGTGGCAACGCGACCTGCAAAATCATCCTGATAGAAGTTCAGGCTTTGATTTAGCAAGTAACGGTGCGCAAGCCAACGTACCGACATTGGGTAGTTACCCAGCAGGGTTTGGTGAATCAGCAGTGAGTAAACCACGACCAAAATCGGCATGACAATCAGCAATAAAGAGCCGTAGAAAATAAGGTCTGCTTTGTTGTCTTGTAAAAAGGTTTCTGGATTGCTGGTGGATAGCCAATCAACCAACTGACCCATGGCACCAAACAGAGATACTTCTACGATCGCCACAATCGTCGACATGATCGACATGATCGACATGATGATCAGCGGTTTCTCAAAGCCGCGCGTGTAATGGCGCAAGAAGGCGTAAATCCCAGTTGGGGGTTGGTCAGGCTGTGATTTGGGGAACGGCTCGGTAAAGCCTTCAAATCGTTTAAACATAACTCATCCTAAAGTTAAAGCATTGCCACGTCAGAGGGTGAATCCGTCAATTCTTCTTGCCTTGGACGAGGCAGAAATCCTGAACGTGGAGATAAGACATATTGTGGTCTGCTAGCCAGAAAAGCAGACGTATTTGCGTATGTGTGAGAGGCGAAAAAATAGTCTAACCGATTGCCTTTTAAATGTAACTAGTTGGTTATAAAGAATTCGCTAGTGCATTATTCTTGAGATGACCATTCACGCGTCACAAAACAGTAAATCGACAAAGTGACAATAAAAAGTCGGGTTAATCCGGTCTCATACCAAAATATTTACTTTTGGTTGATGGATTTATTATTAAAAACAGCAAAACCGCGGTTAACAATAAATTTACAATCTCATCATTCTAGTGAAAAGGAATGTATTGGATGCTATTACACGAATCAGTGCCTCAGAATGCACATGGAAAAGAAGAAAGCACGCAAAGTGCTCTGCGTCATACCGCAAATTGCGTTGTGATGGTGCCACCTAAAGAGTTTCGTTTTAACGAAGAAACTGCGCAAGACAACGAGTTTCAACACCAAGTTTCGCTAACTCAAGAAGAAGTCTCACGTAACACCATGGCTGAATTTTCCGCGATGGTTGAAACCTTGCGTAAAGAAGGCGTGCAAGTCGTTGAGTTTGATTACCCTCAATCCGACACAGCCACGCCAGATGCGGTTTTCCCTAATAACTGGTTTAGCACCACTCCAGAGGGCACTTTGTATACCTTCCCGATGGCATGTGAAAACCGTCAGCATGAAGTTCGTCCGGATGCGTTGGTCGCTGCATTAGCGCACGCAGGTCGTGAAGTGCATCAACAAGACTCACTGATTGAATATCTGGATGAAGAAGCCTACCTAGAAAGCACGGGCGTGATGGTGCTCGATCACTTCAACAAAACCGTTTATGCCGCGCTCTCACAACGTTGCGATCGTCTGGTTTTAGAAGATTACGCCAAGCGCATTGGTTATGATCGCGTGATTTCTTTCCAAACCCGTTTGCCTTCTGGTGCTCCGATTTACCACACTAACGTGATGATGGCTGTGGGTGAGCAGTTTTGCGTGATTTGTGATGAAGTGATCCCTGAGTTTGAGCGCCGCTTTGTGCTTAAATCATTGGCGAAAGACAAGCAGGTGATCTCGATTTCTCTTGAACAGATGAACCAGTTTTGCGGCAACATCCTTCAACTGGAAACGGTACGCGGCGATAAGGTCATTGCTATGTCTCAATCGGCTTACGATGCGTTCTCTCCAGCACAAAGAAATCAACTAGCGACACACGGTAAATTGCTACCATTTGACGTTTCTACCATCGAATCGATCGGTGGTGGCTCTGTACGCTGTATGTTAGGCGAAGTGTTCCTACCAAGCCGCAAAGCCGTGTTGTAAACCAACCCTGAATTTCCCCCAAAAAGCACCATGTTGAAAGATGTGGTGCTTTTTTATTGATGGGCTCCAGCGGATTTACGACATTACCTTGTGTAGAGCGGCATTGGCGAGTGAAGTCGTTTTATGCACTCTGGCAATAAAAAGCTCTGCACATGCTAACGCATCACTTGCTGCGCTGTGGTTGTAGTAAGCAGGGAATCCAAGGTTCTCCCTGAGGTCATCAAGCTGAAAGCTGGCAGGGCTATGAGCAAGGTTTGATGATAAGAATCGTCGTTCGAGCTCCATCGTATCGATAAAGCAAAAGGGAAGTTTAACGATGCCAAACTTTTTGCTGAGGTAGCGCGACAGGAAGCCTTTCTCAATGAATGCTCCATGAGCTAACACCACTTTTCCTGCCAAGGCTTCAAAGAGTTTATTCATCGCTGCATCGATAGTGAGCCCTTGGCTGAGGTGCTTGGGGGTTAATTGGTTCACGCTGGCACTTTTAGCGGTGATGTATTGCCCGTGTGAAATAAAAAGCTCATCAACGGTCGACAGTTCGATCTGTTGAAAACTGAATGGCACTAAACCAATAGACAAAATCTGGTCGTGTTTAAAATCGAGTCCACTTGTCTCGAAGTCAATAGCGACATATTTAAGCTGTTGAAGTGGTGACGTGACAGAGGGTAATGGAGTGCTGAGATAGGTTCCCCAACCGCCAATCCATTCACCTTGCTCTTCGATATGTTGTCGAAGTGTCTCGATGTTCTCCAAGTGGAACTTGTGTTTTAGACTCGTCAACATGGCTTATTGGTTCCCTTTTACAAACCTAAGCTTTGCGACGTCTTGCAAATTACCGATGATTTTAAACGCTTCTTTGAGGTGCTTTCTTTCAAAACTGCTGAATTGATCGGGTGCGATGTGGTTATCGGGTATATGCCCGTTTTGTATAGCATGCAATTGATGGCGGAAGCGAACTTGGCTGATGAATCGCAGCGCTTCAATAATGCTCTCGCAGGCATCTTCAGAAATGGCTTTATGAGTCATAGCATAACGAAATCGCTCCTCTGTGCCAGCAAGCTTGCATCCTACCGAGAGGCTGAAAATTCGCGCTAAATCTACGATGAGATTCAAGGCGTACTTTTTGATGTTTAAGGTATTGCTGTGCTCCCCACCTTTCTCTACCACCAAGTTATTAAAGATGCTCAGTGGTGGTGAAATGTTAATGGCATCTCGCGTCAAGCATGGCAAGAAGCTCGAATTGTGTTGAATACAATCGTTGAGGTGATCTTGTAACTCCTCGACTAACTCATAAGAGCCATAGATGGCGCGGGTCTCTAGGAACACACTGATATTCAATAATTGATTGTACTCCGGGCTAGAAACCCATTTATTGTAATAGTGCTTCCAACGTTGCAAAGGCTGACACCACCGAGGAGATGCCGCCATATATTTACCATCGCAAAGTGGGTAGCCACAAGCCGCTAGAGCGTTGCAAACTCGCATCGCAAGGTGGGCAAAGTACAGTTGGTGCTCTTGGAATTTGTCATCTTCAACGACGATGGCATTGTCTTGGTCAGATAAGAGATGCACTTCATTACGCGCATGAGAACCTGCCACCATCCAAGCATACTTACAAGGCGCAGGACCAAGTACCTTTTCCGTTAGTTCAATGATTCTGCGAGTAAACGCATCCATGATCATCGACATGATTTTGCCTTGTAGGTTTGAGGAGGTGCCGTTTTCAACCAGCGCCTGAAAAATCGATTCTTTCTCGTCGCGCAGCTTGGCAAGAGCTTCGATAGAATCAGCGTAGCGAATCTTCTCAATCAAAAACAACGATTGGGTACGGTGGTTGTGTACTAAGTGGGTGGTCGTAAGCAGTCCGCAGACTTGCCCTTTTGATATGACAGGCAGGCTCCGGATATTGTGCTCTAGCATGAGTGAAATGGCTTCAATGATCCGCTCGTCTTCATCGATCACGGTTACAGGAGAGGTCATGATTTGGTGAACTGGCGTCGTGAGTTGGAGCCCTTTCGCCACCACTTTCATAGTCATGTCTCGATCGGTAATGACTCCCACCAATTCACCGCTTTTTTCTACGACGGCACAAGAGCTTTTAGGACGAGAACACATTCGTTCTGCTACGTCTTGGATTGGGGTGAGATAGTCCACAGACGTAATGTTTTCACTCGCGATGTCTTTTACAGTTCTGAAGAATAAACTTTTGTTTTCCTTGTGTTGCGAGTGATTGACAGCACTGTTTAGACGTTTTGGTGCTTGTGGATCAAAGCAATCTGTCGTTGCGCTTGCGCTGCTCATCACCTTACGCACAGCTTCGTAGGGGATGGAGTAAAGCAAGGTGCTGTCTAGTGCGTAGACCTGATAACGTTGTGATTGAAGGGAAGAATCTTGAAAGAAGGTAAACCCAAACTGGTCATTTTCTCCCAATCGAGCCAATAAACCTCCTGTCGAGTCTTTTTGCTCAATTGCACCTGAGCGAATGAAGTACAAGTGCGCCGACTGACTTAGAGTTTCTTCGTCTATAGTTTCTCCCTTCGCGAGGTAACGCACCACTACGAGTTCGGCGAGCTGCTCAACGATCTCTGTGGGGAGCTTATCAAAAGGGTCGAGCTTCTCTAAGAAGTGCAGGATATTGAGTGTTGCGGAGGTTTTCATAAGGACAGCTTCTGGTTGTTATAGGAGGCTCGACTTGAGCCTCCTGTCGATATTATTAAGTGACATCGCCTTTCGGCTTTACCTCGAATTCATCGGTTACTTAGCATGGCGTAAATTCAACTGTGCATCGAACAGTGATGCTGGTTCAACCGCCGTACCGATAGACTCCAAATGTGCTTGCTTAAGGCTTTCATCGGGTACTTCGGAGTAGTTCGCAGTGCCGTTTTCGATCATGGTATTGATGTACTTGGCTTGTGGTGCGACAGAGAATTCTGAGCCCGTCATCCCGATGATGTAAGGCATAATCACACGACCGTAAATGCCATCATCCTTCATAAACATAAATTCATTTGCGCTTACGCCAGTGTTGACTGGATTCCAGAAAGTGAGCCCTTTTAGATGGTTTGGTTGGTTGCCAGAACTCGCGCCCCAGCGACCATAAATCCATCCGCCCTTCATGTTATCGAATAGGTTGTGCATGGACTGCTCACCGTGCAAATCAATAGAGGAGTCAGCGGCGTATTGGCTGTTTTTGTACACATTGGCAATCGAGTATTTCGATACGCCAGGCGCATGCCAAGCGTGAGAGTTGTCGGTAATGTTTTCAATTAAGTTGTAGTTGCCGTACATGATAGTGAAAGCAAGGTGTCCCGGCGTTCCGGACAGCGTGACGTCATCAACCGTCACATTGTAGGTATTCCATAGCACGCCTCCTTGGTTGAAATCGCGTAGTTCAATGTTTCTTACCCAACTGTCATGAACTCGATTAAGTGCTAACAAGCTATAACCACTGTCGTGCAAGGCACTTTCATGATGGACAAATTCTTCGTGCCAGTTGCCAGAAATCGTCATGTTCTCAATCCCGACGTTTTCATAAGAGGTGACTTTTTTCACTTGCCAGGTGTCGGCTTGCTCGAGCGTATGTGCAACTGGGGTAGAGAATGTCAGAACATTGCCATCAATAGCTGCAATGGTATGTTTCTCGCGTTTATCGAGCCCTTTAACCAGATTTGCCCAAACTGGCGTGCCTGGTGCTGAGGCTTTGTACTCGATTAGGTACGGTGAGATTGCGTCGTTGATTGCTGGCTCGCGTTGAATCAAAGCAGAAATTTGAACACTGTCGCCTACAGAAAAACCTTCACTACTGTCTACTTGAACAGAAAAGCTTGAGCCGCCTTCAAGCGTTTGTGAAAGCTCAATAGGCGCGGCTGTGGTTTCGGTGTCGCTTCTTGCTCCGAGTTGAAACATGTGTGGCGTCGTCCATTTTTTGGATGGATTTTCTGGCTGCAAATAGGTGTCCATTTTGAGCACGGTTTTACCAACGCCATCGCCTTTCACCACAACATTATCCAGATCGACGAAAATCGGCTGCTTGTTCTTAATATCATCCACGTTATCTGGATCGATGAGGGCATCATCTGCGGCATTATTGATGATGTAAGTGCCTTCAGGAAAATAAAGCACAGCGATTTTTGACTCAGAGGGATTCGTCGTACGGCTTTGTTTCATCGCTTCAATAGTGGCTTTTATCGCAGCTTTATCGCTGATTGAATCATTCGGTATTGCCCCAAAATCTTGGACATTAAACACATGGTATAGAGCATCCGTTTCTGTTGGGGCGGGTGCCGGTAATGGCGTATCGCTGAATTTATAACCAGCAAAGGAGTAGTCTTGAAGAATGCGCTCTTCGGGTAGTGTTGTTGAGGTATCCAACAGACCTGATGCTGAATCTCGGCTGGCAACAAAATCCGTCCAGTATTGGCTGGTGTTTTCGACACTCGATTCGCTATTACAAGCGACAAGCAGCAAAGCGACAGAGAGAGTTCCTATTTTGTATCTCATGGAATCATTTCCTTGTTATTGGGGGTACACGTTTTTTATGCGTTGTTTTAATGCTGGAATGGCGTGCTGGTAGAAAGCGCGCAATCCTGAGCAGAGGTAATTTTGCGGAGAAGATTCTTTGTTTGAACGCACCCTGTCTTTAGGGCAACCGCCAAAACAGAACTTAAGGTATGGGCATTGCTGGCATTGTTGAGAAAGTGAGTGGGTCTTATCGAGACCAAAAGATTGTTGTTTTGGGTCGCATGCCATTTGCGCCAAGTGTGTATTTTTGACATTACCTAAGCGGTGGCTATCTTCGATGTAGTGATCGCAACTGTAGACGGAGCCTTCCTGCATTATCGCAAGAGCACGACCACAATATTGGCTTGTCACACAGGATGAAGAGGGATGATTCAGTAGAACGGCGAGGCAGTCCTCAACGGTTGGAATGTAAACCTGACCAATATCGTTTTTCAGCCATTCATCAAAGACGGTTGTCATGAATTCACCCCAACCTTGTGGGGAAACAGAATAAGGTTCTTGAGTAGTGACTAGGCATGAAGAGCGCATTTCTAGCTCGGCTTTATCCACGATCGGGATAAATTGCATTTGTTTGGTTTTCACTTCATCACGCAGGAAGCGATAAATCTCTAGTGCAGAGTGTGTGCTTTGGTGAGTCACACAAGTGAGGGTCGCAAAAGGGATGTGGTATTTATGAAGCAAAGCCGCCGCATTGAGCACCTTTTTATGTGTGCCTCTACCTGAGCGTGTGTGGCGATAATGATCATGAACCTCTTGGGTTCCGTCGATGCTTAACCCGACGAAGAAACGATGAGTTTTAAGAAACTTACACCACGGCTTGTTGAGCAACATTCCATTGGTTTGCAAATCGTTATGAATGGTTTTACCAAGTGGATTGTGTGTTTTTTGCAGCTTGATGATGGTTTCAAAGTAGTCGAGACCGAGCAGTGTTGGTTCACCACCTTGCCAACTGAAAACCACTTGATCGGTGGGTTGAGCTTCAATGTATTGCTTAATGTAAAGCTCTAAGGTTTCGAGCGGCATTGGGTTCGCAGTCACTTCTTTCAGCGTTTCTTCACGACCGAGAAAATAGCAATAATCACACTGAATATTGCAGGTAGATCCGGTCGGTTTTGCCATGATGTGAAAAGGGTAAGATGACTGCATTCCGCGTTTCCTTTATTTCTAGACTTATTGTTGTTTCACAGAAAAAGACCTGCTCCCGAAGGAGCAGGCTTTGTCTTATTTGAACCAGCCTTCAACTTGAATACCGACTTGGAATTCGGTGTCGTTGTTATCACCGAATGCATGATCGTCTTCATAGTCTTGGAAGTAAGTCGCGAATACGCGCAGTTCAGGGCGAGCCCAGAAGCTCTTAGATGGCGACCAAGTTTGAGCAAGTGTTACCTTGCTAGCTGATTGAGGTGTGTCATCGGCAGTCGTCGCATCGAAGTAACCTAATTCGAGTACGGTTTTATTGTTGTCGTCCCAGCTGTATTCAGGGCGAATAACCGCTGAAAAAGTCGTTTGTGTTGTGGTCTGGTTGATCTCGATATCGTCAATTGAAGAGGTCCAGAACAGAGAGTGAGCAAGTACAACGTCGTCGGTCAGTTTCAACAAGCCATAGTTCATTACTCGGTAAGCGGACGCATCTTTTTGCACTTCTGCGAAGTAATTTTTACCTGCATGGTCGTTAAACAGCGCTTTGGAGAAGCCGTTGGTACCGTATTGGAAAACCGTATTGTTCTTACCCCATTTACCGCCGTAGGTAACCAAGCCAGTAGCCATCACACCATCTTCGGTTTGCAACGTAAATTCATCCGACTCATTTGGCATACCGTAGTCAAGACCGACTTCCAGCTCAGCGTTTTCCCATAGTTTGATGCCTTTATAGCGAATGTCGAAAATGTTGACGTTGAGCTTGTTGTTCTTCGTGCCTGGATCATCAAAGTTTTGGCTTTTACGATCTGAGCGGATGGCAGAGACAGACAACAGACCGTCACCAACAGGAATGTAATCAATACCGCCACCAGTACCAGACACATTCCAGTAGTAGGTATCAATGATGTGGTTATCGTGACGTTGGTTGTAGCGCTTACCTGCCCATACAGTAGATTCTGGTAGAGAAGGTATCAGTCCTTTCACCGCTACGTTTACTTCTTTGAACATGAAGTCAGTATCGCTGTCATCCATGGCTTCCCAATCGTTTGAACCATCTGACTGGTAAACAAAACGAGATTGGAAATAGACATCGTATTGATCGGTTTTCGCAAGCTGGGTCCCCAAGCCTAAGCCCAGATAAATGTCATCTTCGTTGCCGAGGCGACCAAGTTTCTGTTTGTTGTAAGACACCATCGCACCATTGCTTGAGCTAGAACCTGCACCTGCACGAAAATATCCAGAAAAATCGATATCTTGCGCAGCAACACCTTGGCTGCATAAGGCAATTGATGTCATGAGAAGAGAGGTTTTGATCGTAGAGTGGTTCACATTAATTTCCTTGTTCTATTTATTTTTCAAAGACGAAAGTCACAACAGAAATTAAGTGATTATTTTTTTTATTTGAATGAAGAAAATTGCTGAGGGATGCAAAAAATGAAACTCTATTGATTCATATATTATAAGCGTGATCGCCCTCAATTATTGGCTCTGTGACATTATTCACAAATTGTTACCTAAATAAGGAAAATTACCGAAGTAGTTTCTTTTTTTTCATTTTTGCATGTTTTTACACATTGAATGAAGCTCTCATATCTTCATAAACTGGCTCCAGATAAAAAATACGTGAAATAAAATAATCAACCTGGAACGAGTCGCAATGATAGAACATGCATATCCCTCAAAAAGGTATAAAAGCACTAATTTTGAAGAGCAATTAACAAAGGCTGTTTCTTCAATTAAAAATAATATCCCTCGTATTGGCATTAATAACCCTAAGATCGGCAATGAAGATGGTACATGGCGATACTGTGGTCCTTCAGATTGGGTTTCTTCATTTTGGACTGGTCAGTTGTGGCTTTGCTACCAGCTGACAGGTGATGAGACGTTCAAAAATAGCGCAAATATGCGTAAACCTTATTTTAAAGAATTACTTATCAACCCAAATTGGCATGATCATGATTTAGGTTTTCAATATTCATTAAGTTGCGTTGCTGGTTATATGTTAACCGAAGATGAAGAATATAAATCAATGGGTATAGAAGCTGCTCATAGTTTATATCAACGCTACCGTCGACTTGGTCAATATATTGTTGCATGGAATGAAACTCACATTCTTGGTCCTGAAAAAACTCAGGGAAAAACAATTATCGACTCGCTACAAAATACGGCGCTGCTTTTTTGGGCAGCAAATCAAACCAATAGTGATGTATTAAAAGATGCAGCAATTAATCACTCAAAAACAATGGCTAAGCATATTGTTCGTGATGATTTCTCTACTTTTCATACCTTTAACTTTGATCCTCTGACTCAAACGCCAATCAAAGGTGAAACCTTTCAAGGATATGCAGATGACTCTTGCTGGGCTCGAGGTCAGTCGTGGGCTATTCATGGTTTTGCTCAAACCTACCTTTATACCAAGAATCCTGAGTTTTTGGCGCTTGCGAAAAAGCTAGCGCTGTTTGTCACGCCTTACCTGCAAGATGATGCGGTTCCTGTATGGGATTACCGTTTACCAGAGTCTGAGCACCCATACAAAGACAGTTCGGCGGGGGCTATTACAGCAGCAGGCTTCTTGTTGATTGCGAGTCTTTGTGAGGACGAGCAAGAGCGTGATTTCTTCGAGCAATGGGGCATGCATTTAGTTCAAGGATTGATCGAACAATGCGATCTAACGGCAGACCCTTCTGCTCATGGCTTACTTTCTCAAGGCGCATCGTTTGTCGCAAAAGACATGGCAAACAACATGCTGCCGTACGGTGATTACTACTATCTCGAAGCATTGATGCGTATCTGCGGTCATCAACGCTACTTCTGGTAAGGAAACTGATAATGATTTCTGGATACGATATTAGCGCGATTGTTTTTTATTTTATTTTCATGGTCTTGCTTGGGTTTATTTTCCGTAAGCAAGTTGCCAATACCAGCGATTATTTCCGTGGAGGCGGCAAGATGGTCTGGTGGATGGCGGGCTCTAGTGCCTTTATGACTACGTTCAGTGCTTGGACCTTCACTGGCGCGGCAGGTAAAGCTTACATTGATGGTTTTGCAGTCGTTTGGATTTTTGTTTTTAACATTATCGGCTATCTGATCTGTGCGCGTATTTTCGCCCCTCGTTTTCGACAGCTTAATGTAATTACACCGATGGAAGCGATTCGTCAGCGTTACGGTGCGAAGACAGAGCGTTTCTACACGTTTATCTACATGATCACCGGTTTGATGGGGGGGGCAATTACGCTGTATGCAGTTTCAATTTTTATCTCTGCGGTGATTGGTATCAACATTCAATTGGCTATTGTGATCACAGGTGCAGCCGTTGTTTTCATGACCATTACAGGTGGGGCTTGGGCTGTTGTTTCAAGTGACTTCTTACAGGCGCTATTGATTGTTGCCATCAGTGTTGTGACCTTTATTGCGGTGATGAACAACGTAGACAGCGTTACCGATATTACTGATCACTGGCAGGGGGCTGCGCTTTGGACGGGTAATGGCATCCACTACCAAGAAATCTTCCTACTGTGGATTGGCGCTATCTTTATTCAACGTGTTATCGACATGAACAACATTGGTCAGTCAGTTCGCTTCTTGTGCGTGAAGGACTCGGCTCAAGCTCGAAAAGCGGCTTACCTTACCGCACTGTTGTTCGCATTTGGTAGCGTGATGTGGTTTATCCCTCCAATGTGGTCTGCAAGTGCAGGTCTTGATCTTGCGGGGATGTACCCACAACTCGGTGCAAAAGCGAATCAAGCGGCTTATCTATCAGCAGTTCAGGTTCTTCTTCCTGCGGGTATGGTGGGGTTAGTGGTTTCGGCAATGTTCGCCGCAACAATGTCGACACTGGATTCACGCATTAACTTTGTTGCTGCATCGTTTGTGAAATCTATCTACAAGCCAATGTTGAATAAAGATGCGACGGAAGAGCAAGAGTTGCGCGCAAGTAAGATTTCGACTGGTGTGATGGGGTTGATTGTCATTGGCTTCGCGCTGTTCCTTAACGAATTACGTGGCATCAGTTTGTTCTCCATGATGATCATCTTTGCGGGTCTTGTGAATATTCCGATGATGATCCCTCAAACTCTTGGCATGTTCATCAAACGTGTTCCTGATTGGGCAGGTTGGGCGACCGTTTGTTTCGGTTTCGTGGTTAGCTTAATCAGTAACAATGTCTTTAACGCTCAATGGGTATCAGAAACGATTGGCGTAGCGCTAACAGGACGTGAGCTTGGGGACTTGGGTGTGGTTATTACCCAGTTTATGCACGCCATTATCACGGTTGGCTTCTTCCTTTGCACAGGCTTGTTCTACAAAGCGCCTGAAGGGGAAAGAAAGAGTGCGATCGAACAGTTCTTTACGAATCAAAAGACACCAATTGTCTCGCCAGCAGGCATGGAAGAGTCTGATGTGATGCAGTGTCGAATTTTGGGTCGCTTAACGCTGATCTTTGGTGGCGTCATCACTGCATTCTTCTTAGTTCCGAACGAGCATGCTTATTACTTCTTAATCTGTGGTCTGTTCATCATGACCGTCGGAGGCTTGATTTACTCTCAAAGCCTTGGAAATAAACAAAAAATCGCAAGTGTTACACAATGATAGGTGAAAGAAATATGAACACACGTCAAGGCATTCATAAAGCACACGCAAAAACGCTAGACACTCAACAGTTACGAGAGGAGTTCCTTGTTGAGAGCATCTTCGAGGCTGACAGCTACACCATGACGTACAGTCATATCGACCGCATTCTGTTTGGTGGTGTGATGCCGCAGCAAGAGAAAGTTTCTTTCGATGGTATTGGTAAAGATTTCGGTGTGGATTACTTACTAGAGCGCCGTGAGATGGGCATCATCAACATCGGTGGCTTGGGCTACGTTGACGTTGATGGTGAGGTTTACGAGCTAGAAAACCAACAAGCGTTATACATTGGTAAAGGTGCAAAATCGGTGTCATTTGGCAGTGAAAGCGAAAGTCAGCCTGCGAAATTTTACTACAACAGTGCACCTGCTCATGTTGCGTACCCTACACGTAAAATCACTCAAGCAGATGCGATGCCAGTAACGCTAGGAGATAGTGAAAGCTGTAACGAACGAACCATTTATAAATACATTGTGCCAGATGTGGTTGAGACCTGTCAGCTAGTGATGGGGCTAACCAAACTGGAAGCTGGCAGCCTATGGAACACCATGCCTTGTCACACACATGAACGCCGTATGGAAGTGTACTTGTATTGTGATATCCAGCCGGAGCAAGCTGTGTTCCATATGATGGGTGAACCAACAGAGACTCGCCATATTTTGGTTCACAACGAGCAAGCGATTATCTCACCGAGTTGGTCTATCCACTCTGGCGTGGGGACCAAAAACTACAGCTTTATTTGGGGAATGGTTGGTGAGAACCAAACGTTCGACGACATGGACCACATTAAAACCACGGATCTTCGCTAGGAGCAAAACATGGAATTTAAACTGACAGATAAAGTCGCGATTGTTACAGGTTGCGATACAGGCTTAGGGCAAGGCATGGCTTTAGGGCTAGCCCAAGCGGGGTGTGACATTGTTGGTGTGAATATTGTTGAGCCGACAGAAACCATCGAAAAAATCCAAACAACAGGTCGCCGATTCATCGATATCCGAGCGAACTTGATGAAAACGGATGACATTAGCTCGATTGTGGATCGTGCTGTGACAGAGTTTGGTCGTGTCGATATCTTGGTTAACAATGCGGGCATTATTCGTCGCAATGACGCGTTGGAATTCTCTGAGCAAGATTGGGACGACGTAATGGACATTAACGTTAAGTCGGTGTTCTTCTTGTCTCAAGCGGTTGCGAAACAATTTATCGCACAAGGCACCGGTGGGAAGATCATCAACGTAGCGTCTATGCTCTCTTTCCAAGGCGGTATTCGAGTACCTTCTTATACAGCATCGAAAAGTGGCGTTATGGGGATTACCCGCTTAATGGCGAACGAGTGGGCAGCACACAACATTAATGTGAATGCGATTGCCCCAGGCTACATGGCGACCAATAATACCGCTGCATTGCGCGCCGATGCGGATCGAAATCAAGCCATCTTAGAGCGTATCCCTGCACAACGTTGGGGTTTGCCTGAAGACTTGGCGGGTCCTGTGATTTTCCTAGCATCACCAGCGTCTGATTACGTGAACGGTTATACGTTAGCTGTCGATGGTGGCTGGCTCGCTCGCTAATCTCGTACTCCCCAAATGCCTGCACTCGCAGGCATTTTCTTTCTGATTTTATTCCCGAGCTTCTTTCGGAATTGTTACGTTACTTTCGGTGTTTTCGATGAAAAAAATAGCCTTGATCGGCGAATGTATGATCGAGCTCAGTGGGCAGCCTTTTGGGCAAATGACTCAGAGCTATGGTGGTGACACATTAAATACTGCGGTTTATCTCAGTCGCCTAAATCCTGATTTAAAGCCAGCCTATATTACGGCGCTAGGTGAAGATTCGATTTCTCAATACATGGCAGAAAAATGGCAAGTAGAAGGGATTGATACTCAATATGTGTTGATTGACCCAGCACATCCAACCGGGCTTTACATGATCCAATTAGATGATGCTGGAGAGCGCAGTTTCGCTTATTGGCGACATCAATCGGCGGCGTCTCAATTACTCAAGCATGAGCAATTTTCAAAGATTGAACAAGCGCTTATGTCCTTTGATTTTCTTTATCTATCGGGCATCTCTCTTGCCATTTTAGATGACGAGGACCGAGCCAAACTTATCTCGATTTTGACTGATGCTCGTCACCGAGGGGCTCGAGTTATTTTCGATAGCAATTATCGTCCGAGTTTATGGAGCAGCAGGCTCGATGCTCAACATTGGTATCAAGCCATCGTCAACATCAGCGATTACTTATTGCTAACCAGCGATGATGAACAGGCTCTGTGGGGCGATAAAAGCCTTGAGACCACCATTCAACGACTCAATCAGCAAAGCAAAGCGGTCGTCGTTATCAAGCAAGGAGCGGACGGTTGCAGTGTCGGATCTTTAGCAAACTGGAACAATTCTGTGACCCATCATCTTGCTAGCTCGGTGGAAAAAGTGATTGATACCACCTCAGCTGGTGACTCGTTCAATGCAGGCTTTATTTGGGGAATAAGCGAAGGTTTAGAGCTCGGCACGTCATGTCAAATTGGCAACTTATTGGCTAGCAAAGTCATTCAATATAAAGGTGCCATTGTACCGTCACCAATAACTGATCTATTAAGAGACAAATTGTATGAATAATTTAGGTGCAAAACTTGCGTCTTATAAAGTAATTCCTGTAGTCGCGATTGAGCGCGCTGAAGATGTGCTCTCGTTAGGCAAAGCCTTATCTGACAATGGCTTGAACGTCATTGAAATCACGTTTAGAACCCCAGCTGCGGCGGAGGCTATCGCACTACTGAGCGTTGCTCAGCCTGATATGTATATTGGTGCTGGTACGGTTTTGGATGCAGAGCAAGTCGAGCAAGCGACTCTAGCTGGGGCGTCATTTATTGTAGCGCCGGGCTTTAACCCAGATACTTTGCAAGCGTGTGCTGCCAAAGGCATTCCATTTATTCCAGGCGTTTGTACTCCGAGCGAGTTGGAGCAAGCACGACAGCAAGGCGTTCGTTTAATGAAGTTTTTTCCTGCAGAGGCTGCAGGTGGTGTCGCCATGCTCAAAGCCCTTTCTGGTCCTTATAAAGATGTGCAGTTCATGCCAACTGGCGGGGTGAACGAAGGCAATATCAATCAGTACTTAGCGTTACCGAATACGGTGGCATGTGGTGGTACATGGATGGTGCCCCAATCATTAATTGAAAACCAAGACTGGGAAGAAATAGGGCGCTTAACGAGAGAAGCCGTGAAGGTGGTTAATCAACAGGAGAAGCAGTAATGGCGGAGACTAAACGTGTTGCCGTTTTATTAGCGGATGGTTTTGAAGAGGCAGAAGCGGTGGTCTTTATTGATATTATGCGCCGACTCAAAATTGAAGTGGACGTATTATCGATACACGATCGCAAACCACTGAGCTCCTATTTCAAAACGTTGATTTCTGCAGACTACTTGCTGTCAGAAAAAAGTGCAGAGCTGTACGATGCGGTGATGATGCCGGGTGGTCCAATGGGCACGGACAATTTAACGTGCAGCAGCAAAGTGATTGAGTTTCTAAAAATACATATCGCAGAAGATAAGTGGATCTGCGCACTGTGTTCATCCGGTGCCAAAGTATTGGCAGCAAACAAGCTTCTAGGGCAGCACCATTACACAACGGGTGGTGGTCTAGAGAAGAACTTTTCTGATGGCGTGTATGTTGATCAGCCTGTGGTTGTCGACGCTCCTTTCATCAGTGCGAAAGGGTTAGGGGTGAGCTTTGAGTTTGCCTTTACGGTTGCTGCGAAGCTGTTCCAAGACAACAAAGACGTTGATTGGCAAGCGGATCATATTTATTTCTCAAACTGGCCACTAAACCATTAGTGTCTGTTGACCTTTCGAATAGCCCCTAGTCATCCACGGTTAAGAGCTTAATACTCCACAAAACCTTTGCCCATCAGACTTCGTTTGCTTTTGATGGGCAAACTCCAAACTGTTTTTTAAACGCGCGACTGAAATGGAAACTGTCGTTGAAGCCGAGCTCGAAAGCGACGCGTTTTACATTGGTTCCGGAGCGTTTGAGCATCATCATGCTCGCGTCGAGTTTCAGCTTCAGGTAGTACTGCTTTGGGGTCACGTTGAGGTATTTTAGGAAGAGTTTTCTTAAGTACTGTTCTGTATAGCCTGCTTCCTGCGCAAACTGCTTTATCGCAATATTCTCACCGATATTTTCACTCATTTTTGCCACGATTTCATGGACCGTTTTTTCTTGACTGGTCATAGATTTCGATTGGTCAATTAAGGTGAGCCATTTATAGAAAACAAACCCAAAGCCTGCGACTGCGGCATTGAGTTTTATCGGTGACTTAGAGGCAATAAGCGCTTTCACTTCCGAAAGAATGCTTGGGTAATCGTCGTTCTTTAATGCGATAGGCTCTTCAAAAGGAATCGGGGTTACGCCCTGCATCAAAAACTCGAACCAGTTTAGATTCCAAACGATTCCATTTGTCCAGTAACTATCGATGTTTCTACTGTCGATGAAGGTCACACTTGGTGCAGAAACCGTGAGAATTTTTCCGCTCTTCATCTTGATGCATCCACTGCCTTGGATGGTGTATACCGCCACAATAGCATTCGGAAGCATAGGCAACATACGGTCTCTTGGCCATTTGATGTGGTAGTTCATGTCGGCATGTACATCCCACATTGAGCGCAGCGTAATGCCACATGAATCTGCAGATTGTTCGATAAGGAGCGGCTGATTTTTCATTGTTTCGCTTTTTACATTCAACAGGGATTTTTACTATGGTTTATAGTACCAATCACGACTAACTTTAGGAATCAGTAGTCCGTGATAAGGCTTGAATAATAGAGCTCTATCACCTTTGCATATTTTTGAGGCCTAGATGATTTCTGATTTCTTAAACCCAAAAGAAAGAAAGGGCGCTTTCTATAGAAACGACCAACAACAGCCCAATATCGTGTTCATTACTGTCGATATGATTTCTGCGGATTGTTATCACCCCCAACGTCCGCTTTCTGGCGTGATCAATACGCCAAACATCGAGTCCATTGCCACGGAAGGTACTTCATTTAGTTCGGCATTTACTCCCAGCCCTTTATGCGGCCCGGCAAGGGCCGCTATTTTTACTGGCATGCACCCTCCCTATCTTTCAAACGGTGAACGTACGCCGGTAGGAATGAAGGTGGATCTCGAACTCGATGACATCATTTTCCAAGATTACCTAAAACGTGTCGGCTACTCCCTCAAACACTCAGGTAAATGTCATGTTGGTGTAGAGAAATTCGTTCGCACCTTTGGTGAAAACGTGCATGCTTGGGATCGCTGGGGACCACCAGTAGAAGACGATGATCGCTACCTAGCATACCTCGCGAATATGGGCGTACAGTTACCAAGATACCGCAAAGAACTCCGTGGTTTACAGATTGATAAGTTGTCTCCTGCAAATTCATTTGGCGGTTGGATTGAACAGCAAGATGGCAGCGATTTCCCGTTAGATGCGCATTACTCAGTGTTCTTGGCGAAGTTGGCTGTGGAGCAAATAAAAGCATCGAAAATCCAAGCGCCAGCTAAGCCAATTTTCACTCAATTAGAATTCTTCGACCCTCATCAGCCTTATTCTGTGCCAAGTGGTTTAGAGGCACGTTACGAGCAAATCAAAGCCGCCATTACCTTGCCTGACAGCTTTACCATGCAAGAAGAGGGCAACCCAATTTATGCACTCTACCAGCAATATTGGGGCATGTATGATGCAGAAGTGGCGAAGGACTATATTGCTTGTCATTTATTGCAAGTTGAGGTGGTGGATCACGCTATCGGTCACTTAACACGCTTCCTCAAAGAAGAAGGGCTATGGGATGAAACTGCAATTGTGTTCTCTGCTGATCATGGTGATATGAATGGTCGTATGGCGATGGCGGATAAAGGCTCGTATTTTCAGCCAGATATCTTCCGTATTCCATTGATGATTAAGCCACCTAAATCTCAGCAAACCATGTTGAAGCAATCCGATGAGACTGTTTCTGCGATTGATGTTGCGCCAACTATCCTCGGATTTGCAGGTATTGAAATTCCATCACAAATGGAAGGAGATAACTTGCTGAACGTGATGCAAGGTAAGGCTCGCCGTCCATTAACGCAGGTTTACCAAACGGGTGTACATGTCGGGTGTAATTACGGCTTCGGTTTTCAGGTAATGCTAGAAGGTAAACCTTATTTCTACGGTTATAACGCAACCACGGGTTTTGAAGAATTGCATTATTTGGATAAAGATGATCAGTCCAACTTGTTCGATTTGGATGAGTATCAAATCCATAAAGAAGCGATTGTGTTGCAAGCGGCTCAGTTGTTGCAATCTGACCCTCGTTGGTCTGGCTACTGGTCGTCATATCGTCTGCATAACGCCCGTTACCTGCCATCAGCTGGTGGCGATATGCAAATGCTGAAACCACAATAAATAACTAAATGAGTGAGAGAGTGAGGAGGTACTCACTCTCTCTGATGCTTTGAGTATGTCTTGGAAAAAACAGGGGGAAGACCCCGACTATCGTTTTACACTTGCCAATGAGCGAACGTTTTTGGCTTGGGTACGCACCGCACTTGGCTTTTTTACCGCAGCTATTGCCGTAGACCAACTAGCCACAAGCCTTAACGATACCCTGTATAAGCCACTAATTTGCTTATCTTTATTGACGATTTCTATTCTTTGCTCAATTTTCGCTTACGCAAATTGGCGAGGGAATGAAATCGCCATGCGGCTAAATAATAACCTGTCTTATTCTCATGCCATTAAAGTAATACCGATCTTAATGGTGGTGGTGATTACCTTCTTGCTGAGCAGTATCTATCACGATGTCTTTGTTGGATGAGACCCAATTAAAAAGCGATGCCGGCCTGCAAGTTGAAAGAACGGTTTTATCTTGGCTGCGCACTTTGTTTGTGTCGGCTTTGATCGTGTTGTCGATCGCTAAGATATTGCATGGCTCAATTTCTTGGTTATTGGCAGTTTCTTTGGTTTGTGCCTGTTTAGCTTGCCGTTATGTCTATGCATCTGGTCTTTGCGTCGCGACTAGAGGAACTATTTGGAAAGTGGGAAAGCATAAAGTGATTGCCACTTCTTTAGTTTTATCGGCGTTTTTCTATGGGCTCCATTTGCTTGAATTGATCTAACCTTTGCTGTCCTTTCGATGTTGAAAACAATCAAAAATGCCACTCGATGTTGAGTGGCACTCTTTAACGGGTATTCTTGAGGTACTTATTCCAGTGTGACTGCCTCGGCATCATGTGCACTATTTCGTTGATCATGACAGCAATGGGTGTGGTGTTCCTCATAACCATCATAACCATCATAAGCGCATTCACCGATATTGTTTCTCGGACACACAGAATATTGGCTTCGACCAATGAGCTCTGTTTGACATATTGGACAGTACTTTTCCATAGCAACCTCCCACAACTAACGATTGAAAATTTCGTCCGTAGACACGAGTACAAGAGTAATTTTAGACCCTAGATTATGACCGTGATGTGAAGGTTTTGTGTGCGGATGAGAGAGTATTCGCTGTCCTGACAGCACTCTGACAGAGTGCTGCGTAAGGTAAATTTTCATTTTTTGACCAGGATTCTGATTTCAAAAGAGAAAAGGCAATTTGAACTATGCTTATATACTTGATGCTTGGCTGTATGCCGCTCTATTTTTGCAGTGACTTTTAGAAGCCATATCACAAACATAATTATCCTCGTTCTGAACCAACCAGTTGGGTTATTTTCGCTGCTTATACTTAAGCTTCAATCCGTTGGTTGAACTAGTGAATATGGAGATAATAATATGCCAATGAAGGTACCTAAAAACGCGACATTTAAGAAACACGGTATTGGTAATCACCTTTACTTATGGTCAAAAGAGAAGGGAAAGCCAACCTCGGAACATTTGATCATTAGTGCCCATGGACGCACCTCTAGTAAGAGCCCAATCAAATTAGCCGCCAATGAGAATCTCCAGTTCTACTGTGAACATGGATACACGCAAGGCGGCAGCATGGATATTCGCAGGCTCGCTTCGGGTTATGTGAAGCCAAGGCAAATTATTACCAGCACTGATCTGGATAAAGATTATGACCTGACCAAGTATCAAAGTGCGGACGAGGCGGAAACTTACGCTTACATTGCGCAAGGCATGCATGACCTTGAATCGTATTATCGTGACGTGTTAAAGCTGAACGATGAGGTCGTTGAACAATTTCTGATGCAGCACAAAGGCACCGTTCAAATGGATGTATTGACCATTCGTAACCGTAGCTGCGGCACTCCACCAACCTTATTTGAAGCTCTCAAATTGCTCCAAGATAATGACATCAAATACAGCACCATCCATTGCTCGTTTTGTCGTGGATTACAAAACGGAACCAATTTTGGGCAGCAAAACCCTGTTCCTTTGGGTAAGTCGATCTTTGATTAGAGCCAAATAAGGCTTTGATAAACTTAAGGTCAGCTGTAGAGCTGACCTTTTTTCTGGATAATTTTATGAGGCTCAGTAGCTAAGCTCTTCTTTTGGAAATGTGCCTTCACCATTAGAAACGATCGCGTCTATTTGGATAGAAGCGTCCATAAAGATTTCTGATACACCGATAACAGTGCACGCTGGAAGCTCTTTATCAAAGTAGCTTGCTAAAATATCCTCCACGACTTGCAAGTCGTTGATATCTTTTAGCTGAATATTCAGCTTCACGATGTCGTCCATTATATGGTGTACGCTTTTGATGATGGCTTTGATGTTGTCTAAGCATTGCATGGTTTGCTCGCCTACGTCATTAGCAATGACTTCGCCACTCGACGGATGGATTGGCAGTTGTGCAGAAACGTTATTGTAATGCGAGAAAGCGACAGTTTGAGTTGAGAACTTGCTGATTGGTGCCGCCTCTGTGTTGTGGGCGCGAATCACAATCCCATGTCGATCTTCAACGGCTTGTGGTGGCGTTCCGTCTCCATGAGAAACCGTCGCGTCTATTTGCACTAAGGCGTCCATTGGTAACCCATCAGCTTTGATGATAGTACGAGCGGGCACGTAGGCTACGCTTCTTGCTATCGCCGAGTCTGGAAAAAATGTGCTGTAGACTTGATTGACAGCAAAGGCGTCGTCGAGACTTCTCAGATGGATATTGAGTTTAACAATGTCATCAAAAGGGACATCAATACTGTTCAGTATGCTCTTGATGTTTTTTAAACATTGTCGAGTTTGCGCTTTGATCCCGCCTTCAGCAATATTGCCTGTTTCTGGTTCAATCGGCAGTTGGGCTGAAATGTGGTTGTAATGTGAGAACGAAACACTTTGGCTCGACAGCAAACTGGCAGGGGCTTTTGCTGTGTTTCTTACCAGCTTGATCAGCTCGCAAGGTTCTTGAGGGTGTGTTCCTTCACCGTTCGAAATGAGCGCGTCGATTTGAACTAAAGCGCCTTCCAAAGGCAGTGCAGCAACGGCAATTACGGTTCGAGTTGGAAGGTGGCTGATGAAGTATTGTTTATAAACTTCATCGACAGCATCTAGATCGGTCATAGATTTAAGATAAATCGTGATTTTAACGACGTCATTTAAGCTGTGCTCGATGCTATCCACGATTGATCTAATATTGCTTAAGCATTGCTTAGTTTGCTCTTTGATGCCCCCTTCCACTAACTTTTGGCTTTCTGGGTCAATCGGCAGTTGCGCTGAGATATTGTTGTAATGGGAGAAAGCCACCGATTGAGTTGAGCCGTCGTTGATTGGTGCTTTTTCTGTATTTCTAGATACTTTGATGATTTCGCCGTGCATTTCGAATGTTCTCCAATTCTGGCTGCTATAGGACCGCTATGGGTGCATTCCTATTGGCAATAGATAGCCAGACCAACCGCTCAAAACAGAGGCAAGTCTGGCTATGTGTGCCGAATAAAAACGTTAGTTAGTGAATGAGATCGTTATAGGGTGCTGAGGAAGGTCAGGATTTTGTCTTCGTGACGCTTGATGGTTTCTTCGTTTGGTGTGATGGCATCTTTATGAGTGAAGTAAACCAAGATGGCCATTTGCGCCGTTAGACGGTTCTCTGCTTCGTCGAATGCCACAGAGTATTCACTTTCTAGCGCACCGCGAGTGACTTCCTCTTTGTCGTTTGCTGGTAAGCAGTGCAGAAGCATTGCACCTGGCTTCGCTTTTACCATAAGTTCTTCCGTGATCACGTAATCAGGCATGAAGGCAGCTAAGCGCTCTTCTTTCTCATCCATTTGAGTGACCCAGTAGAAGCTGTCGCCGTAGACCACATCACAATCACTGATTCGCTCTACGTCATCGGTGATCTCAATATGACCGCCAGACTCTTTGCAGAACGATTCTGCAAGCTCGACCCATTCTGGTTCCATGTGGTATTTAACTGGCCCAATTTGTTTAAAGCCCATGCCGTATTTCGCACAAGTTAGCATCAATGAACGGCATACATCGGTAGCGTCACCCATGAATGCCAAAGTCAGTTCATTAAGCTGACGACCATCAGTGATGTGCTCGCGAATGGTAAATAAGTCAGCCAGCATTTGCGTTGGATGGAAACGGGTATCTAGGCCGTTGATTACCGGTACGGTAGACATGTTTAACAAACCATCTAGCGTTTCAGGGCTGTTAGTGCGAGCCATGATCACATCACACATGCGTGACAAAACACGTGAGGTATCATCAATCGATTCTTTGCCGCCAAGATGGATGTCTTTTGGCGATAGGAACAAAGCGTGACCACCAAGTAGCGTTGCGGCAACTTCAAATGAAACGCGTGTGCGAGTCGAGCCGGCTTCGAAAATCATCCCTACTGACTTTCCTTTGAACAGCTGTGGGACAGCATTGTCTTTTCGCGCTTGTTTTAGGTAGCTCATCAACTCCATCATGTTGTCCATTTCTCGGACTGAGAAATCTTTCATAGACACCATATGCTCAATGTTTGCTTTGTGTAGGTCAGTTGCACTTGAAGAAGGTAATTTCATAATCATTTTCCTATTTTCATTTGGGGCTTACTTAAGCTCGCCCCTTTTATTTTGAGTCGTTGGATTCGTATGGATTTAAACTTGAGGTACTTGTTGAGTAATGCAGTGGATATTGCCGCCACCGAGCAAAATCTCACGAGCAGGAACACCGTTTACTTCATAGCCTGGGTAGAGTTCCTCTAGGAGCGCAATCACCTCTGCGTCGTATCGCTTATCGAGTAGAGGTAGAACAATCTGGTTGTTCGTGATGAGATAGTTCGCGTACGAGGCGGCTAGACGCTCACCGGCTTCACGCTCCATCCCTTCTGCAATATCAATCCCTGCCGCTTCCTCTTTTGCCATGTACAAAGGTCCCGGCATTGGTAGCTTATGGACCTTGATTTTCCGGTCTTTCGCATCCCTTTGATTTGTTAGGCAGTCGTAGGCTTCGCGACTGATTTCGTACTGAGGGTCATTCGGGTCATCACACCAAGTCAAAACCACTTCTCCGGGTTTGACGATGTGGAGAATGTTATCGACGTGACCATTGGTTTCATCGTTGTATAAGCCACGAGGCAACCAAACTATTTTCTCCACATTAAGGTGCTCACGGAGAATTTTGCTCAGTTCTTCCTTACTTAGATCTGGGTTACGGCTCTCGTCCAGTAGGCATTCTTCTGTGGTGTACAAGGTGCCTTCACCATCGATGTGAATTGAGCCGCCTTCAAGAATTATCGGTGCTCTGTAACGTGAATCAGCCGTAATTTCACACATCTTCTGAGCCACTTGATCATCGCGCTTCCATGGCCAATACAGACCATCAACAAACCCACCCCAAGCATTAAACTCCCAGTCGACACCGCGACGCTCACCGTTGTCATTTACGACGTAGCTTGCGCCGATATCCCGCATCCAAGAGTCATCGGTCGACACTTCCAAAACGCGAATATCATCAGGTAAGCGTGATACGGCATTATCATATTGCTCTGCGCTTACCAACATGGTGACAGGTGTGGTTTTGTTGATTTGCTTGGCTACTTCGGCAAACACTTTTTGGGCGGGCTTCGCACCGTTACGCCAGTTATCCGTGCGCTCTGGCCAAGCCATCCAAATTTCACTTTGGGGTTCGTGCTCACCAGGCATTCTGAACCCGTCTTGTTTTGGTGTGGTTTCTAATAGCTTTTTCATTGTCTATCTCCTGAACTAAGCCTCAGCTTTTTGTTCCACTTGTTGATTTTTGCGTTTCAAGGCACCGAGTAAGATCCACTCGCCAATTAATATCGTGGTGATGACGCCGATTAATACCGGAGCTGTGTAGTTCCAATCGGCAACGGTTAGGTCAAGTGCTTCTGGGAAGATGAAAAGCACCACCGCTTGTAAAATCACGAAGAAGCACACAATGGACATCACAAACTGCAACCCCATGCCGCCAGGGACTTTAAATGGGCGTTCGCGTTCACCATCTACCAAGCGCAGTTTCAGATAAGCAGGGAACATAAACAGATAAGGCAATAAGAAAATGCAGCTTGAAAAGGCAAAGATGGACCAAAACAAGTCGTCATTACCTTGAGCAAATAGGGCGTAAGACAAGATCACCACGGTAGAAACCGTGCCAGTAATATTGTTTGCACCTACTGGAGAGCCTTTATCCGATACCTTTGCAACAACTGCCGGTAGTTCGCCTTCTTGCGCTGCTTCTGCGGCGGCACGGCTTGCGCCCATTGTCCAACTCACCATGTTGCCGATGAGCGTTAATAGAGCGCAGACACCAAAGAAATACACCATGGCATTGCCCAGCGAACCATCACCAAACAGGGTTTTGAAGGTATCGATTAAGCCTGCAACCAAGCCGATGCTCTCAACAGGTAACGCCATCAGAATGCCAATGGTGCCGAAGATGTAGAGGAATGCAGTGATACCAATAGAAAGGAATACGGCTTTTGGCATATCGCGTACGTCTTTCATCTCTTTGGTCATAGTTGCAACCAATTCGAATCCCATTAGGTTGAATACAATGGCAGGAAGAAATGCCACTGCTGAATCAAGCGTAGGAACCATTGCTGCAAGCGTGAATTCATTCGCCACGCCGTGTTTCATCGCATAGATAAAACCGCCTACACCCAATGTGCCAATCACCAAGATTTTTAGAATTGCACCGATGTTGGTGACCCAAACCCCAATGTCTGCTGAGACGTTACAGATCCAAACGGTAAGCCATGTGAGCGCAATACAAATCGCAATTTGTCCCCACAATGAAAGGCCGGGCATAAACAGCTCGGCGAACATACCTGCGAACATGATGTATACCGCTGGCATCCAGAGACCGACGTTGATCCAATAGAACCAAGTGGTACGAACTGCCCATTTAAAATTGAACGCCTCTTTTACCCAGTCATAAATACCGCCGTCACCAGGGTAGGTAGTGCTTAGTTCCGAGGTGATGAATCCATAGGGAATGACAAAAAAGATCAGCATTACAACCCACCACCCGATTGAGCTGACCCCTATACTGGCGGATGCCGTGAGTGTGTCGACCACAAGTACTGCACATAAAGTAAATAGTGCAATACTCATGACCCCCATTTTTCCTTGAGTTTCGTTGCTCATTGTTTCGCTCCTTAACTACCGAATATGGCAATTATTAAAAGTGAAATTTATGTAACGAACCTTGATGTGAATTTAATATCGGCTTTGGAGAGGTTAATTGCGTTGTAAATTAAAAGAAGTTAGGCATTTTTAGGGAAAAAAAACGTAATTATCGAAATACTTGTTCTTGATCAATTTATGAAATTCAGATTTTTCTTACTTAGCTAAGCACAAAAATATATACGAGATCACATATCGAGTTTCAGTGCGCTAGTAATAATGAGTTCGTGATATCAATAAGGTTTTCTAAGCCAAAATTTGGATAGGAATCGAATTGTGATTTTTATCTCCAATCCTTTGCTGTGAATTCAATACAGTGAATTGAGTCTATTCTGACGTCACTTATTTGGAGATTTAGATATGTCAAAACCTATTATTGTTGTAGCTGTTGGGGGTAATGCTCTATTGCAACGTGGAGAGGTGATGAGTTGTGAAAACCAACAGAAAAGTATCGCGCAAACCGCGACCTCATTGGCTGAGCTGAGTAAAAACTACCGTTTAGTCATTGTGCATGGCAATGGCCCTCAAGTCGGTCTGCTTTCTTTGCAAAATAACGCTTACAAAGATTGTCCTCCTTATCCTTTCGATGTTCTTGGAGCAGAGACGCAAGGCATGATTGGGTATTTGATTCAACAAGGTCTTAATGCTGCGATTGAAGACCGCTATACCACGACAATACTGACGCGAATTGTCGTCGATGAAAACGATCCTGCCGTTGCTGACCCTTCTAAGTTCATTGGTCCAGTTTATACCGAGGAGCAAGCGAAACAACTTGCTGAGGCAAATCATTGGGTTGTGAAACCTGATGGCTCGCATTGGCGCCGTGTCGTCCCTTCTCCTAAACCACAAGAGATTTTAGAAATCAAAGCAATCAAAGACTTACTTGAGAAAGAACACCTGATTATTTGTGGTGGCGGTGGGGGTGCTCCAGTGATCGAAAAAGACGGGGCATATGTCGGTTTTGAAGCGGTTATTGATAAGGACATGACAGCCGCATTAATTGCAGAACAAATTGGGGCGGAGCATTTACTGATTCTGACTGATGGCACCCACGTTTGTCTTAACTGGGGAACACCACAAGAGCAAAAGCTAGAGAATGTGACTATTGAGCAAATGAAGCAATATTCTTTCCCAGCAGGATCGATGGGACCGAAAGTCGATGCATGCTGCCAGTTTGTTGAAAAAACAGGACAAAGTGGTCATATTGGCGATTTATCTTTTGCGTTAGAAATCATTGAAGGGAAGTCTGGTACACATATACAGCCATAATATGCAAATACGTTAATTCACAAATCAATAAGGTCGCATGTCAAAGTTACGGTCGCTTTTGGCGGACATTGATAGTGTGACCTTATATATTAGGTTTCAATTAAAATTTGGAAGGACAACATCACGATGCGAAAAGTTAGTACGGAAACAAAATTGTTGAAAATTAACAAAGCAGTTGTCCGCTTGATGGAAAGGCGAGAAGCGACAGATATTTCGATGTACGACGTTGCTAAAGAGTGCGGAATGGCAACTTCAACGGTTTATCATCATTATCCGAATATAGAAAACTTATTTCATAGCTTATTGGAGAATGTTTTTGTCGATTTTGACTTACTATTAAAGCAATGTATTGATGAAGAACAAGTTCTACATTGGACCGATATTAATCGAATGATAGAAACCGCTTATGTGAATTATTACAATAACAATCCAATTGCCAAAAAGTTGATATTGGGACGCCACACGTTTGCAGAGTTAGGTCATGCAGATACAGAGCATGATCTTGAGTTAGGACATCAAGTTGAGATGATTTATCGCCAGTTCTTCGATATTCCTCAGCTACCTCAACCGATTAATATTTTTGCTATATCCCTGCAAGTTGCCGACAAAATCTATTCTCTCTCTTACCGCAAATATGGCTACATCACCCCAGAACTGGCAAAAGAAGCCCTTCGCCTGTCTGAGTCCTATCTTCAACTCTACATCCCCCCAATTTGTCAGAAGGTCAATTTTCATTCGGCGTAAGTTGGTTAGCTCTTGTGAATTAGCATATTTAACAAGTTTCATTCTGATTCGTCTTAGTTTGATACAAGCGATATATGGTCAGTAAGTTGGTGATGATAAATGTACTCTCGACCAATGAACCACCGATAGAGCCAAGCCAAATATTGTGGCTTACCCAGCAGAAGGAATTAAACAAAATTAAGCTACGTAGAGTGATGCCTTGTTTGGAAAAGAGTGCCCAAGTGGCGACGGACGACCCTATTACTGTAAGTAGCTCAAAAAAGTGGGTGATGTTTGGTAGGGTCATCAGCCACATAAGAGCAATGAAGAACCACATCACTTTGCGTGATTGGGTTTTGATTGAGGCGAAACTGCGAATGCCATTAATGATCACGCCAATGGCAGCGACGGTTGCGCCCATTAGGGTAAAGTGAATACCCATGATGAAACAAAACGCCATCATCTGATAGCGAAAGCGCATGTCGTCTTTCTGCCAGAATGCCATCACGCCAACCATAAACGCGATGCCACCAATGCCTTGTGCTAACCAGTTTTCCATTTATTTCCCTAGAGTGTTGTTCTTTGAGTTACTTCCATTAAGTGAGTAAACGAATGAGCATCCTTCAAAGTTGCCGCCCTTATAGAGTTTGATTCACTCTGTGAGTCGATCCTGAATCACGCTCGTGCCTCGCTTTTCAGGATGACGAATAGGGAGATATTTGTCATATCGTCATTCCGACGAGCCTAGGCGAGATCAGGAATCTACTTATCGCGATAACCCAATCAATTGAGCCATGCTTTGAATGAATCAGCCCTCCACAAAGGGAGGGCTGGGCACTTTATCTAAATCGCTAAGGGGTTACCCAAGAGCCTTGAGATTACTTACCAATCATTACTCATTCACAAGCGCTACTGCTTCGCGAGTTAGGCGAGCAAGCTCTTCCCAGTTGCCCGCTTCGATCAGTTTCTTATCTACCATCCACGTACCGCCACATGCTAATACGCGTGGGATAGCTAAGTAATCTTTGATGTTCGCAGGGTTAATGCCACCAGTAGGCATCAGTTCGATGTCGGTGTATGGCGCAAGCAGTGATTTCACCATGTTGATACCGCCAGAGGCTTCGGCAGGGAAGAACTTCAAGGTGGTTAATCCCATTTCCAGTGCGGCTTCAACTGTGCTTGGGTTGTTCACACCCGGTACGATATCAATCCCGATTTCTTGGCACGCTTTAACGGTATTTGGGTTAAAGCCAGGCGATACGATAAAGGTTGCGCCTGCTTCTTTTGCTGCAATTGCTTGCTCGCGGTTCAGCACCGTACCTGCACCAATCAGCATGTCTGGCTGGGTTTCACGCAATAGGCGAATCGCTTCTGCAGCCGCTGCTGAACGGAAGGTGATTTCAGCAGCTGGTAGTCCGTTTTCTGCCAGTACTTTACCCAGTGGGATAATGTCTTCTGCTTTATCTATGGCGATAACAGGGATGACTTTCAGAGCTTTCAATTGTTCTTTAATACTAGACATGAGTGTTCCTTAAACGACGCCAAGCGCCGGTTGTGTGAATGCTTTGGGAATGATGGCACCGCGATGTTGAATCACAGCACCTGCCAGTGCGTTACCTCTTTGACATGAGGTCGCGAGATCGGCGCCAGCAAGGTATGCTGATAAAAAGCCACCATTGAATGAGTCGCCCGCCGATGTGGTGTCCACCACTTGAGCGACAGGTTGGGTTGGCACGGCTTGTGGAGCCAAAGCCGCGCTCGAACCCTGATTTGTTGAGTCTTGAACTAAGCAGCCATCTGCGCCGAGCTTGACGATGCATTTGCCCACGCCAAGAGAGGTAAGGCGTTCAATGGTTTGCTCTGGTGTTTCGTCACCCCAGATCAATTGCTCATCATCAAAAGTCACCAAGGCAACGTCCGTCAGTTGATACATGGCTTGGTAAACGTTTTTGACGGTTTGATTATTGTCTTGAGGCCATAGTGCTGAGCGGAAGTTACTATCAAACGCGATTTCAACACCTTGGGCTTTAAGTTCGACCAATAAGTTGAGCAGTGAAATTCGGTCTTCTTCTGGCAAGATGGCTAAAGAGATACCGCTGAGAAACACCGCATCCACTTGAGTTAATGCTTGCTTAACCAGGCCAAAGTTAGGATGTTGAAGTAAGTAACGTGCTGCTGATTGATTGCGCCAATATAGAAACGTACGCTCGCCTTGGTCATCAAGCTGAATCAAATACAAACCCGGCGTGCGAATCTCATCGCGCAGCACTAAGTCTGTTGAGATGCCTTCGTCTTCCCAGCGAGTCAGCATGCCTGTACTGATCGGATCATTGCCAAGCGCCGTAACGTAAGAGATTTTAACTTCATCAGGTTTGCTATTGGCTTCGCAGCCGCGGCTCAAATAAACCGCAGCGTTGAGCGTATCCCCACCAAATGTTTGATGCATTGAGCCGAACGGTTTGCCATTCAGCTCAATCATACATTCACCAATAATGGCGATGTGCTTCATTGGTTACGCCCTCTCTTCAAAGTAGCGTTTTGCGTTACCAAAACAGATGTCTTCGACCATAGGACCAAGCAACGATAGGTCATTTGGAACTTCGCCGTTCTCTGCCCAACGACCGACCATGTCACACAAGATGCGACGGAAGTATTCGTGACGAGTGTAAGACAAGAAGCTGCGCGAGTCCGTTAACATGCCGACGAATTGGCTGAGCAAACCAAGTTGAGAAAGCTGTTCCATTTGGCGTTGCATGCCGTCTTTCTGATCGTTGAACCACCAACCTGAGCCAAACTGCACTTTGCCCGAGATGCCGCCACCTTGGAAGTTACCAATCATGGTCGCCATCATTTCGTTATCACGAGGGTTCAAACAGTAAAGAATGGTACGAGGCAGTTCGTTGGTTTGGTCCATTTCATCCAGTAGATGTGCCAGTTCAAAAGCAAATGGGCGATCGCCAATCGAGTCAAATCCAGCGTCGGCACCTAACAGTTGGAACATGCGTGTGCTGTTGTTGCGCTGCGCGCCAATATGAAGCTGCATTACCCAACCCAATTGTGCGTAGCGTTTGCCGAGCCAAACTTGAACTGCGGTAGAGAATTGCGCACATTCAAGCTCTGACAATACTTCGCCACTCAAACGACGGACAAGCAACGCATCTAAATCAGCTTCGCTTGGAATTGGCGCGTAACGGACGATCTCAATGCCGTGGTCTGCCGCACGACAGCCATGTGCATCGAAGTGTGCCAAACGTTTATCAAGCGCACTCAATAAATCATCAAAGCGGCGAATTTCAATGTCTGCTACTTCGCCCAGTTTGTGCATGTAATCCGCAAACATGTCCAATTCAATCTTGAACGCTTTATCTGGACGCCAACTCGGCAGCACTTTGACGTTAAAGGTGCCGTCTTCTGCGATCGCTTTGTGGTGTTCTAGTGAATCAATAGGATCATCGGTTGTGCCCGCCATTACGACGTTCATTTGCTGCATGATGCCGCGAGCTGTGAACTCAGGTGTCGCAAGCAGCTCATTACATTGATGCCAAATTTGGTCAGCGGTGTCTGGGCTAAACAGCGTATTGGTAATGCCGAATGGGCGACGCAGTTCTAAGTGCGTCCAGTGGTAAAGCGGGTTGCCCAAGGTTTGAGGAACCGTCTTCGCCCACGCCATGTATTTGTCGTAATCGCTCGCATCACCCGTAATCAAACGCTCTTCAATGCCTGCCGAGCGCATACCACGCCATTTGTAGTGATCGCCTTCAAGCCAGATTTGACCCAAGTTATCGAACTGACGATTTTGCGCCACTTCCGCTGGGTTTAGGTGGCAGTGGTAATCATAAATTGGCTGGTGGAACGCATGCTCATGGTACAAGCGGCGTGCAGTTTCGTTTGAGAGTAAAAAGTCTTCACACAAGAAATTCTTCATCGTTAACTCCTATTACAACGCAGCGACAGTGGCACGAGCACCGTTATCGATTAGAGATTGGTAAGCACTGCTCACCGCATCAATCACTTGTGGGTTTTGACCAAGCTCTGCAGGGAAGATGGCTTCAACAGCGAGCAACGCAGGCACAACAGAAACGTTCAAGCTGTGTTGGTCGCAGATCTGACGTAGTGTCTCTGCCATTGGATCGCGAACATCAATGTCGTTGCCTTGCTCATCCACGCCGGATACGTAGCGCATCCAACCTGCAATTGCTGTTGCCAACCAAGAGAAGTTAGAACCTTGAGCAAGATGGAATCGTAAGCTGCCGCCCATACGTTGTGGGATCTTCTGGCTGCCATCCATCGCGATTTGCCATGTTTTGTGTTTCAAGCTTGGGTTAGTGAAGCGCTCGATAAGCAGCTTGGCGTAGCCTTCTAAATCGGTGCCTTCTGGCATGGTCAGCGAAGGGGCTTGCGCTTGCATCATCATGTCGAATGCCGCTTTGCGGTAGCCTTCATCTGTCATGGTGTCAGAGATGTGCGCGTAACCGCCAAGGTAACCTAGGTAGGCTAGGAACGAGTGGCTACCATTTAGCATGCGCAGCTTCATTTCTTCGTAAGGCACAACGTCGGCAACAAATTCTGCGCCAGCCACGTTCCAATCCGGGCGACCTGCCACGAAGTTATCCTCGATAACCCATTGGCGGAATGGTTCACAAGCGATGCCACACGGGTCTTCACAGCCAAGTAGCTCAGCGATTTCGGTCAGTGTCTCTTCGGTTGCTGCTGGCACAATGCGGTCAACCATGGTGCAAGGGAAGGTAACGTTGGTTTCAATCCAGTCACACAATTCTGGGTCGAGCAGTTGAGCGAACTCAAGTACCGCTGCTTTTGCTACGTGACCGTTCTCTTGCACGTTATCGCAAGACATCACGGTAAATGGCGTCAGACCGCGTTCACGGCGCATCTTCAGTGCTTGCACGATGTAACCCAATGCTGATTTTGGCTCAGTTGGGTTGGCAAGGTCAGCAATGACTAGCGGATTGTTTTTATCAAGCGTGCCCGTCGCTGGGTCAGCGCAGTAGCCTTTCTCGGTAATCGTCATTGAAACGATCGCCACTTGTGGCTCTGTCATTTTTTCTAACACCGCTTGAATGCTGTCGAGGCTTGGGTGGAGTGATTCGGTCACTGATCCAATCACTTTTACCTCTGTCGATCCTGCGCCTTTCTCTGCCACTGTATAGAGGTGGTCTTGTGCGCGCAGCGATTGAATTAACTCTTCACCACCAAATAGGTTGATTTCGCAAATGCCCCAATCCGAGCCTGTTTTGCTTAGCATTTCATTGGTGAATAGAGCTTGGTGCGCTCGGTGGAATGCACCAAAACCAAGGTGAACAATACGGCTTTTAAGCGTTGAGCGGTCGTAGTCCGGAAGCAGAACGTGGTCATTCAGAGTGGAATTCGAAATAGTCTTCATTTTGGTATCCCTTTTCCCGCAGGCGAACCTGCGGGATGGTTTATTTTAATCATTCGAATCTAGAGATCGTAACTCTAGAGCTTGTCACTAAGCGCTTAGTAGCCAAGAACAAGGTTAGGCAAGAACAGGCTTAGTTCAGGAATAAAGGTCACTGCCATTAGTGCCGCAATCAGTGCAACGTAGAATGGAAGTAGAGGCTTAATCACTTTGTCGATGGCAACGTTCGCCACAGAACAACCGATGAACAACGCGCTACCTACTGGTGGGGTACAGATACCGATAGCCAAGTTGAACGTCATCATGATGCCGAAGTGCACTGGGTCGATGCCCATATCCAGCGCGATTGGTAGGAAAATTGGCGTAAAGATCAGTACCGCTGGTGTCATATCCATGAAGATACCAACAATCAGCAGAATGATGTTGATGATCAGAAGAATCATCAGTGGGTTATCTGAAATAGCCAGTAGAGCGTCTGCGATCATGTAAGGAATATCAGCGTTTGCCATTGCCCAAGACATACCCATAGATGCGCCAACCAACAGCAATACGATAGAGGTGGTGACTGCAGATTCTAGGATGATCTTAGGAAGGTCTCGCCATTTCACTTCACGGTAAATCAGTACTGCAAGGGCGAAGGTGTACACCACCGCGATAGCTGAGGCTTCTGTTGCGGTGAAGATACCGCCGATAATGCCACCCATGATGATCACAATCAGTGCCAGAGATGGCGCTGCTTTTAAGAACGTATCCCAAACCATTGCAAGAGAAGGGCGTGCTGCGATTGGGTAACCACGACGTTTCGCAATAATGCCTGCCACTACCATGATGCTCAGACCCATCAAGATGCCAGGAATGTAACCCGCTAGGAACAATGCTGCGATAGACGTACCACCAGACACTAATGAGAACACGATCAGTGTGTTACTTGGTGGGATCAACAAACCAGAAGGACAAGACGTAATGTTTACTGCGGCAGAGAAGTTTTCATCGTAACCGTCTTTCTTTTGCAGTGGAGACATAGTACCGCCAACCGCTGCAGCAGACGCAACCGCTGAGCCAGAAATAGAGCCAAACATCATGTTCGCCATCACGTTTACGTGTGCTAGAGAACCAGGAAGACGGCCACCTAAAACTTTAGCAAAGTTAATCAGGCGAAGTGCGATACCGCCTTGGTTCATGATGTTGCCCGCCAAGATAAAGAACGGGATTGCCAATAGGGCGAAGTTATCAAGACCCGCCGCCATACGCTGCGCCACAACGGCGATAGCAGGCTCTAACGGTAAGCTCATTAAAATGGTCGCTAACGACGACAAGCCGATAGCAAAAGAGACCGGTACACCAATCGCAAGCAGGACTGCGAAGCTACCGAATAGGGTAAGAATTAATTGCCATTCCATTGTGGAACCCTCTATTGATCAAGTTGGGTGTCGGTGAGTAGGGCTTCACCAGACGTCAATTGTTTGATGCGGTCAAAAGCAAATACCGCCGAGTAGAAGATCATCAGTGCGCCACTAATTGGAAGGCAGAAGTAGATGTAGCCCATTTCCAAGCCTAGTGCTGGCGTTAACTGACCCGTAGCCAGTGTTTTCATCGCCAGTTGAGTACCGCCGTGAACCAATACCACGTAAGAGAACAGGGCAATGGCAATTTGGATGACGATTTCATTGATGAGTTTGCGTTTGCCTTGCAGCTTCATTGTCAGCAAGTCGATAGCAAGGTGACGTTTCAGACCAGTGGTGTATGCGGCACCAATAAGGGCTACCCACATAAAGAGATAACGAGCAAGTTCATCGGTCACGGTACTTGGTCTACCAATAACGTAACGAGATAGCACTTGCCAGACCACGCAAAAAACGAGGAAGGTCGACAGAGAGATGGTAAAGGCGGCCAACCCTCTATTTATGTATTTGACCAATTTATTCATTTTAGTTTCCTTTCAGTAAATACGCGTATCTCATAACAATTGGTTTACCAATGTAAGAATGTGTTTCTGTGTAGGGCAGTAACATACGCTAATCTTTCTGGTCGGATTATAAGTTAGCCGATTTGGTTGTCACGTGAGCAGGTTCACAAATGGATTGGTTGACCAATTTAAGGGTTCTTATTGTGATTTTGGTCAATCAATTTGCTTTTTTGTTTTGACGATAGGTTTTTCGATCGCCAATAATGACCTCGAAACAAGAAATACCGTGAAAAATTAAAACTACCCTACATATTGGACAACCAATCCAAGGAGAATAGAACAATGATGACGCGTAAGACTCTTTTAAGCGCTGTAGTAGGTGCTGCAATGACCTTCGGCGCCACTGCTTCTGCTCATGCTGCGACCACTTTGAAGCTAAGTCACAACCACCCTCGTGACCATGCAGTACATAAAGCAATGGACTTTATGGCAAAAGAAGTTCGTGAAATGACAGACGGTGAAGTTCGTATCCGTATCTACCCTGATGCGCAGCTAGGCACTCAGCGTGAATCGATGGAGCTAATGCAAAACGGTGCTCTGGATATGGTGAAGAGTAACGCGGCAGAATTGGAAGCTTTCTCCCCAGCTTATGCGGCATTCAACATGCCTTACTTGTTCCGCGATAAAGACCACTACTACAAAGTGACCGACGGTGAAGTAGGTCGTGAAATCCTGAATTCTTCAGCAGACAGCGGCTTTATTGGTGTGACTTACTACGATGCTGGTGCTCGTAGCTTTTACACCAACAAGCCAATCAATACGCCTGAAGATCTAAAAGGTCTGAAAGTGCGTGTACAGCCGAGCCCATCTGCGATTGCGATGGTAAAAGCGTTAGGTGGTAACCCAACACCATTGGCATACGGTGAGCTATACACAGCATTACAACAAGGCGTGGTGGATGCTGCGGAAAACAACATCCCATCATTTAGCTTGAGCCGTCACAGTGAGGTATCGAAATACTTCAGCCTAGACGAGCACACAATGGTGCCAGACGTATTGGTTATTTCGACTAAAACGTACGACAAGCTAACACCTGAGCAGCAAAAAGCACTGATGAAAGCAGCAGCAGACTCTTCTGAATACATGAAGAAATTGTGGGCTGAGTCAGAAGCAAAAGAGCGTACAAAAGCTGAAAAGATGGGCGTAACTTTTGTTGAACCAAATAAAGCAGCATTCGTTGAAGCGGTTCAACCAATGTACGCGGACTTAGAAAAGACAAATCCTGAATTAAATGAACTGGTTGAGAAGATCAAAGCAGTTAAGTAATTCACAAAGTAATTAGTAATAAACAATCGAAAACAAGGTGTTACCACATTCTGGTACATAGAGGTTGACCAATTGTTATTGGTCGTTATGATGGCGTGAGAAGTTAGATGGAATATAGTGATAATATCATCATGATGCCTTTTGAACCGAAAAGACCGTATCAAGAGATCGGTTTAGTCCTTAGACAAGAACTTATCAATGGCCGTTACGTGGTCGGAGATAGGCTGCCGCCTGAGCGCGATATCGCAGAACGTCTCGACGTTAGCCGCACAGTAGTGCGTGAAGCGATCATCATGCTGGAGCTGGAAAACCTTGTCGAAGTGAAGAAAGGTTCTGGGGTGTATGTTATCAATATTCCATCTCAACCGAACTCCCGTGAGAACGTGATCAGCGATGATGCCGGTCCGTTTGAAATGCTCCAAGCTCGCCAGTTACTTGAAAGTAACATTGCGGAATTTGCAGCGATGCAAGTAACGCCAGGCGACATCGTGAAAATGCGTGCAGCCCTTGAGTTAGAACGAGAAGAACTCGCCAGCGGTACCGCAGATTGTAACGGTGATGAGAAGTTTCATATGTGCATTGCAGAGGCAACTCAAAACTCTGTGCTGGTGGACATGCTGAAGCAATCTTGGGAGCGACGTGAGAGCAGCCCAATGTGGAATAAACTTCATTCTCACATTGCTGGTCAAGACTACCGTGAAGAGTGGTTAGACGATCACGCCAAAATCCTTGCCGCATTGCAGCGTAAAGATCCAATCGCTGCAAAAAATGCCATGTGGCAACACCTTGAAAACGTTAAACAGCGCCTGTTGGAGCTGTCTGACATCGATGACCCGAATTTTGATGGTTACTTATTCAGTTCCAACCCTGTTGTTCTGCAGGGCGCTGAAAACGGTTAACCACATTGCCGGCTTCGGTCGGCTCTAGTCAGCGCAGCTGCATTATCGTGGCTGCATATTAAGAAGTCGTTGTGCACTTAGCTTGATAAATTCGAGCGGGCTGAGTGCGTCTTAAAAAAGGTGAGTGTCATGGAACAAACTTGGCGTTGGTACGGTCCGAATGACCCTGTGTCGCTAGACGATATTCGTCAAGCAGGCGCAACAGGCATTGTGAATGCCTTGCATCACATTCCAAATGGTGAAGTGTGGTCTAAAGAAGAGATTTTAAAACGTAAAGCCATCATCGAAGAGAAAGGCTTAACGTGGTCGGTGGTTGAAAGTGTTCCTGTTCACGAAGAAATCAAAACTCAGACGGGCAACTTCCAACAATGGATCGACAACTACAAACAAACGCTGCGTAATCTTGCTGAGTGCGGCGTAGATACGGTCTGCTACAACTTTATGCCAGTACTCGACTGGACACGTACTGACCTTGAATTTGAAATGCCGGATGGCTCTAAAGCGCTACGCTTTGACCAAATCGCATTTGCGGCATTTGAGCTGCATATTCTTAAGCGTCCGGGCGCAGAAGCGGATTATACCGAAGCTGAGCAAGCGCAAGCCCTTGAATACTTCAACAACATGACGGCGGATCAAATTCAACAACTGACAAGCAACATCATTGCTGGTTTGCCGGGCGCAGAAGAAGGTTACACGCTAGAAGAGTTCCAAGCACAATTGGACCGTTACTCGGGCATCAGCAAAGACAAACTCCGTGAGCACATGGCGCACTTCTTGGCAGAACTCATGCCAGTGTGTGAAGCGCATGGTTTGAAATTGGCGGTACACCCAGACGATCCACCGCGCCCAATTCTTGGCCTGCCACGAATTGTGTCAACCATCGAAGATATTGATTGGTTGACTGAAAAAGTACCAAGCAAAATGAATGGTTTAACCATGTGTACCGGTTCTTACGGTGTTCGTGGTGACAACGACCTAGTGAAAATGATTAAAAAGCACGGTGACCGTGTTTACTTCACTCACTTGCGTTCAACCAAACGTGAAGAAAGCAACCCGATGACATTCCACGAAGCGGCGCATCTTGATGGCGATGTGGATATGTACAATGTGGTGATGGCAATTTTGGATGAAGAACAACGCCGCGCAGAAGTGGGCGATCACCGTTTAATTCCTATGCGTCCTGACCATGGTCACCAAATGCTGGATGATTTGAAGAAGAAGACCAACCCAGGCTACTCAGCCATCGGTCGCTTGAAAGGTCTTGCGGAAGTGCGTGGTCTAGAGATGGCACTAAAACGCGCTTTCTACACTAAGTAATTGAATTTATTAAGCACACCAGAGAGTGTCATCAAACCATATTAATAAAAGCAAAAAACCGAAGCGTAATGCTTCGGTTTTTATTTAAGCTGATTAGGGATGAAGGGTGTTAATCGTCGTCATCCGGCACAAACTCTAAAATATCACCTGGTTGGCAATTTAAATGTGTACATATGGCTTCCAAAGTGGCTAACTTAACCGCCTTAGCACGACCATTTTTGAGTACCGATAAGTTTTGTTCAGTAATACCAATGAGCTTCGCTAGTTCATTAGAGCGCATCTTCCGTTTTGCCAGCATTACATCCAAGTTGATTACAATCGCCATATACCATTCACTTAAATTGTCAGCTCACTTTCTTCTTGTAGCTCGACTGCTCTATCCATCACTACAGCGATGACTCGGACAATAAAACCGATGACCATCATAGTAATGTCGCTGTCGTCTACTTCCGCTGACACATTCCAATTCCCGTCATTGTACGACAAAGCCAAGCTAAGAAGCACGTCCATCGTGACTTCAATAAACGGTGTTGCGATCAGTAAGTAGCTGAGTTTCTTGAAACACTCCGTATTTTGGCGTTCAAAAATATGCCCTTTCTCATACAAACGGAAAAGGACGATGAGCTGCCACAGTAAGGCCACTGTCAGTAGTGTTGAGATCATGCTTGGGAAGTAGCCAATTATAGAACGCGTAACGGAAAGAGGGAGCGCCACTTCAATAGGAAAGGTGGCGTGAAACCACTCCGCATCAAACATAGTTGCCCCAAACCAAAAGACGGTATTGAGCACAACTGTGAAGATCATAGAAAACCAAAATAGGATAAGTAGCTTACGACTAAAGTTGCTTATGGAATGTTGAGACATGACAAACCTCATATCAGATTTAATTTTCGCTCATCCTAATCAGTTAAAAATAATATCGCAATAAAAACTTATCGTTTTACGATAAGTTTTTATTGCTTTTCTTAATGCGAGTATTTAATGTTGCCAAGTGGATTTATAAAATTGATGAATAAAGGTACGGGGAATGAATAAGGCGATTTTTTTTACAACGACGTTGCTAACGGTATCTGCTCCTAGCTTAGCTGAGGGTATTTTTTTGGATGATTTGGCAAAAGACTACAATCTTGAAGAGAGCAATACATGGGAGAGTTCTCCATACGCGCTGGATACAACGCCAAAACATGACGCGTTTACCGATGATAAATGTACGAGAGGGACAGAAGAGCAATTCACATCTCTTGCCGATGCGAACAAAAAGAAAAACGTCGAGTGCTACATCACGCATTTTCCAAACAGCAACATTAAAACCCGCATGCAGTCGAACGACGATGGCGATGTTAGTGTTGGCTTCTCATGGGATTTTGATTAACCACAGTTATTTATTGTGAATTTTTGCTCTTTAACACTATGATTCTTGGCGTAAAAAGTGATCGAAAGTCACTTTTATAATGAAGAGTTGCAAATAATCTGCGTCTTTTTCTTTGCGATGTCGTCTTATTAGACACAACTATTTTGACCGGAGAATTCCATGTTCAAGCCGCAACCAACGCGTTCAGACATTAAAGATAAATTCATCAAGCACGATAGCCAAATGCTCAACCAAGTGTACGGAACAGACCAAGTCGTACCGTATTGGATTGCCGATATGGACTTTCCTATTGCATCACCTATTTCGCAAGCGATGCAGCAACTTGTCAGCCGTGAAACCTTCTCATACGAGTTTGATAGTAAGATGGTCTTTCAATCCATTGCTGATTGGAATAAGGATTTGCATGGTCTTGAGCTTAGCACTGATAACTTTGTTCAAGTGCCGGGCGTACTGAGTGCGATTGCGCTACTGATTCGCGAGTTCACCAAAGAAGGTGAGGGCGTTCTGATCCAGACACCGGTTTATCATCAATTCCGACGTTTAATTGAATCTGCGGGTCGTACTGTTGTGGGCAACACAATGAAAATTGAAAACGACTACTACGTGATGGACTTTGAGCTGCTTGAAAATCAGTTGAAAAGTGGTGAAGTGCAAATGATTTTGCTGTGCAACCCTCATAACCCAGTGGGGCGTGTTTGGACCAAAGCAGAACTAGAGCGCATGGTGGCGTTAGCTGAGAAATACAAGGTGATGATCATCAGCGATGAAGTGCATGCCGACATTGTGTTTGAAGGTTCCAACTTTACCAGTATGACTTCATTATGTTATGAAAACAGCCTGACGATCATTGGCTCGCCGGCGAAAAATTTTGGTTTGAACAGCATCTCTAACGGTTATATTTACAGCGACAACCAAGCACTTTTCGAGAAAATCAAAGCGACGTCGGCTTCACTGTCTATCGATCATGGCAATGCGTTTACCACTTACGCGACGATTGCGGCTTACCAACAAGGTAAAGAGTGGTTTGAAGGTTTTCATGCCTACACGCAAAACAATCGTAACTGGATTATTGAGTTTATTGAGCACAACTTGCCACAGGTGAAAGCGTTCCTGCCACAAGGAACCAACCAAATTTGGTTGGATTTTTCTGGTTTAGAACTGGAATCTTCTCAGTTAAAAACCTTGCTGACAGAAGAAGCCAAAATGGCGCTAACGCCAGGTACTTGGTTTGGTGAACCCAATGAAAACTACTACCGCATGAACTTCGCTTGTTCTTTAGAGCAAATTCAAACCTCGTTTGAGTTGCTTAAAGCCGCTGTCGATAAACGTAAATAAGTGAAGTGGTAGGAGAATAAAACGATGACACAAACCATCACTAAAGGTATCAAAGCGCTAGCAGATGGCGCGGTTGAGTCTGAGTCTTAGCGGTCTATGTCATACTTGCCATACGGTTTATATTTCGATTAATATCGAATTATCTTTTTATGTATAGAGACCGTCGTATGTTAGCAGAGTGGTTGACGCACAAAGAGCAGCTCAAAAACTACATTGTCAAACAGACCAGTGATCCAGATTTAGCCGATGACATTTTGCAAGAGGTGTATATCAAGGCGAGTCAAAAGATCGACCAGTTAGAAGCGCGAAGCAAAATTAAAAGTTGGTTATATCGCATCACGCACAACGCGATCATGGATCACTATCGTACGCAGCAAAGTTATGAAGAGCTGATAGACAATCAGATTGAAGAGGAAATGCCGATAGAGCTGGAGAATCTACAAACCATGGGGCATTGTTTGCGTCCAATGTTTGAGTGCCTACCAGAGAAATATCGCCAAGCCATGACTTTGTCTGAACTCGATGGTTTGCCTCAACAAATGGTAGCGGATCAGTTGGGGCTTTCGCTTTCTGCGACTAAAAGCCGAATTCAGCGCGGTCGAGTTAAGCTCAAAGCCTTGTTAGTTGAGTACTGTAATGTTGAAGCTGGGCGAGGAGGTATCGTTGATTTCTCACCAGAACCGCAGTGCCTTCACATGGCTCAAATGTATAGTGCTGAAGTGGCATAAAGCTAAAATATCCGCTCGATTTACAATGTAAAAGCGCAGAGTTTTGGTTCTGCGTTTTTTTGTTTCTACTCGCTGTTGGGAAGCTTTTCTTTGAGAAAATCAATCAAGCAACGAACCTTAAGAGGTGTATAACGGCTTTGTAAGTACACAGCATTGAACGGTAAATTTTGCCCTGTGTAGTCGTTCATCAACTGCGTAAGTCGCCCTTCTTTTAAGTGATGTTCAACCATCCAAATCGGAAGAGTGACTATCCCCATTCCAGTTAATGCAACCTCTAGTAATACATCCCCATTGTCGCTTTGAAAATTACCATTTACCGCCACGGCATGTTTCTGATTTTGCTTGGTAAAGCTCCATACATTAATGTCTTTCATCCGCGAATAAACCAAACAATTGTGTTGTTTTAAGTCTTCAAGAGTTTTGGGTGCACCGTGCTGTTGTAAATAACTCGGCGCCGCTAAAACGAGCATTGGGTTATCAAACAAATGGCGCGCAATCAACGTCGAGTCTTCCAGTTGTTTAGCTCGAATTGCGACATCTATCCCATCACTGATCAAGTCGGTGTGCTGGTCACTGAGCTGTAAATCCACGTTGATATCAGGATAACGTTGGAAAAACTCTGCCATGATAGGGGCAAGTAGAATGCGACCAAACGCCACTGGTGCTGAGATACGAATCGTCCCTTGGGGAGAAGCCACCTCCGATCTTGCCTCAGCTTCGGCTTCATCCAGTTCACCTAAAATATCCACGCAAGTTTGATAATACTTCGCGCCCGCAGGCGTTAAAGCATGATCGCGACTGCTTCGAGCGAGGAGTTTTACGCCGATTTTCTTTTCTAACGCTGCCACTTTTTTACTGATCGTCGTTTGTGAGGTATTCATCTCACGGCCCGTGGCAGAAAAGCTGCCCGTTTGTACCACTCGAACAAATGCGCGCATTGCACTTAGTTGGTCCATTAGTGTTCTCAATTATTCCAAATAAGCATAGATGCTAGTCATTGTAGCTCAGTTTTAGTCGGTATTGGTTGGTTCTAAGATACATCCCAAGCCGAAAGACAAATCGGTAAGAAAGATTAACCAAGATTGATTCGCCAATGGAGGCGCTTATGGACATGCAACAAAAACTGCAACTACTACTTGATAAACAAGATATTACTGAAGTGATTTTCCGCCATGCTCGCTCTTTAGATCGTATGGACGCAGAGCTGATGAAGTCCACTTACTGGGAAGATGCCATTGAAGACCATCAAGATCCAATCTTTCCAGATTTGTTTTTCTATAACGACAATGCCCACGCTTTTGTTGAACCAGCAATGAAAGGATTTGAAGCTATCAAAATTACACAGCACCGCATCAGTAACGTTCTCATCGAAGTGGATGGTGATACAGCGACTGCAGAGAGCTATGTGTGGGCGTACCACGTGCATGAAGAAGATGGCGTGGACAAAGAAGGCATTTTAGGTGGTCGCCACCTGTACCGTTTTGAACGTCGTGATGGTGTTTGGAAAATGGTGCACCGCTTTACCGCTTTTGATTGGAACCAAAACCAAGATGCGAGCGCAGTGTGGTCCCCAAACTTTGAAGATAAGTACGTAGGTAAACGCAATAAATCTGACGAAAGTTACGAATACATTCGATGATAACTCCGGTCTCTTGATTAGGGCGCGACATGTGAGGGCAGCAATGCCCTCCACTCCAACCTGTGTCGCGCCCGCTTTACCGTGAACAATGTGAAGTAAATAGGACTGAATAATGACAACGACGAAATTTACCGCAGGTGATTTGTTTCCCTCTATCACTCTACCAACGTTAAATGGCGATACAATCGTGCTAGGTAAGCCTTCAGAGAATGTCGATTGGCGTTTAGTGGTGGTTTACCGTGGCAAACATTGCCCTTTGTGTACTCGCTATCTCAACCAACTAGAGACACTAAAAGCGCGATTCTTACAACTCGGGATGGATATCGTAGCGGTGTCCGCAGATAGCCAAGCACAGCTAGAGCAGCATAAGGAGCAACTGATCGTCACGTTCCCAGTGGCTTATGGTTTGACAGTAGAGCAGATGCAAACGCTAGGTTTGTATATCTCGGAGCCTCGCTCAGAAAAAGAGACAGACCATCTCTTTGCAGAGCCAGGTTTGTTTGTGGTGAACAGTAAAGGACAAGTTCAGTTAGTCGATATTTCCAACGGTCCATTCGCTCGACCTGACCTAGAAGTCTTGCTCTCAGGGTTGGCGTTTATCCGTAACCCAGAAAATGATTACCCTATTCGTGGTACCTACCAAGCGGCAATCTAATCACTGTTTTGGTTTGAGGCATTAAAAACCAACGACGTTCGCAGACTTCCTCTTCTAAAATTGGATTGTTCGTCTCCTAGATTGTGGTAAAGTCCGCGCCTGCGATTTACCGCATCTTTTACTGCCTCTTCAATCAAAAGCACAAGGTTAAGCTAATGCCATTTTCTACTCTCTCTTTGAGTTCTGAGCTGATTCACGCACTGCCAAAAGACTTTAAGAAGCCAACTGATATTCAGGCTTTGGCTATTCCTGAGCTACTCAGTGGTAAAGATGTGTTGGCATTGGCAAATACAGGCAGTGGTAAAACCCTTGCGTATGGTTTGCCTTTGTTGGAAAAGCTAAGTGTAAATCCAGAGCAAAAAGCGCTGATTCTAGTACCTACACGTGAACTGGCGATACAAGTGAGCGAGGCGATTAACCAAGTTGGTCAATCTATTGGTCTCAACGCAGTGTGTTTGTGTGGTGGTGTTGATAAAGAGCAGCAACTACAAGCACTTGCGTCAAATCCCCACATTCTTGTGGCGACAACCGGTCGTTTAGTTGATCTGGTGAACAACGGTTTGGTTCTGAGTAATATCCATTATCTAGTGTTGGATGAAGCGGATCGTTTGCTGGATATGGGCTTTTGGTCAGACGTGCAAAATATTGCAGGGCAGATTTCAAACCAGCGTCAAACCGCGATGTTCTCAGCAACGTTTTCTGATGAGTTGAAGGGCAAAGCCAAGCAACTCATGCACGCACCAAAACAGGTAGCAGCGCATCAAGAAAACAGCACCAATCGAGATATTGCCGAAACGCTGTATCTCGTCAACAAAGGCAGCAAAACCAAAGCGTTGATTGAACTGATCAAGCAAAATGCATGGGTGCAGGTATTGGTATTTATTGGTGCGAAAGAGAACGCTGATGGTTTGGCGAAGAAATTGAACAAAGCTGGAATCACAACCAATGCGCTGCACGGCAATAAGAGCCAAGCAGAGCGAGAAGAAGCGCTGGCGCAGTTTAAGTCCGGGCAAACACAGGTGTTGATCGCTACCGATCTATTAGCTCGCGGTATTCACATCGAGCAACTACCAGTAGTGATTAACTTTGAGTTGCCAATGCACGCTGAGACTTACGTTCACCGAGTTGGGCGCACAGCCCGTGCGGGCGAGCAAGGTGTTGCAATGTCGCTGGTCTGCCATGGAGAAACCGAAGCGCTTACAGCGATCCGTAACTTGACGCAACGTGAATTGCCAACGCAAGACCTTGAAGGTTTCCCTGTAACGGATAAGCCATCAACAGGCGAAAGCAAGCGTGCTCCACGTGATAAAAAAGCCAATCGCCGAACCAATGCCAAAAAGAGCATTAAGCAGTTTCAAGGCAGGCCGAAACGCCAAGCGCCTAAAGCTAAATGAGCAAAACCAAATAAAAAAAGCCATCGTAATGATGGCTTTTTAATTAAATGGAGTGTGTGTCTAAATAGGGGTAGTGCTTAGAAGTTGTAAGAAACTGTCGCGCCTACTGCCCATTGGTTTGCACTGTCTACGATAGAAGAATCGCTGATGCCACTACCTAGACGAGTGTATTGTGATACTTGGCTGATTTGCCAGTGCTCAGTGATTGGCACTACCAGTTTGTAACCTAAACCGTAGTTTACGGTTGCATCGCCTTTGTATGCTTTGCGGTTTGCACGTGCTTCTTTGTCTGTTACACCGAAGTAGTAATCAACGTAATCTTTGCTTTGGTAAGACACGCTCGCAAATGGTACGAAATCAACATTACCGATATTCATGATATGGAAGTAAGTAGCACCACCTTGGAAGCCTTTGTAAGCACCTGATACATCATGTTGTAGGTAAGTTGAGATCACGTTGTTTGGATCAAGTCTGAAATCTGCGTTCAAACCTAGATCGATCGCGATATCACGTCGTTTCGTACCTTTTAGGCTTTTCGCTACATCGCTATCACGAGGTACACCGCTACCTACCACGTAAGCACTCATGTTAAGTAGTTCATCGTTGTCACCTAGGAAACGGTAGTTAATACCGCCTAAATCAGCGTTGAAGTCTTCACCATGGTAGCCACCGTTTAGAACTGGCGCAGTGTTGTGTTTTTGGTCTTTGAAAAGATCGCTCGCTTGTACTACGCCAGCTTCGACCATCCAGCCACCTTCGTTGTTGTAGATGTTACCGTTACGAATGTAAGTATCACCCGCTGTTGCCGTGCCTGCAGCCGTCAACGTTAATAATGCAATAATTGTTTTGTTCATTGTTCTGTCCCAGTTGTTTGGTTTTGAACACTGTACAAAATAAAATTGTAACCCTCTATCAGCAGAGCGTATGGAAGTGTAATGATGACTTTAAGAAATGTATGGTTTCGCTTAAAAAACGCTAAGAAGTAGAACCATGCCCGCTGTGAAGGCATGGTTGAGACATTGGTATAGATGATCTCTATCGCCGTTGAGATGGTTTAACTGGGTTTGCGGTGAAGGTACTTCATGACTTTCCCTTGCTTCCACATCATAACGCCTGTGATAGCAACGACGGGAACAAGTACAAATAACGTTAACGTCATGAACATTTCATTTGCCTTCAGCGGTGAATAAAGCGCTGCACCCACCAACAGCGCACACAATATATGCATCCATCTTAAAACCAATCTTACTAACTGTCCGCTCATTGCCTTTCTCCTTTGCTTTGTTTCAATACACGATACAGAGCAAAGTGATGACGGTTTTGGCTTTGAGATAAAACGCCTAATAGCGTTCTAAGTGAACGTATAGGGTGATGAATGGTTTTTTAGGCTGAGCAGACAACTTTCGGAATGTATCTAAGACCCAACATAGAGCACCCATCTTCCAAGTAGCTATCGGTGACAACATCGAAGCCGAACTTGCCGTAGTAGTCTTTCAAGTGTGCTTGTGCGGATATAAAAATACTGTCGGTCGGGTAGATCTTTCTTGTGGCATCGAAACTCACTTGCATCAATTGGTTACCGATGTTTTTCCCTCTGTAGTCCTCTGCAACGATAACGCGACCAATACACACGTCATTGGCATCAGAGTTCAGCAAGGGTAAAACGTCAACGGGATATCCGAGTTTCGGAGGCATAATACGACTATAAGCCACCAGACGTTCGTTATCATACCCCATCACGTGGTAGGTGTCGGGATGGTTATCTTTACCATCCAAATCGCTGTATGGCGTGTTCATGTCTACGATGAAAATATTGACTCTTTGCTGCAAAAAATCGTAAAGCTCTTGAACAGACAGATCTGCGAATTTCTTAATTCTCCATTCGAGCATCATGCTTCCCCTTGTATTATTTTGGGTACAACATAAAGAGTATTTGTACGGGATTCATTAACCTTTGTTAATTGCTAAGTTCCAGCTTAAATACAGATTTACGGTTTTGAACGGCTAAAAAGCAAACGCCCCACTGACTTGGTCGTGGGGCTAATATTGAAAGGGATACGCTTTGTTCTCTCGGGGAGTCAAAACGGGAATTAACCCGCAGTCGGACCAACCAAACGCATTTCCCAATCTTCGACTTCACCGGTTTCTAAGCGGCGTTCAACAAGCTTGCCCCAAGATTCAACCAATGGAAGTTCCGCTAGCTGGCTTAGCTCTGTTTTATCTAGGCAACCAGTAAATACTGCGCCCATGATGCGAGCCAATGACCAGTCTGGGTAAGGTCTTTCGCACAGAATAATCTCGTCACCTGCACCGATATCGCCCTCTTGTAGCACTCGGAAGTACCAGCCTGTTCGAAGCGTGTCTTGCAGTCTTCTCGCCATGTCGTTTTGCTCGAAGCGGACGTTGAGTTTCCAGCAAGGCATGCGCCCTTGGGATACTTCCAGCAAGGTTGAGCCGATGCGGATTTTATCTTTCAGGCAAATGGACGCTTCTGTTACGCCGCTTGAGCTTAAGTTCTCACCGAACGCGCCAGCTGATTGGAAAATCGCTTTGTCGCCCAACTCTTGTTGCCAAATTGGATAGTGCTCGCTTGGGTAAATATGAAGGGCTTTTTGAATCCCACCATGAAAGCGCGGATCGCCTTGTTCGTCGTTGGTAAAACCCAGTTCTGTTGCGTGCTGACGCTGAGGTAGAACCTGTTTGTTAATCGCACTTTTCGCACCATGTGCAAAGGCAACGGTTTTACCTGCTAATACGCTGTTAACTACGCCTAACTTCTTCATATTCTTTCCTTATCACCTAAAACTGATTTGCCAAACGGTGTGAGACAAGACCACGCTAGCGCTCGCCTAATGACTTGAATACCGGAATCGCTGCCAGTACTTCAATGCGCTTTTCTGTGCTTTTTAAGTAACGCGTTTCGCTATCTGAAACCAACACATGACGTTGATAACCTTCCGCTTTAGGAAACTTGGTTAACACGGTTTCAAGCGATGCTTCGCACTTGTCTTGGTTGATGTTATCAATATCGACTTTGATTAAGAGTTGGTTTTCTTTGGATATTTCAACTTGATATCGCATACGTCGCACCTCACGGCTTCATTCACTTTGCCGAGCATGATAGCCTAGTGAACTTGTGTCAGAGTAGGGATGTAAGGACAGTTAATAATGCCAACCCGCCAAATCGATTCTCACTCCGGTGTCATGACCTCCAATGAGATGATGGCTGCCAATCCTCATTCACCAGCTTTGGTTAAGACCATCGACATGCCCAAAGGTTACATTGATGCGATGCACCAACACACATGGCATCAAGTCATCTTCCCGATCAAAGGGTTATTACAAACCAAAACCGATCACTACCAACACCTTGTGCCTCATACCTCTGCGCTGTTTGTGCCTGCGGGTATTCAACATGAATCCATCGCGCTAAGCCATACGACATTTGTCGGTATCTATCTAAACCCTGAGTTTGGCATTGAATACGAGCATCAAGTTCGAACCATCACACTTACTCCGTTTCTGAATGAGTTGTTACAGGAAATACGCCGCCAATGCGAAGGGTTCGTTAGTGATGAGGAAGTCTCACGATTGCTAGGCGTGCTGCACGATCAAATCATGAAAGATAACGTGCAGACCTTTCAGTTACTGCTGCCAGAAGACAGGCGCTTAAAGCTGATATTCGAAGCGCTGACCGACACGCCAGCATTGGATTGGTCACTCAAACAGTGGGGAGAGACAGTCGGCGCATCCGAGCGAACTTTGTCGCGCTTGTTCTCCAAAGAGTTCAACACCTCGTTCCAACTTTGGCGACAACAAATTCGGCTGATTTATTCGCTCTCTTTGCTAGATGAAGAGCTCTCGATCCAAAGCATTGCCGATCAAGTGGGGTATCAAAATGACTCTTCTTACATCAAAGCGTTTAAAGCCTATTTTGATGTCACCCCACAACAGTTCCGTGTGAATGGTCGACGGGGATAGTGAGTCCAATCTTGCCCACAAAATCAGTCTCGTCCATCACACTACTCTAACGGTAACTGGAAAGTACTCTTAATTTCCTTTACGGAGACGTTAGATTGAATGGCGCTGATGCCTTTCACGCGGCGAATAGCACTGATGCGGTCAAAGTATTCGTCTAAGTCTCGAGCCACCACTTGCACCATATAATCCGCGCTGCCTGCAATGCAGTGACACATTAAGATCCAATCGGTTTCTGCGACAAAGTCTTCAAAAGGCGTGGTGTTTTCTACCTCATGACTGCCGAGGGTAACCAGAGTAAAACCAGAAACTTGGAAACCGAGTTTTTTACGGTTCAGCTTTGCAGCGTAACCCTCAATGTAACCTTCCTCTTCCATTTTCTTCCAGCGTCGCCAGCAGGGTGTTTCACTCAGGTTGACGGTCTCGGCAAGCTTAGAATTGCTCATGCGACCATCTTTCTGAATATGGTCAAGGATGGCGAAATCGGTACTATCCAATTCAAAGTTGGTGGATTCTTTCTTTTTCATAATTATTTTAGAAATAGTCTGCTCAAATTAACTTTTATCGTAGCGCAGATAGCAATTTTCTTTCTACCCAAATCGTTAGACTGTTTCACATATTCGTTGATTACTTTTTGGGAGAGAGTGCATGAGTGCTCAATTGCTGGCGGCATTTTTATTGTTTGCCGTTTCTATTTCTTTAACGCCGGGAGCTGGTAACGTCGCGCTGTTAGGTATTTCAAGCCGATATGGGTTTTCTGCGACCGTACCGTTCGTATTGGGCAATGCAGTCGGGGTGATCATCATGTTGGTTGGTGCAAGTGTGGGGCTTGTCAGTTTGTTTACCCTTTACCCTGATTTGTACACGGCGTTAAAGTGGATTGGTGCGGCGTACCTGCTGTATCTCGCATGGTCGATTGCCACAATGGAACTCGACAATGATTCGAATGCGAAAAAGTCCGGCTTTTTATCTGGCGTTTGGGTGCAAATTCTTAATCCGAAAAGTTGGGTTGCGTCACTGACGGTATTCTCTCAATTTATCTCGCCAAACAATGATTACCTGACTCAAGTGGTGATCATCATAAGTGTGATGGTGGGAACTGGTGTGCTGGGGATGTTTGCGTGGGCGTACTTTGGCACCGTATTGAACCGCTTTATACAGTCACCACAAAAGGTGGTATGGGTGAACCGATGCATGGGCAGCTGTCTCGCTTTAGTGGTGGTGTTTATGCTGAGTCAGCCCGTTTAAGCTCTTATCCAATTTGACGTGCGTGCCGAGAAAACGTTATATACCCGTTTCCCTATGGCGCGCCATATTCCCTCGAGCAATTCAATGGTATCAAGATGAGCTTAACTAAGACCAAGACAAACACTCGCGTTAATCAACTGAGCTTTGGTTCGCCAAGTGTATCGTTGGTGTTGGAGTATGTTGAGCTAGAGCCACTGGCTTTGGATAAAGTTCGTGTGCAAATCGAAGCCACAAACATTAATCCAAGTGACCGATTGTCGATTCAGGGAGTAGGGCAGTATCGTCGTACCCACGTACCGCCGCGAGTGCCTGGGTTTGAAGCGGTTGGGCGAGTGGTTGAGATAAACGATCCGCATCAAACCGAATTTCAAATTGGGCAAAAGGTGCTGGTGGCACAGAGTGGGGCTTGGCAAAGCTATGTCGATGCGCCTGAGGAGAATGTCTTTGCAGTGCCGGAAGAGCTTGAGAATGGCTACGCTTGCCAGTTGTATATCAATGCCCTGACGGCTTGGGTGATCACCACTCACGTTGCCAAGTTAAGTAAAGATGACGTGGTGATCATCAACGCAGGCAATTCTGCGATTGGTAAGATCTTCGCTCAGTTGTCGCACTCGCGTGGATTTACTTTGATTGCGATAAGCTCCGCGCCAGAGCGTTATCCATACGATTCCATTGCAGTGCTAAATAGCAAGCAAGATCTGCAATCTCAAATCGATACTCGAGAGTTGCCTCAACCCAATGTCGCATTCGATGCCATTGGTGGCAAAGTGGGCACAGAGCTCATCCAAGTTTTGCTTAGTTCGGGAACATATATTAATTACGGAACGCTTTCTCTCACCCCTTATAAGCCTGCTTTCTTCGCTTGTATGAAGCAGAACAATATCGACTTCAGTACGTTCTTTTTGCGCTATTGGGAAGAGTCAGTTGGTAAGACCGTTCGCAAACAAGTCTTTGCCGAGATGCTAGAACACTTTATGGAACACCAAATACAACTCGATGTGGATTGCTACCTTCCGTTAGAACAGTTCCAGCGCGCCTTCGAGCTGATAGAAGATGAGTCGGTCACGCTGCAAGGCAAAATCATTCTGACCATGTAGTAACTGTATTCAAACACCTTGAGGTTACTGGGTAAATTGAAGAATAAAAAAGGGATGGCATTCACCATCCCTTTTTGCGTTCTAGCCAAGAGCAATTGAGGTGCCTTTAACTCGCGATGATTTCATCCATTAGGCGATCGATTTGTACTACGACTTGTTCGCTCGCGTCTTCCATGGCGTTAATTGCAGTCACCATGCCTGCCATGTTGCCAGATTTGGCTTGGCTCATTGCTTCACGTCCACCGTCATGCACGCCTTTGTGTGGCTCTTCAAGCAATGCATAGCTTCTTAAGTGGCTGTAAGCCTTGCCATCGCCACGGTAGTACCACTGACCCAAGCGACACTCAGAGTGGCTATTAACGGTTTCACCAAACGCGCCTTTTTGTAGGAGACGGTAGATATTGTTCTTCCAAATGGCGTGGTCGAGTTTGACCGTATCCAAGAAAGCGCGTGTGGAAGCAATATGGATCACCTGTTGCATGTGTTCCGATTTCACGACCACTTCGTTGACAATAGAACCAATCTGCGCAGAAGAGGCAGACACTTCCTCAGCACAAGTTTGGTTTTCATCAATCGAGGTTTTAATCGCGTTCACTTGCGTTAGTACTTGGTTCACCAAAGAATCAATCTGCTCACTGGCTTCGCTGGCTTTGCCGGCAAGGTTTCTTACCTCATCTGCTACCACGGCAAATCCGCGGCCTGCTTCACCGGCTCGTGCTGCTTCAATCGCTGCATTTAATGCCAACAAATTCGTTTGGTCAGAAATCTCTTGAATAGTCGATACAAGAAGGGAAATAGAAGTGGCAGTTTTATCTAATATTTGAACAGATTCAATGCTTTGTGAGGCTTGCGTACTGATCTTCACGGCTCGGTTATCAAGACGAGCGAGAGCTTGATGAGTCTGCTTAAACATTTCATCTAGTTGTTGCAGTTCTTGGTTTTCATGCGCCATAGATTGCGCACTCTCCACCATCTCTGTTCGAATGGTTTGGAGCATATCTCCACCTTTCAAACTGCTCGACATCAACTCATCACTATTGTGGTGTTCCTGTTGAGCGGAGCGAACAAGCTGCTGAGCCTCTTGGAGCTGATTTTCCAGAGCAGCAACGTCAGTTTGGTACTTCTGTTTGAGGTCTGCTAATTCTTGCTTTAGCAGCTCATTTTCTGATTTGATTCGTTTTAATCCAAACATAGGTTCTATAAATGTGACAGGATGTTAAAAAATCCATGCTAATCGAGTTGGATATCGAATACACGATCACTTTCATATCTTTGCTTGGTGTAATCACACTTTTTCGGTAGGGCTTTATACAAACAAGAGGTCTCAGATTTTGTTGCTTACCTGATAACCTCTGTTCTTTCTATCCGCTCATGAGCCGTTTTTAAAGCTCTTGCATCAATTGGATGTAGTTACCACAGGTATCGTCAAGTACCGCAATCATGACCGTGCCTGCTTCTCGTGGCTCAATTGAGAACTGCACGCCAAGCTTAGTTAATCTTGCATATTCTTTATTTAGGTCATCGACCGCAAACGACGTCCATGGGATTCCGGATTCTTTCAACGCGTCTTGGTATATTTTTGCTGGACCAAATGCCATCGGTTCTAACAATAATTCCACGCCAGATTGCTCTTGTGGAGAGACCACTGTTAGCCATTTGTGCTCACCAATTGGTACTTCTGTTTTTTTAATGAAACCAAGGATATTGGTATAGAAATCGAGAGCTCTATCTTGATCGTTAACAGGAACGCTGGTTAGGGAAATTCTGATCACGGGTATTCACCTTTACTGTTTTGGAATAAGTAAAAGATAGCGAAAGCTTGGCTCAAAAACTTATTCTAGATTGCTTTTATATATTTTTTGAAACGCTTTGGGGGAGTAACCTGTGCTCTTTCTAAAGACACTCGAAAACGTGGTTAAGCTCTCATAGCCAACCTGAAAACAAGTATCCGTAATCGAGTGACCTTCCTTGAGCAGCACTTTGGCTTTTTTAATCCGCATATCCCTTAAATAGCTTCGCGGCGTGACACCATACATCTGTTTGAAAATCCGCACATAGTGAAAGCGTGACATAAAAGCCGCTTTGGCTAAGTCGTTTAGCTCGATGTTTTCTGAGTGATGCTTTTCCATAAATGCCTTGGACTGCCTGATCAGGAGGTACTGTTTCGGGCTCAACGGCATCTCGCTGTACACGCGATCGATTTCTTGTTCATAAAAGGTTTTTGGGCGAGATGGCATCGTATTTCACAAAGCGAAAGAGAGTGGTTTTAGTCTAACACTGGAAGCAGATTCGTGGAGGTTATCTACTTCTCACTTTACTCAAAACCGTCCAACACCCACTTCCTCGCACTTTTTTGCTCTTTTCTGCTGAGTGGTTTACTGACGATGCCTGGTTCATTCTGAATAAAAATAAATCACTCATTAACGTAAAGAATGTAAATGAGATTAATTATCATTAATGTTGTGTATTATGCTTCGCACCACGTTGTTGTTTATAAAATATAAGTAGTATTATGAAACTGAAGTCACTATCAGCAGCCATCACCGTTGCCATTGCCTCTTTTGCTGCTCACGCTTCCGATGAAAATATTGTTGTTGTCGGTTCTGCCCTTGATCAACTTGTTCAAACTGAGATTAACGCTGAAACGTTAGAGCTCAAACAAGCGTCGGATATTAAAGACGTATTGAACACCATGCCGAGTGTTACGGTTGACGGTAACGCTCGTTACTCCCGTAAAGTTTACATTCGCGGTATGGAAGACAAATTCTCTGTCGTAACCATTGATGGTGCGCGTCAAGAAGGTCAGTTATTCCACCACTCGGGCGACCAAACGTTCGATCCTGCGATGCTTAAGTTAGCTGAAATCACGCTAGGTGGTAACTCAGTACTGTCTGGTGCTGGTGCGATTAACGGCTCATTTAAATACGAAACGAAAGATCCCAGCGATCTACTTTCGGAAGGCGAAAGCGTCGGTGCTCGCGTTAAAACGGGGTATCAAACGGCTTATGAGCGCTTCACGACGAATGTTGCGGTTTACGCGCAGTTGAATGATGAACTTCAGTTGATGGGTATCATCAACTACTCAGAAGACGGCGATCTTTACATTCCTGGTAAAGATGACGTGACTTCAAAGCAAGGTGAACTGAAATCTGGCTTGGTGAAGCTAGTCTTCGTTCCAAACGATGCTAATGAATTTAAGCTTACTTTTAACACCTACCAAGATGGCGGTAAGCGTCAGCTATCGGGTGAAAAAGCAGGCGCACTTTACCTGCATGATGATCACAACTACAACTCACTTAACCGTGATACCGTGACGTTCGAGCACCGTTTCGATAATGGAAGCGACTTGGTTAACCTAAAAACCAACTTGTACTACAACCGTCAATACATGGAACGCGACGCGTTAGTCGAAGAGTATGGCGATTGGAAGAAGGTGAACGGCGCTTGGGAATTCACCAAAGATGGTGACCTATCGATTCCTGATCGCGAATACAACGTGACGACCATTGGTGGTGACATCCGCAATATCTCTTGGGTTGGTGAACACGAGCTGACTTACGGCTTCGAAGGCTACAAAGCGGAGCAGTGGATCGACTCTGGTCTAGGTCACTACACCTCAGGTTCAAAACAAGGTCAAACGAAGAACTACGACATGGATGGCGGTACTGTAACGGCTTACGGTATTTACGCTCAAGATGCGTTTGAGATTAATGACTTCCGTTTCGTAACTGGTCTTCGCTACGATGTTCATGAGCTGGGTGGCGTGTTTAAAGGTAAATACGATCAACTATCGCCTAAGTTCCAAGGTGAATACCAAACCACAGACAACCTAAAACTTCGTATTGGTTACGGTCGTCTATTCAAAGGGGCTTCATTGCCAGAAACGCTAACCATGAAAGCGGCGAGCGATGTTAAACAGTCTGATACCAAAGCGATGACGGGTAACAACTACGAAGCAGGCTTTGATTACGACATGTCTGGTTTGCTGATGGCAGACGATGCAATCCTTGGTTTTACTGCTTACCAGTATGATCTAGATAACCAAATGCACCCAACCAAAAACAACACAACTTTGGTAAACCAATACGATGTTGAAGTTTGGGGTGTAGAGACGGTATTCACCTACAGCATTGAAGACTTCGCGCTTTACGCAAACCACTCATACTCTGATGGTGAGCAAACGAGCCTGAAGAATGGCAAGAAGAGCCACATGAACAAAACTGGTATCCATAACATCAAGGCGGGCTTCAAGTACGATCTAACCAGCGAGTTTGTGTTCGGCTGGGATTCACGTTTCGTTCCGGGTAATGATTACAAAGACGAAGATGGTGACAAGATTGAACGTGCAGGTTTTGCAACGCACAACCTATGGGCGGCTTACGTACCAGATTTTGCAAAAGACCTATCACTTAACCTAGCGGTAGACAACCTATTCAACAAGCAGTACGCAGAGCATACAGGCTTTGGTATTTCTTGGGGCTCAGATAAGTACACTAGCTACGAAGCTGGTCGTAACTTCAAAGCGTCAGTGGCTTACAGCTTCTAAGTGATAAATTACTCTTAAAAACAAAACCCCGATAATTGGTTATCAATTATCGGGGTTCTTTTTATCTAATTTTGCCTATCAAGGTGCAACAAGCATTACTTGGTATGGAAGATCTGCTCGGTTTCTAGCGACGTCATCGCGCGAACTTGACGCCAGATGTAGTAGAAAATACCAAACATCATCAACATACTTGGGATAGCAATCATTGGGTAGCTGTAAAGGGTGAGCTTACCCAACTCTTCATTGAACGCCGCTGTGCCCGATGGACTAGTCACAATCCAAGTTGCTAGAAAATAGTTCATCGCAGATGAGAAAGCGAAGGTGCTAGCGAACAGATAGTTCGACGACATCAGGCAACGCTCAAATGCTTGCGTTTTACCATTCTGCTCTAAACGTTCGTTAATCAGTTGTAGGTTCAAGATGGTATCGTTCAATACAAGCTTTTGCATTAGCGGATAACGAGTGAAGGTTGAGCCTAACACTGCAATACCTATCAGACCTGGAATCAACGCCTCTTTTAACGCTAACCAACGTGTGTCTAGCTCTAACAAGCCAATACCACCGGTTAACAGCACACTGATAAAACCAAGTGCAGAAATGAAGTTGAATTTCTTGTTGCGGATAAGATCCATGCCGCCATAAACCAATGGGAACGCCAAGGCAACAACGAGTGCCATTGCTGTACCTAGGTGTTCTTCACCGCTGAACTTCATCAAAATGAAGGAAGGGATGATGACGTTAAACAGGACTTCGAATAATGGATTCGACTTTTTCGCCGTGGTGTTACTCATAATTTTACTGACTCTACTATGTCGGCTTGGGTTTTACTTTGTGAGAAGTGTTCTACTCCTTGCGCCAGATGTAAAGTCTTAAAGCCCCGAGTTGTGTAACGACTTATGAAATGGGACGGTAATATTGCTTTATTTCCGTAAGTTGTGTTTGGCGGGGCAAATATGTGCTGCATCGTGATCTCAAAACCGCCGTGCGCTTAAAACGCTAAATTTGGCAGTGTTCACAAATTCTCATCTTCCTTACTATTTACCGTGAATCATTCTTAGTTCGTTTAACGCGCATTACGTTGTAATTGATTCTATCAATGCTTTTAAAATCCATCTCAAACCGCTCTGATATAAAAAATAGCAATATCATCGTCAATTAAATCAATTTTTAGCCGCTTATTTTTCACTCCATCATACGTCATAGAAACAGCAATGCTTTCCGCAAGAGAAGCACACGAATTTAGTTGTCCGTATCGGAGTTTAGAATGAAAAAAGTAAGTGCAGTGGCTGCCGCAATTACATCTGTTTTAATGACAGGTGCCGTCTTTGCTGAGACCGAAGTGGCGTTAGATGTGATCGCTGGTGATGAAGCCGCACCCGTTGTTGAAAAAGTAAATGGCACCGATGTTATCGCTGATGGCTGGGAAATCTTCGGCTATGCGTCAATGAACTTTAGAACTGTTGATGGCAAATCAGTGGATACTGAATTTGGCAAACCAGATTACAAAACAGCAGGTACACACGGTAAGAGTACCAATCAAGTTGAATTCATCATTAAAAAGCATACTGAGCATGCGAACGGTGTTTGGTCTGACTTTGTTGTTCGCTCTGAATATGGCAACGGCAACTCTTATGCCTACTCTTCTGCGGGTAGCCAAAAAGACAATACCACTGCACAGTTTGAAGTGAAGGAAGCGTTTGTTGAAATCGGTGCGCTGCCTTACTTTGGGGAAGACACCTCGATTTGGGGTGGTCAACGCTTCCTAAATCGTGCGTCTGGTCTGTTATCTGGTGAGTTCTGGAAGCAGTCATCAGGTGTTGGTGCCGGTATTCAAACTAAGCTCGCTGGCAACACCGCAGGTATCGCGTATGTGATTGCCGATCCAGACGCAGGCGCACCAGATGTGTTGGTGTGTGAAGACAACAGCAATGCGTCGACGTGTGAGATTGTTAAAGCCAATGCTGAGCGCACTACCGTTTCTACTTTGGATTTCTACTACTATGGCGTAGATGTGGGCTTCGGTAGCGTAGATTTCGACTTTAAATACATGCAGCAAGAAGGCAAAGACAATTCTTCAGATGATGGCTTTGGCGCTGCAATTACTTTGAACACGAGTTACTACGGCTTAGACGGTTGGACGCAAAACGCACTTGCCTACGGTAAAGGTGTCGCGCAAAACCGTGGCGTGAACTTTGGTGGTTGGTCTGGCGGTGACGATAAAGCTGAATCTCTATTCTTCACTTCTTACGGTGTGCTAAACATCTCTGAAAACTGGCAGATGGGTTCTGAAATTACCTATATCGGTGCACTCGACCAACTGTTTGGTGCTGATGACTTAAAACGCTACCTTGTGGCTGTCCGTCCTTCTTATAAAGTGAACGATAACCTTCGTCTTGAGATGACGGCGTCTTATGGTCATGAAGAAGGGGCTGAAGGCTACTGGGGACGTACAGGGGATGATGTCGAAAGTGATATTTACAACATCGAACTCGCGGCGGCGTTTACTGTAAACGCAGACTACTTTGGTCGTCCTCAAATCAAACCTTACGTGAGCTACATTACCGCTGATGATGAAGCGAGCGCGCGTCAGATTGGCATCGAGGATGGTAAAAATGAAACCGTGATTGGTGTTCACACCGAAATTTGGTTCTAACCACACTTTGCAAAAGGCAGCGAATAGCGCTGCCTTGTTTGCTTTTGAATGATTGTTTAGCAGATCTGTTTTACCTTGAGAAAGAGAGATAAATCATGCAGAAAAACCGTGTAATCCTTGCCCTCATGTTGAGCTCGGCGTTAACCGCATGTGCGGCTTCTCCAACATTGGAAGCGACGACGTTGCAATCGGTGCCGGAAGCGGCAGTTTGCTGCAATAACTTCTCTGAATTTCCATGGTTAGAGCTCGGCACTAATGAGCAAATTGAGTTTTCGATTAATGCGGATTCGCCGGTAGGTCGCTTCGCTGAAGGGAACAGCTATTTTGCTGCGTTTAAGTTGCCAGCGCGTTCAAGCAAAGTGAATATTCAGCTTGCCAGCCATATGGTCAATGGCGAGGTTTTCGCGCCTAAGCTGATCACTTTAGATAAAGCGTTCAATATCGTGAATATCAATGATCATGATAGCTTTGATATCGAAACCACGGGCATGCTTACGCGCACTCAATACCAGCTGAGCTTTACGCTCGACGTTGAGAAAACGCCTTACTTTATTGTTTATACTGATGAAAGCGAGCTAGGTGATTCGATTCAAATTCCTCATCCTGCCAAAGAGCGTGCTGTGGAGTTGGGTCAGCCAATGCCGATGGTGACCGACCCGAAATATACTTATGAAGCTTTTGGCTCTTTGGAAGTGGCGATCAAAACCTTATCGTTAGCCGCGCCTTCACGTACCACAGAGACACAGAAAGCGGCAGTTGTGGTGGCTCCGGTAAAATTGTCAGCGCCAGCATCGGCAACCATGCAAACATCGTCAGCAGTAAGTTCGAACACGAAATCGGCATCAACGAGTGTTCATGCTGATACACGAGCCTATTATTTTGAATCTATTCGAGCAGCAGTGAAGAACAACCAAACATCAAAAGCGATGACGCTGCTAGAAGAAGCCAACCGATTGGGTATCGACGGCGCACAGAAAGTGTTTGTTGACGCCGTAGATAACAAGTAACTCCATTATTAAAGTGTCTATTTTTGGACCTCAGAGAGCGCTTTCGCGCCCTCTGAGTTTTTTTAGTCTCTAGCAATACATAGCTTTTCTGCAGAACGCTTGTTGAGCAAGTAGTTCTCTTCCTCAAGCGCTCGGTGCGATAGTGCTGGGTTAGGTTGAGCGAAGGTTAATCCTTCCAACAAAGTAACTGGTGCTAATGGTTTTAATCTGGTTTTTACACCATCACGATTACACTTCATTTGCCCGGATTCTGGGTACCATTCGATCTCAATTGAACCGTCAATCACATCGGCTTCAATGCCGACCTCATATTCCTGACCGCGCAGTTTCACGATGAACTGAACTTCAGGTTGAGGGCGTTCAAACTCAAATGAGAATTTGGTTTTCTCAGCTTGTTCGACGTCAACATGCAGGGCGTTGTTATCACCAAACGGCAGTCGAGCGCTTAGGTGTTTCCAAGTTGATGGTAAGCTTGGGCAAAGCTTGATGGTGTTGCGCGAGAGCTGTGGCGTAAAGCCGAGATAGTCTTGCTGAGTGTTACGAGCAAATTCCGACACTGACCACGCTTGAGCATAAGTTCCGCTTTGAATGACGGACGTCGCAGACGCTTGGTAAGCATCCAAGTTTTCGCTCATGGTGCCGCGATGTCCCTGATATAAAATCTGATGGGCTAAGTTTTTGCTCAGTTGATACGCTAAATCCTGTTGCTGGTAACGGGTAAGTGCGCCCACAGTGAAGCCTGCGTTCCAACCCCAAATGGTCCCATTATGGTATGCCGCATCTTTGTGATACTCAGGGCGGTTGTCATGATAGGGGTGGAATTCTGGGTGCTCTTGTTGCAAAGAGCAGATGCCCCAAGGGAAAAGCAGATGCTCGACGCTGTTCTTCACAATGTGCTGCCCAATATACTCTGGAATTAAGGCTTGGTTGGTCGGAATGGTCAATGTCATTAGCTGGTTTGGGCGAATACTGATGTCTTTCACATCGTCTTGCTTGAGATGATCCGCTAAGCACATGGATTCGCTATCCCAGAACTTGTCGATAAAGCTGGCTTTCACTTTGTTCGCCAAAGTTTGGCAATGTTCCGCTAAGGCGTGGTCACCATTCCATTTTGCAAGTTGGTTTGCCACTTGTAGACTCTCAAACCACAATGCTTCGATGTCGTTGGCTTTCGGTCCACGAGGTGACCATGGGAGCTGACCGTTGATCTTGGCGTCCATCCAGGTATCGGGATCGCGATGTCGCATCAAGCCATCATCATCGAGGTAGTGCTTTTCAACCCCTTCAATAAAGCGCTCTATGATGGGCAACATTTGCTGGGCGAACTGTGTATCACCGGAGTAGTTAATGTATTCGAAGATCTCGCGAATCATCCACGGTGTGCCGTCGGTCGTGTTGTAGATGATATTAGTTTCGCTGGTGACACGGTTTGGAATTCGACCATGATTTTTGTCTTTCAGATCATCTAACTGCATCGAAGCAAAGTTGGTGATGATGTCGCGGGCTTCGTCAAACTCGCCATTTACTAAACTGGTGCCGGGCAGCGCGATAAAGGTGTCTCTGCCCCAACAGTCTTTAAACCATGGCAACCCCGCCCAAATGCCGGTACCCAGCTCTTTATTAACGAAGGTTCGGCTGGCTAATCGTGCCCACATAACGGCGCGGTTGTATTCCAGATCGTCACACCAAAAATAGTTCTTGGTCAAAAACTCAAATACTGCGTTTTGATGTTTCAACTCTGCATGTTCGAGGGCTGCGTTTTGTGCTTGTTGGATAGCATCGGTTTTGTTGTTGGAGAACGCAAAGTAGGCAGTGAAGCGGTTCGTTGTGGTCTCTGAACTGAGCTTAATTTGAATGTTTTGGCTGCCGGATAGAACGTTATCACTGACGTTCGAATCTCTCTCATTGAGCGTTTGTGCTCGGAAGCTTTGGTTTGCGCTGATCGCGATAAACGAGAGCGAGCCTTCAGGGCAGATGTCTGGATCGACAGAGATAAGCAGGCAATCTTCCAACGCTTCTACTTGGCAGTACGATGGATTGAGGTTGAGTTCAGGAAACAGTGCCAACATTTCGCTGCTGGTGGATTCCACATTCAGTGCAGCAAGGCGTTGCCCTGCAATCAAGGACAAGCCATCTTTACTGGCATTCTCATAATGATGCTCGATTCCATATGGCATTAAGCAGGCATACTGCGCCTGTGTTTTGTCGTTGAATGCGTTGCCAATGCTTGAGGCGAAACCACCTAAATACCAACCTTGATGATGGCGATAACGTGCCGTGCCCAAAGCGCTGTGTGTGGTGCCTTCATAGTAGCCGTCGAGGTTATCACCAAACACAAATGGGAAAGGCGTTTCGCTCTTGATCGCCAACGCCTCGAACAACTCATCGAGCGGAAGGATTTTGGCTGTGCTCGGCAATGATTTAGCGGGGATAGGACCTGATTGCGAAGTGATGAGATGGGCGAATTTCAATTGAGTGAGTAAGGAGGCGGTGCCTGCCATTGCGGGTTTGACGTTTAGACTTGGCGACGCTGTGCTGAAGTCGAGCGTCAGCAAATAACGACCTGATTGTGTTGGTTCAAACACCAAATCATTACCAATGCCTTGAGTTGGAATAAGCGAGAGCTTATGATTCAAACTGATATTCACTGCTTTAATATCATCTGCGGCGAACGTCCATTCTTCGCTGCCATTCAAATCGGCGATTTTGAATTGGTGTCTATCGGCTGGGAAAACTACGCTAGCTTGTAGTTGGTGCTCATCAATTGGCTGGAAAGGCGTATCTAGCCCCCAACCATTTAGTGTGCCTTTCAGATATAACGTTGGGTATTGGGGCATATTCTAGAGTCTCATAAAATAAAAAAGGCACAGCGAACTGTGCCAAATACGAACATGAAAGAATTAGCGAACAATTTGTTTTGCTGCAGTGTCTAGGGCGTCTTTCACGGTTTGCTTGCCTTGCATCGCGTTATCGATAGCAGCACCTTCCGCAAAGAAGTAAGACGTCATTTGAGGGATGTTCGGCATGATCTCGCCGTTTTCTGCGTTGATCATGGTTGATTTAATGCGCTCGTCACTTTCCAGCACTTTCTGGAACGATTTTAGTGTCACGGCACCAAGTGGCTTGTCGTCATCCATGATTTTCAATGCGGCGTCTTGGTATAGGTAGTTTTCTAGAAACTCAACAGCCAGATCTTTGTTTGGGCTTGATGCGTTAATACCCGCACTCAAAATGCCAACGAATGGGTTACCTTTACCGCCGTTTAAGGTTGGCAACACAGCAACGCCGTAGTTCACATCCATTTTGTCTAGGTTGCCCCAAGACCACGGACCGTTGATGGTCATTGCCACTTCACCTTTGGTGAACGACGCTTCGGATACTGAGTAATCCATATTTGGATCGACGATGCCTTTGTTGACCATGTCGACAAGGAATTGCAGACCAGCCACACCCGCTTCATTGTTTACACCCGTGTCTTTAGCATCGTAGCCTTCTGCTGTTTTACCAAAAGCATAAGCGCCGCCAGCTGAAATCATTGGCCAAGTGAAGTAAGCGTTTTTCACGTCCCACATGATCGCTTTCTTGCCTTGTTTTTGCATCGCTTGGTGGATGGACTCCAGCTCTTCCCAACTCTTAGGTGGGTTTGGCAACAGGTCTTTGTTGTAAATTAGAGAAGGGACTTCGATAGCCAGAGGGTAGCCAAAGATTTTGCCATCTACAGTGACTGCATCCCAACTGAAATCGACAAGCTTATCTTTAAACTCTTGGCTCGGTTTCACTTCTTGCAGTAAGCCCGCTTGAGCGTAGCCACCAAAACGGTCGTGTGCCCAGAAGATGATGTCAGGACCACCGCCTGTCGCGGCGTGTTGTTGGAACTTTTCTTCTAGAGAATCCGGGTGCTGAACATTAACCTTAATCCCCGTATCTTCTTCGAACTGTTGACCAATTTGGCTCAATCCTTGGTAAGACTTATCACCGTTGATCCAAATGATGATTTCACCTTCCTGCATTGCAGAAACAGAAGGCGCTAAAAGAACAGATAAAGTGCAAAGCGAAAGTGTTTTTAGAATAGGTTTCATTGCGATAGATTCCTTGTTTCAAACCTAGTGACTGGACGTCAGCTGTTGTTTCACGGTTTGATAATACGGGGATGCACTCTGCGGTTAAAATTGATTTCTTTGTCGTTGGTATTACATTTTTCTATATCAATGCGTTGGAATGTGATCGGGGAAGCGCATTGGCTTGGGTGATACCCAGTAGCCAATGCTTTGCGGTGGTTGATGTAGAGAAGGGACTTGGAAGGTTTTGACTGTTTTTGTGAACAGCAGCCAAATTTAATCTGCGATGGAAGTGTCTATATCTAGTGTGAAAGCACTAGCGCACTGTGGCTCGATATTCAGTTGGCATTTACCGACACCATTTTCGACGCGTAAGGTGAGTGGAGAAAGACGATTCATAGCGTCTTTTAAGATGTACTCGCCATCGCGCAGTTCGAGTTTTTTGATCAGCTCAGATGGCATGACCAACTCTATGTTTTGAGGTTGTTCTCCCCTTAATCGTGCGACTGCCAAAATCAATTGCTGACTCGAATAGCGAGCAAAGCAGAATGACTCTTCCCCCAAGGCTTGTTGATTACTTGGATACAGGTCAAAGTAACCTCCCATTTTGGCTGGCGAGGTCAAAGCTAAGTTGAGTAAGCGTTGATAATAGGCTCTTACTTCTTTCTGTTGTTGCGATAACAAGCCCCCGTCGAACTTGCCATGATTCATCCACTTTTGGTGTTCTGGGACACCGATGTAATCAAAGATGGAGGTACGACTTGGTTGCCCAAAGCCTGCGTTTTCTCTTCCTGCTTCTCCCACTTCCTGTCCGAAATACACCATGGTTGGTGAGGTGCTAAGCAGGGTAGAAATCAACATAGCGGGCAAGCCGTTCTCTGCACTGCCAGCAAATTCAGGCGAGGCAAGACGCTGCTCATCGTGGTTATCAAGGAAGTGCAGCATGTGGTGTTCAATATCCATCATGCTTTCTTGAATCTCACTGATTTTGCTCACATGCTGTTTGCTGTGCATCACGTCTTTGAGGCAATCATAGAGGTCAACTTTGTCGTACAGATAGTCCATCTTGCCGAGATGAATGTAGTCGCGATAGAGATGCGGTTGATACACCTCTGCCATCAAAAACGCCTCTGGATTGACTGCTTTGATGCTGGAATTCATAAAGCTCCAAAACTCGACAGGCACCATTTCCGCCATGTCATAACGGAAGCCATCGACGCCTTTGTCTATCCAGTAAAGCGCTATGTCGCGGAACTTATACCAAGAGTTTGGCAGCGTTTTGTCTTGCCAGAATTGCAAATGCTCAGCATGGGATTTGTTTGCGTAATCGGCTGGCAGTTCTGGGAAATCTTTGCTGCCGTCTGGGCGCACGCCGTAATTGATTTTGGCGGTTTCATACCAATCATCAAATTGCGGTTGAGCAAGCCTAGAGCCGTTGCCGGTCCATTTGGCGGGAAACTCTTCAAAGGCAGGCAATTTTTCAAAGTTAGAAAGGTTCCTAATCAGCGTCGGGTCACCTAGCGGGGAAAATTGCTCAGGAATGTTAGGTAACTCAAACGCTTGATTAGGAACGTAATAGAAATTGTTGTCACGATGGTACTCAACGCTCGTATCGTCATCGGCACCAAAATCTCGTACACCGACAGGGTTGTTCAAACCTTGGTAACGTCTGGCAACGTGGTTTGGCACAATATCGATAATGACCTTCATGTTGTGCGCATGCGTACGCTCGATAAGGGCTTCAAACTCTTCTAATCGATGTGCTGGATCATCCGCCAAATCGGGATTCACGGAGTAATAATCTTTCACCGCATAAGGCGAGCCTGCACGTCCTTTCACCACCGCTGGATGGTCGTTCTCAATGCCAATGGCACTATAATCGCGGATCACCGCATGGTGTGGTACTCCGGTGTACCAAATATGCGTAATGCCAAGCTGTTGAATGGCAGTGAGCGCCTTGTCGTTAAAGTCACTGAACTTACCGACGCCGTTTTGCTCAATGGTGCCCCAAGGTTGATTGGTGGTATTGGTGTTGCCAAATAGTCGGGTGAAAACTTGATAAACGTTCGCTGCGGAATTCATAGATATTTAAGGGAGCTCGTGGCTCCCATATCCTCCAAAATTTATTTCAGTTTGACTGCGAAAGACTCGTAAGGTGCGAGGGTTATCGTCGCTGCAATCGCGCAAGGCGTCGCATAGTTACTGATTAAGCACTCTACCTGATCGGCTTGATATTGGGTTGGAACTTGCAGTGTTTGCTCGTGCTCTGAGAAGTTACTCACGATAAACAACTGTTCACCTTGGTATTCGCGCACGTAGCCAAACACGTGTTGATGCTCTTGCCATACTGGAGTGAAGCTTCCGTAGACGATGGTTTCATGACGTTTACGCAGCTCAATGAGCTTTTTGTAGTGGTAGAAGATCGAGTTCGAATCGTTAAGCGCTGCTTCCACGTTAATCTGTGGGTAGTTCGGGTTGACCGCAATCCAAGGTGCTCCGCTGGTAAAGCCCGCGTGCTCTGATGCGTTCCAGTGCATTGGTGTACGCGCGTTATCACGACTGTTCTTGTGAATCGCATCCATCATGTGCTCGTGGCTGATACCAGCAGCGGTTTTCACATCGTAGAATTGTCGCGTTTCGATATCGCGGTAATCGCTTAGTTGGTCGAACGCCACGTTGGTCATGCCAATCTCTTCGCCTTGATAGATGTATGGCGTGCCTTTCAAAAAGTGCAGCGTTGTTGCTAGCATCTTGGCTGACTCGACTCGATAGGCTTTGTCATTGCCAAACTTCGACACTGCACGAGGCAAATCGTGGTTGTTCCAAAATAGGGAGTTCCAACCCGTGTCTTGCAGCTCGACTTGCCACTTGGTTAGCACGTCTTTGAATTCTTTAAGGTCGAGCGGAATCGGCTGCCATTTGTCGCCACCTTGCCAGGTTAGGGTAATGTGTTCAAATTGGAACACCATCGACAGCTCATGACGCTCTGGCGCGCTGTACAGCGTAGCGATCTCAGGCGTTGCCCCCCAAGTTTCACCGACCGTTAATACATCTTTGCCACCGAAGGTTTCTTTGTTCATTTGTTGCAGCAGCGGGTGCAGGCGATCGCCATTGCCCGTGATGCCTTTGTCGACTTCTTTTCCTATCAGATCAATCACATCCAACCGGAAACCGCCGATGCCTTTTTCAATCCACCAGTTCATCATCTTGAACACCTCTTGATGAACTTTCGGGTTCTCCCAGTTCAAATCTGGCTGGCGTTTTGAAAAGAGGTGGAAGTAGTACTGCTCGGTTTTCTCGTCCCATTGCCAAGCATCGCCACCAAAAATCGATTCGATGTTATTTGGTAGATTGCCTTCTGAGTCTGCATCACGCCAGATGTAGTAATCGCGGTACGGGCTATCCTTAGACTCACGCGCAGAAACGAACCAAGGGTGCTCATCCGAAGTGTGGTTAACCACCAAATCCATAACGATTTTGATATCACGCTCGCCAGCTTCTTTGAATAGCTGTTCCATGTCTTCCATGGTGCCGAACTCACGTGCGATGGCTTGATAGTCTGAAATGTCGTAACCATTGTCATCCATTGGCGATTGGTAAACAGGAGAGAGCCAAATCACGTTGATGCCAAGGTTTTTTAAGTAATCCAGTTTGCTGATGACACCTTTTAGATCACCGATGCCATCATTGTTGGAGTCGTAAAAACTGCGTGGGTAAATCTGATAAACGACTGCATTATGCCACCACGTTTTTTCCATGTTATTTGTGCCTTTTCAATCAAAAATCTAAGACAAAATATAGTGGCTTTTCCCCGCTAGTAGAAATTGAACTTTTTGCTTATGATATAGGAAAAATTGATACCTAAATGAGTGGGCGATGATGAATCGAGTGAATCGATATTTTCTGACCGTAGCCAGAACCGGAAACATCAAGAAGGCGTCTGAGCTGCTGCATGTAACACAACCAACCCTGACAACGGCGATCAAGAAGCTAGAAAGCGATATGGGTGTATCGCTATTAATACGTCGTTCTAAAGGCGTAGAGCTGACAGAATACGGGCAAGTGTTTCTCCGTTATGTCGAGGAACAGCAAGAAAAACATCTCGATTTGATGCACAAAATTCAAGACATGCATCAAAGGGAACATGGCAAACTGAAGATCGGTGTTGGTGAAGCGTGGTGGGAGCTTTTTGTGCGACATGGGATCACCAAATACCAAGAAGCGCATCCTCATAGCTCACTCTATATTGAATTTGGCAACAACCTTTCTTTGATGCAGCACCTGATTCAAGGTGATATAGATTTATTTATTGGTCACGAAATCGGCGGATTGAAAGATCTTATGCCGGTGGTGTTCAGACCGCTGTTCCAAGATCAAGAGTCTTTCTTTGTTCATCGAGACCACCCTCTACTTAATGACAAAATGTTTTTGGAATCACCATCCGAGGCGATGTCTGCTTATCCACTGATCCGCGTAACGCCGGGGCATTCTCGATACAGCTCAGTGCTCAACAACGCATTCGAGTACGATCAAACCTTCAATCAATCCAATGAAACTGCACTTGTGGTTTATGAAGTCGGTTCGCTACTTGCTAGCTTGGATTTGCTCGAAACGACCAATGCTATTATGCCTTACAGCGATAAGATGAACGGTTGGATGGAGAAAAACGGCGTGAAGTGTTTGCATACAGATACCAGTAAAATCGGTAACGTCGGTATCTATCACAAACGCCAGTTAGATAACGACAAAGCTCAGTTCCTTATCAATGAAATCCTGACCATGACGACAGAGATTTAGTAAGGTCTTACATACCCTCATAGTAAGCACGAATCGATTCTAAAGAGATAATTTTATGACCAACAACATAAATTTCAGAGCCTTCCTACCAAGTGATAAAGAGGATTGCCTGCGCATCTTCGATGAAAACTGCCCTGAATATACCCAAGTGACTTCAAGATGCAGGATTCAGAGCGTTGTCATTGATTCGAGAGCAAGGAAAGCAACGCAGTGTAATAGCCAGCTCTTTCCAAGTTGTTTGACGCAGCAATCGGGTCAATGACACGCTCCCAAAGGGCGAGCTGCCTTGGCTTGTATACTTTGTTGTCGATTCTTGATTTAGACCCACTAAACCTTTAAATCGCCGCCGCGTCTACAAACCAAGTCAGTCTCGCTGAACCTAGCATCTCGAGGTTACTTGGGTATATTTCACAATCAATGAAAGAGAGGATTACGCGGAGTTTCTTGATAGTGACCCACAAGGTTATGAAGTGTGCTTTCTAAATGGTGAACTCGTTGGTGCTTATGGTTTGAGTGGCAAAACACAGGCATTTCATAGCTTGAACTGGATTTTAATCTCACCAAAAGCGCAAGGCATGAAGATTGGTCATGAGTTTATGAGCCGAGCGATTCACCGAGCTGAGCAGTTGAAAATCCCCCAAATCAAAATCGCCGCAAGTCATTTATCTGCGCCGTTTTTTGCCAAATATGGTGCCGTAGAGCTGAACTACATCCCTGATGGTTGGGGTGTCGATATGCACCGTATCGATATGGAATTGAATCTCCAGTCGTAAGCAAATTCGAGCTATGAAAGCGTAGCGTGAGTATTTGGTTAAAACACCTTGCACCATATGGTGCTTTTATTGGTTTTTGTTAGGTTATTGAACTTGGTTATCGAAAGCGTTTTTTGCCTTTCGTCAAACAGATAAGGACAGACAATGCCAACAAAGATCTTAGTGCCTACTTTGGCGCTACTTCTCAGTGCATGCGGTGGTGATGGAGATTCGTCATCACCTGCAGACAGCGGCTCACAATCCCCTGATACACCACCTACAGCCACCACTTTTGCCGAGCAAATGCTTGCCGCAGTTAACGATGCTCGATCTAAAACTCAGCAATGTGGCTCAAGAACTATGCCTCCCGTTGGAGCACTTACTTGGAGTTACGATTTAGAAAGCGCAGCGTATGGACACTCTAGCGATATGGCAAACAGTGATTTTATGAGCCATACCGGATCAAATGGCAGCACGCTTTCCAGTCGCGTCAATGCCACAGGTTATGCTTGGAGCAGGTTAGGAGAGAATGTCGCGAGAGGGCAACGTTCAATCGATGCGGTAATGAACTCTTGGCTATCGAGTGAAGGGCACTGCCTTAATATCATGAACGCCGACTTCGACCAGATGGGCTCATCCATGGTGGAGAACCAATCGACGAATTATCGCTATTACTGGACCCAAGTCTTCGCCAAGCAGCGTTGATGACGACAAATAGATCAGTCTGGACAACAAACAGATAAAGCCAGTAGAGGAGACTCAACTGGCTTTATTTTTATTTTGGTACAGTTGGTCTAAAAAATTGACAAGATAAGTTTCGATCGATTATTCTTTTTATAGACCGAGTGGTCTTAAAAGATTTGAAATGAATAAGCCGTTTAAATGAAGGGGATCGAATGATGTCTACGAGTAAAACTACGATAAAGAATGCGCATATCAATTGGGATTGTGAGGGTAAGTTCAACTTCACGACTGGGTTTGGTGCAACCAAAGCGGAATCCATGATCGCCAATTACGCAGCGTTTATTGCTCCAGTGATCCTCTACTTTTTTGCATGGCAAACTTTGGAGTGGAGTTGGCTTCAAATTATTGTCGCGTCATTGCTCACGTTAGATATGATTGGAGGTGTTCTGACGAACTCTTTAGGCTCGATGAAGCGATTTCTACATACCGACCAAAAACTAGAGCTGACTTGGATGGGCAAATTGGTAGGCAGCAAATTCTTGTTCCCTGCTATTCACTTTCAATTGTTTGCTGTGCCGTTATGTTTTGATGTCGCTTGGTCTTACGCGTTTTTCTGGTATGCCGTGATGATGGTATCGGTTGTGTTTTTGCACTTCCTGCCGCTTTATTTACAACGTCCGGTTGCGCTACTTGCAGTCATGTTATCCATCATTCTTTCGACATTAGTCCCGGCTCCGACTGGTTTAGAATGGTTAGCACCAATCTTCATTATTAAGTTAGTGCTCTCACACGGTGTTCGAGAAGAGCCTTACCGCCCGTCTCTTTCTCAATAGATACGAGCATTGTCAATTACGCCCCCTTGATAAACGAAACGCCAGCAAGGAATTCCTGCTGGCGTTTTTTATACTTGGTATTAACTCGTTAAGTTACGTAGTTTTGGATCATCGGTAAGGTATTCTACAAATTCGATTTCAAAGCCAGCTGGGTCAACAAAGTAAATGTTCTTACGGTATGGCTCTTTTGCGCCGGGTTGGGCAATTGGATAACCTGCTTCAATCAATCGTTTTGTCACACCGTCGATGTCATTAGTCACGTAGGCGAAGTGTGCGAGACCAACTTGGTGACCACTTAATTCTCGGTTGTTGCCTTCGCCGTGGTCGCTCATTGCAATGTATTGGTATTCATCGCCAAAGTGCAGCCAGTTTCTCGGCTTTCCACTCCATTCGCCAGTACCTTCATCACGTACATACCAATGCGGAAATGCCGCTTGATAAAACTTCAGCATTTCTGGGATATCCTTTACCACTAAGTTCACATGTTCTAGTTGGATCATTGTGTGCTCCTTTCTTTCATTTCCTAGCCAACGATGAACATGCTAAAACCTCAAGTTAAGTTGAGGTAAAGGGCTTTTTTGGAATTTTTTATTGTAAGTGCTTTGGCTAATTATTTGGATCGAGTTTTTGGTGAATAGATTCCCAGTCTCACCTAGGTTCGCGGGAATGACGGAAAGAGAGCTAAACGAGCAGCGTCATTCTGAAGGAGCCTAAGCGAGTATTCAGAATCTACTTTCAGCGCGTTGTGATGTTGCATTGTGAATTGAATTATCCGCGAGTGTAGAACCAGTTCCTCCCCTTTGAGCACGGAGTATTGAGAGCTTTGGAGTTTGACATAAGGGGAGGTTAGGTGAGGTTGTTGGTATGAGGTTTAAGGTTGGGTTAGGTGCTGGCAACCTTCTTTCACCTGTTGTTTGTTCGTGTTCTTACTAATCAATTTCGATCGAGTTTGTGGTGAATAGATTCCCAGTCTCACCTAGGTTCGCGGGAATGACGGAAAGAGAGCTAAACGAACAGCGTCATTCTGAAGGAGCCTAAGCGAGTATTCAGAATCTACTTTCAGCGCGTTGTGCTGTTGCATTGTGAATTGAACTTTCCGCGATTGCAGGGGCAATTCCTCCCCTTTGAACTCGTTGCTTTGAGAGCTTCGGAGTTTGATACAAGGGGAGGTTAGGTGGGGTTGCTGGTTTGAGGCTGAATGTTGGGTTAGGTGCTTGCGACCTTGTTTACCTTTTAGTCGTTCGTGTTTTGGCTAAGTATTTGGATCGAGCTTGCGGTGAGTAGATTCCCAGTCTCACCTAGGTTCGCGGGAATGACGGGGAGAGAGCATGAAACGAACAGCGTCATTCTGAAGGAGCCTAAGCGAGTATTCAGAATCAATTTTCAGCGCGTTGTGATGTTGCATTGTGAATTGAATTATCTGCGAATACAGAGCCAGTTCCTCCCCTTTGATCTCAGAGTATTGAGATCTTCGGAGTTTGATACAAGGGGAGGTTAGGTGGGGTTGGTGGTTTGAGGCTGAATGTTGGGTTATGTGCTTGCAACCCTCTTTCACCGTTTGTTTGTTCGTGTTCTTGTTAATCATTTTCGATCGAGTTTGTGGTGAGTAGATTCCCAGTCTCACCTAGGTTCGCGGGAATGACACGGAGAGAGCGCTAAGCGCACAGCGTCATTCTGAAGGAGCCTAAGCGAGTATTCAGAATCAATTTTCAGCGCGTTGTGATGTTGCATTGTGAATTGAACTTTCCGCGATTGCAGGGCCAATTCCTCCCCTTTGAACTCGTTGTGTTGAGATCTTCGAAGTTTGATACAAGGGGAGGTTAGGTGGGGTTGGTGGTTTGAGGCTGAATGTTGGGTTAGGTGCTTTCTACCCCCTCCAACTCCCCCTTTTCTTGACATGGTTTGCCAAGCATTTGAATATGGTTATCAAGGGGGAGGGGATTCTTTGTTGTGTTGAGTGTTTCTAAATTTATTTCCCAAGGGGTTATGAAAAACGTAGTATCTCTTGAATTTTTTGTGAACTATATTTGTTACATAATCTATTTATGTATGACGGCTCGATAGACTTTACAAATGACAAATAACCTGACAAATATGATTTATCTTCTGAGCTCAATGAGCTCCACTTGTAAACTTGCTCTCTAATGAATCTTTTATTACCTCTGCCTATAGATAGTTTTTTATCAAGCGTAATAACAACACCCGTCACACTCATTCTATTTTTCTTCGATGAATGTTTTGTTTTTTTCTTATTGATGGTTAGAGTAGGGTATTCTAAGCTCTTAATTATTCCAGATACTCCCTTTTGTATAATACAAAGCACATTTTTATTACTTGTAGAGAAAAACATATCATCGGCATATCGAGTGTACTTAACACCATAAGACTTAGCAAGTCGACTTATTCTTTCATCTAATGTATAACAAATAGAGTTTGATAGAGATGGTGATGTTACAGAACCAATTGTAATTGTATCTTTCCTACATATAATATTAGTCATGAGTTTGAAGTCTTCTTCATCAAAATGAGGGAAGATCTTAGAAATAGACTCATGGCAGTATTTTTCTATGTCTGATCGAGTAATTGACTCGAAGAAGTCCTTTAAGTCTATTCTTAGTAGATAATTGTTATTCTTGTGAACATTAGCATGATCTTTTAAGCTCCTCTTTTTCCTGTAGGCATAGCATGCGTCATGCACTGGTAGTTTGTCTAAAACTTCATCATATACAACCTTTTGAAGAGCTCGAATTGCCATTGAGGGTTGGTAAATTAGCCTCTGGCTTCCATCTTTTTTAGGGATAGTAAATCTAGCATATGAGATACTAGCTTTATTAGCTATATCCAAAACTTGATCTTTCTCGATAAGAGTACTTTTACTAATTAGCTCTAACAACATTAATCAGTTACCTTTCGAATTGCTTCTTTAAACTCTTCGATATATAAAAGCTTGGATAAACATATAAGGCGAAGTCTTCGACTTACACTTAATAAATTTGTTGTTGTTTCATTTCTATATAATCTTTCATAGTTAATACAAGTATATAATTTTTTATCTTTGAAACTAAATGACTCTATTATTTTTAAAGCGACGCAAAGAGAAATTATGAACTTAACTTCAGATTCATTATCTTTTAGTTTGAAGGATTGTTTGCATATGTCATATATATTGTCTTCGTCTATAGGACCTATGCTTGTGATTATTATCACTACAATGAACAACAGTTCTTTTCGAGAAAAATTTTTATCACCAAACTTGTCGTCATTATCTTTTTTGAGTGATTTAAAGCCTTTGTTAAGATTGTCGATCATTAAAGGCATTGTTGTTAATATGGTCTCAAAATCTGCATAAATTGTAGGTTTATACACTGAATCGCTATTTATCCAGCTTATTGGACCTGTATTTATAAACGATAGGTCATCTTCAAAATTTTTGTCGAGAATTGGAAGTAGTTTTGAACGTAATCTGCTACTGATAGAGAATGCGCCAAGTTCAGCGACCGTGCCATATGACTCGACAAGTATAATCACTGCATCAGAAAAGTCAGCTAGCCATTCTTCCAACCTCAAAGCATTTATAGAGCCGTCTTTATTTTGTGATTGATTAGAAGAGATTATTTCCCAAGCATTTTCTGCCCTAAAAGTCATGAGGTTAGGAGCATGTTTATCTAGGTAACACTCGATGACTTCTCGATTATTACAATACTTGGGGTCTCCACCGCATATGAACAAAATTCTTGGTAGCTTAGCTCCTCCAAAAAGTGATCGTTTGTAATCACTAGGGTATCTACCTTGGTGTGACTTAAACTGCTTAATCAATACGTTTTTTGCAGAGAGAAATTTAGGGTGGCTAAACCATGTGGAATGAGTGTTTTTTCGCGACATAATCTAACGCCGATGTCTGAATGAGCAGAGGGAAAATTAGCCCTTACCGTAGCAGTTTGAAGGCTGAAATGAGAAGTTGCGTAGCAACTGAGCATTTCAGAATTTAAACTGACTTCGAAAATTCAAATTTTTGAAGTGAGTTCCTCACTGAGAAAATTTGGACTTTTCGAAGTTCAAAATACCTCAGGAGTGTTACAGAAAGGCAGTACGCCTTTCTTGAAAGTAAAAGTTTACTTTCATAACTAAGGGCTTGTTTGCATATTATCAGTGTTGTTGCATTTGTCAATGGTGCTAATTTGTTGTTTTCATGGTAGTTGTAGAATTGAAAAAATCGGATGTTTGAGGGTATTACTTATTGGAGCTTTGAAATAACCCCAAAATCAAAAAAAGCCAGCAGTAGTAGCTGCTGGCAAAGTCTTTGGGCTTCTAGGTTTTTGCTTTTATTTCTTGCCACTCCGTTCTACACAGTGCCCCGATTGGCCTTCTGGGGAAGAAAACACAGCACTGTGCGCTTTGTGTCCAAGAAATTTGGAGATTAACCTTGCTTACGGATTAGGTAGTCAAATGCGCCTAAGCTTGCTTTTGCACCTTCACCCATCGCAATGATGATCTGTTTGTAAGGAACGGTTGTTGCGTCACCGGCTGCGAACACACCTTCTAGGCTAGTATCGCCACGGCTACCGACTTCAATCTCGCCGCGCTCAGATAGGGCTACTTCTGAATCTTTTAGCCATTCTGTGTTTGGTACTAGACCGATTTGAACAAAGATACCTGACAGTTCAATCTCTTTGATTTCGTCTGTGTTGCGGTCTTTGTACTTCAAACTTGTTACGCGAGTACCGTCGCCCACAACTTCAGTAGTTTGCGCCATCGTGATGATGTCTACGTTTGGTAGTGAATTCGCTTTGTCGATAAGCACTTGGTCTGCGCGAAGTACGTCTGCGAATTCAAGAACCGTTACGTGTTCTACGATACCAGCAAGGTCGATAGCAGCTTCGATGCCTGAGTTACCACCACCGATAACCGCAGTTTTCTTGCCTTTGAACAGTGGGCCGTCACAGTGTGGGCAGTACGCGACACCTTTGTTGCGGTACTCTTGCTCACCCGGAACGTTCATTTCACGCCAGCGTGCACCAGGGCTTAGGATGACACTCTTACTCTTCAGCGTTGCGCCGCTTTCAAGTTGGATGTGAATCAAACCATCTTCTGTGTGTGCTGCGCCCATTAGCTTCTCAGCTTGTTGCTCAGTTACTACGTCTACGTCGTATTCTTTTAGATGTTCTGCTAGGTCAGTTGCCAGTTTTGGACCTTCAGTACGTTTTACCGAAATGAAGTTCTCGATTGCCATGGTGTCCATAACCTGACCACCAAAGCGTTTAGCAACAACGCCAGTACGAATACCTTTACGAGCAGCGTATAGAGCAGCAGCGCTACCACCAGGACCACCGCCGACAACAAGTACGTCGTATGGGTCTTTTTCGCTCAGTGCTTTCGCGGCTTTCTCGCTTGCTCCGTCATCCACTTTGTTTAGGATTTCAGTCAGAGACATACGACCTTGACCAAATAGCTCGCCATTCACAAATACACTTGGTACTGCCATGATGTCGCGTTGTTTCACTTCATCTTGGAACAAACCACCGTCGATCATGGTTGCTTTTACTTTCGGGTTGATCGCCGCCATCATGTTGAACGCTTGAACCACGTCGGGACAGTTTTGACACGACAGAGAAATGAAGATTTCTACGTCTAGATCTTTGTCTAGTGCTGCGATTTGCTCAATCACTTCTGGTTCTAGTTTGATTGGGTGACCGCCAGAATGAAGCAGTGCCAATACTAGAGAGGTAAATTCGTGACCCATTGGCAAGCCTGCAAAGCGTAGTGCTGTGCCTTTTGCTGGGTTAGTTACCGCCATCACTGGTTTACGTGCGCTTGCGTTGTCGTCACGTTCAACGGTGATTAGGTCGCTCATCTCTGCGATTTGGTTCGCTAGAGACAAAATGTCATTCGATGCTTTGCTTTCATCTAGACTAACCACTAAACGAACTTCTTCTTTTACATTAGCCAGATATTGTTTGAGTTGTTGTTGGATCGCTTGGTCTAACATAGTTGTTACTACCTTAATTAAAACTAAAAAGTGGTTACTGTAGATAAAACCTGAGGGGGAGAGAGCAAATCAGGCAGAAGGTCGTCAAGGTATCTAACCTGAAGTGCTCTCTAATTCAGTTCTAATCAGAAAAAGGAAATCGGGAACTGATTAGAACTTAAATTTCAGTGGCTTAGATTTTGCCAACTAGGTCTAGTGATGGAGCTAGTGTCTCTTCACCTTCTTTCCATTTAGCTGGGCAAACTTCGCCTGGGTGTGCTGCTACGTATTGAGCTGCTTTCACTTTGCGTAGTAGGTCTTCTGCGTCACGACCGATACCTTCAGCAGTGATTTCCATTGCTTGGATAGTACCTTCTGGGTCGATTAGGAATGTTGCACGGTCTGCAAGACCTTGACCTTCACGCATCACACCGAAGTTGTTTGTGATGTTGCCTGTTTGGTCGCCAAGCATGTAGTACTGAATCTTACCGATTGTGTCTGAGCTGTCGTGCCATGCTTTATGAGTGAAGTGTGTGTCAGTTGATACTGAGTAAACTTCTACGCCACGTTTTTGTAGCTCTTCGTAGTGGTCTGCTAGGTCGCCCAGTTCTGTTGGACATACAAACGTAAAGTCTGCTGGGTAGAAGAAGAATACTGCCCATTTACCTAGAACGTCTTGTTCTGTTACTTCAACGAATTCGCCGTTTTTGTACGCTGTAGCTGCAAATGGTTTGATTTGAGTATTAATCATAATTTACTTTCCTTTGAATGTTTTAAGCTGAGCTGTTGTTGCTTTCGGAAAGTATATTCTCATCGGAGTGTGTTTAAGGAAAATCGCTTGTAACTATCCTATTGATAGCCATTTCCTATTTCACTTGATAGGCATATCCGATGTAGGTGAGTTTGCTTTGATAGGTTTTATTGAAGATGAATGCAGATTAGCAATAGAGAATACCGATGATTACTTTGAGTAGATCTTCTAGCTAAGAGCGAAAGAGCCTGCATCTCAGCAGGCTCTTTCTAATAGGAAGTGGGGAAGCGGATGCTTCTATTTTTTTAGCTCAGATTGTCGAGCACTTTGCCACACAGCTTCTTCAGCATGATCATTTCATCCAGCTCTAATGTGATTTTACACATCATGGCGTTTGGCACTGCCTTGGCTTGTTCTCTGAGAGCAAGACCTTGATCGGTGAGGTTGAGTACGCGGACGCGCTCATCGGTTTCACTGCGACCACGCTCTACATAGCCTTTTGCTTCTAAGCGTTTAAGCAGCGGTGTGAGTGTGCCTGAGTCCAAATGCAGTTGTGATCCCAGTTCTTTCACACTGGCACCGTCTTTCTCCCACAGCACCATCATCACTAAGTACTGCGAATAAGTCAGATCAAGCTCGTCCAGCAACGGGCGGTAAGCTCGGATCACTGCATTTGCTGCGCTGTAGAGCGGGAAGCAAACTTGGTTTTCGAGTAAGAGTTTATCGTCGTCGGTCATGGTGTTGTCGGTGTAACACTGGCTCATTGGCGTTGCCTACCTGCTCACAGAGAAAGAGAGTCATAAAATAAATTGTGCACAATATAGTTGCAAACGATCTTTACTTCGATATAAGATTGCAAACAATTGAATTGTGCGCAACTTAAATTAAGAAGGACACTCGCATGACTACTCTATACAAAACTCAAGCTACCGCTTTGGCTGGTCGTAATGGTCAAGTAAAAACAGATGACGGTCTTCTCGATCTAGAGCTGTCATACCCGAAGGAAATGGGCGGCACAGGCGCAGCAACTAACCCAGAACAGCTGTTCGCAGCGGGCTATTCGGCATGTTTTTCTAACGCGATTCTGCACGTAGCACGTGAAGGTAAAGTAGACCTGAAAAGCGCACCCGTAACAGCGGAAGTAGGTATCGGTCCGAACGACAACGGCGGCTTCGCTCTAACAGTGAGCCTAGCGGTAGAGCTAGATATGCCACAAGAACAAGCGCTAGAGCTAACGCGCATTGCGCACCAAGTTTGCCCATACTCAAACGCAGTTCGTGGCAACATTGATGTAGCAGTAACGGTAAACGGCGAAGCGATTTAAGCGGGTCTTACCACGGTACAAAGACAAAAAAGCCTGCAAGTACGCAGGCTTTTTTTGATTGGTATGAAGCGAGAATACTTAACGCGACTCTAGTGGGTAAGAGCGGTAGCTCCACATGCCGTAAGTACGCAGTGCATCGCGATAAATACCAAGTAGTTCGCCATCGCTGGCTTTGGCTAAGTCTTTAAGCGGTTTGTCTGGGTAACTTACGGTGTCGAAAGTGATGCCTTGTGGACCAGTTTGCCAGCTTGCGATTTCAAATAGCGTTTGACCACGGCGCACGTGGCTCGCTGAGCTGATGATGGTCGCGTGCTTGATGTTGTGACGTGCCAATGCGTAGCTGCTGAATAGGGCGTTACCTACCGTGCTGGTGGCATAGTTTTCTTCAATGATGCGATCTTTGCTGATGCCTTTTTCAATCAGCCAATCCGCCATTAACTTGCCTTCGGTTTTGTGGTTCTTTGGTACGCCGCCCGTCAATACGATCAACGCGTCTGGGTTTGCTTTTGCCATGGCTAGCGTGGTTTCTAAACGCTCAACCAAGATTTGGTGCATTGAACCATCCGGATTCAGTGCGTATCCCAGTGTGACGATCGCCCCCTTGTCATTTAGTTTGCCTTTATCGGCTTTCTCTTTTAGTGGCGTGGCAAGCACGCGGTCTACAGTGTCGAAGATGCGTTGGATATCTGCCGCTTTACCAGCATTGAGCTTCGTGAGCGTCGCCATGTGTTTCGCTGATTCCGCTTGGTTGCCCTCAAAGCGTTGCCATACCGCTAAGTAAGCGTGCAAATCCACATCGTCTGGTGCGACCGAAAGAGCTTGTTCGAACAGTTCAATCGCGCGGTCTGCATTCTTGTTGTAGATCTGCGCGTTTGCCGCAGAAATCAGCAGGTCAGTACGGTATGGCTCAAGTTTGTAGGCTTCTAGTAAGCGGTCGGTAACAATCTCCATGTTGCTCGGCATTTTGGCGGTAAAACCAGCGTGCGAGATACGCGCAGGGGATTTGAATGCCTTTACCGCGTCGTTGAGCAGTTGGTCGACAACCTGACGCTTGGTGACGATCTGTGAATAGTCGGCTGAAGATTGGATAGCAGCATCGTTTGCTGCAATAGAGTATGGGGCAGCCGTTAGCGCAATCACGCTACCAAGAGCAATAGCAAGTAAGTTCTTCTTCATGAAATGTCCTAGAGGTGCTGTAGTACCTAGTTTTTATCGTGCCTAACGTTGTTGTAGGTCGAACGAGTTCGATGGATTTTTTCAGTCTAGGTTCGCTTCATGAATAAACTGTGAAATGAATCCCAACTCAGCCGAACGAAGGGATTCATGTGGTTAAAACGCGAAGTAGGATCACGAAAAACGTTGCCCACTGGCTGTTGTGTTAAATGGTTGGATTTAAAGACAATCGCGAGCTGGTTGCTCTCTTCATATGTGAACAGCACTCGACCAGCCATCCATTACGATGTGCGGCGTTGTATGCGCCTCGACAGCAGCGAAGCCAATCTTTCTTGGTCGAGAAGTAAGAGGCGCTGCCCTTACAGATTTTCAGTGTCCATTTGGCGCGAGCAGAGCGCATATGCTGGCAACATTTTTTCATCCATCCATTACGGTGCGCTGCGAAGTAAGCGCCACTGCAGCCTTCTTGCCATGCGGTTCGAGTCTTGAATTCAGAAGCACTTTTGATGCAGGCGTCGAGTGTCCATTTCTTTTGCGTTCTCGGCGCACCCATGTGAGCGCAGCAGTGCTCCAACCAACCTCGGTTTCGTGCCGCTTGATACGCACTTTTGCACGCGCTGATCCACTCTGTCCGGGTCCGAAACGCTCGAGCGCTTTTGAGGCACGCCGCGAAGTCCCATTTCAGTTCGATGGGCTTCATGTGAGTGCAGCATTCGTCTAGCCAACCATTACGATTTGCTGCGTTATAAGCACCGCTGCAACCGCGTTGCCAGTCAGAACGGGTATTGTACTTCTTGGCATTTTTCGCGCAGTTTTCAAAGGTCCATTTTTTACCTGTACGAGAGGGAAGCATGTGAGCGCAGCAATCTTCTACCCAGCCATTTTTACGAGCTGCATGGTAGGCGCTTTTGCACGCTTGGTTCCACTCAGAGCGGGTTTTGTATCGAGCGGCGCTGCGTACGCATTTTTCGTAGGTCCACTTAACGCCAACGCGTTGCATGTGGGCACAGCATTGGTCTAGCCAACCATTCCGATAAGCAGCACTGTAAGCCGCTTTACTCCCTTCGCTCCATGCGGTGCGAGTTTTGTATTGTGCTGCGCTTTGTTTGCACAGTTCGAGATTCCATTTCCCCCGTTTTTTGGGTAGGTCCATAAGATTCATAAGCGCACCTCTTCGAACGTATTCAGAATAAGGTTGAAAAGCCGTTTCCCTAAATGATGTCCTACCACGCTTTCTATGAAGCTTGCTCTCGGCGGTAGGTGAAAATACTGGTTGGATATATGTACGGATTTTTAAGGCTTTGAGGTCAATTTAAGAGAGAACTATCGGTGGGAAAAACAAACCCCGCAGCTAGGCGGGGTTTGATATTGAGCTTAGAAACGAGTACTACGCCAGTTTGAATGTCGCTACTTTCGAGTTGAGGTCTTCAGCTTGTGATTTCAGCTCAGAAGATTGGTTCATGGATTCTTCTGCACCAATCACCAAGTGATCGGTCACGTCTTTGATGGACGTAACATTCTGCGTGATCTCGTTGGTCACGTGCGTTTGCTCTTCTGCTGCTGTAGCGATTTGTGTCGCCATGTCGCTGATCAATGCAACCGCTGAATTGATTTCATCCAACGCTTGCGAAGCACGGTCGGCATCTTCTACCGAACCCATCGCCAGTTCTGAACTGCGTTCCATCAATGTCACAGCGCGTTGAGTGGTGCGTTGCAGCGTTTCGATGGTGGATTTGATCTCTTCTGTTGAAGTGTGTGTACGTTGCGATAGTACGCGAACTTCATCAGCCACGACTGCAAATCCACGACCTTGTTCACCAGCGCGTGCCGCTTCGATTGCCGCGTTCAACGCAAGTAGGTTGGTTTGTTCAGCAATATCACGGATGGTCGACAGTACGGTGTTGATGTCTTGTGCGTGTTGGTTTAGTTCACTAATAACACCACTTGCTTGGTTCACTTCAGAAGACAAGTTGTTGATCGAGTCTTTCGTGTTTACCACAAGTGAGTGACCGTTTTGTGTACTTACTGATGAATCTTGCGCTACTTTCGCTGTTTGTTCAGCGTGAGAGGCGATCTCTTGAGTTGCAGACGCCATTTCTGTCACTGCCGTTGCCACAAGCGTGATTTCTTGTTGCTGGTGGTTTAGCTCATCAACCGATTGGTTTGCACGCTTAGTGCTTAGCTCAGACTGTTGGTTTAGGTCTTCGGCTTGATGACGAATATGACCAATAAGCTGCTGAAGGCTCGCAACGAACTGGTTGAAGTTCTCTGCCAGTTCACCTACCTCATCGCGGTTTTCTACTTTGATGCGTTGAGTTAAGTCACCACTGCCGTTAGCGATTTGCGACAGTGCATGAGAGACGTTGTAAAGCGGGCGGAACAGGATGTTACACAGCAAGTTAAACAACGCCACACAGATGATCACAACGATAGCCGTCGCGATAATTTGTCCCCAAACGGCATCGTAAAGTGGTGCAACAAGTGAGTCGCTATCCAGAACGGTTACTGTGGTTAGCTTGGTACCGTCGATGGCTTTTGCGTAAACCACAAAGTCTTTACCCTGAATAGACACAGTTCGATCCTGACCAGATCTTGCTGCTGCAACGATGTCATTGTTGCTCAAACCAAGCTTGCTCACAGGTTGATTAAGCAGTTTGCTGTCGTTGTGAGTGAAGATGTTGCCTTGGTCGTTCGCAATGAACATGTAGCCTTCGCCCGGTAAAATTACTTGGTTTAGGCTGTTTAGGATATCGCCGATTTCTACGTCAGCACCTAATACTGAGGTTTGACCGTGAAGCTGTATCGCTTTACCCAAAGACACCACGTTTGCGCCTGTTGCGGCGGCAACCGTTGGGTTATCCATAAAGACTTTGGATGGATTAGCAATGGCATTGGTGTACCAACCCCATTTGCGTGGGTCATCGTTACCTGGCGGTAGAACAACGCCGTTTGCGTTATCTTGCGAACCGTCTGGGTAAGCTAAGAAGACGTTATCAAACTTGGCAGAATCGCGAACTTGTTTTAGGTGCGTCACGATTGCCGATTTTTTAGCGTCTTGTGATAGTGAAGTCAGTGCTCGTTCTTTGGATAGAATCCAGTCACTTACATATTGGTTGTAAGATGCGCTTGTGCTTTCTAAACGCTGTGCAACTTCAACGTCAAGGCGTTGCAAAGAGTCACGGAAAGACAGCCCCTCTACCAACACTCCCCCGAGGATGATGGCAGCGCTGGCAGAGATCGCCAGCTTGTTCTTCAAAGATAAGTTCTTAAACATATAGATATGATTGGCTCTTATTATTTATAAAAATTTGTATTTCGCGCCGATATTATATTTTAGTGTTCAAAATAAATACCGATCTGTGTCGCGTATTTGATTCATACTCATGCTAATGCACACATTTTGTTCAAATTGTTTTGCTTTTTTGCGCTAACTTGTTTATTAGCAAACCGTTATTTACATCTTTGTAAATGATTCTTGTTTTTATAAAGTGTGATCAAAGTCTTACTATAAGGGCGTATATTGCATATTAAATATCAAGCATATGACGTGATCGATATATTGCCTCAATTATTCATTGTTAGGGACAATAGTTATGCGTAGCACGTTGTTATTACCCGCATTATTACTGTCAGGGTGCGCTCTGACTCCCCAATCAACACCTCTCCAAGCCGATACAAATTGGCATGTCGACCAACTTGCCAATGGGATGAAGTACCACATCTATCCGACTCAAGACGAAGAAGTCTCAGTACGCTTGATGATGAATGTCGGCTCTTTTCAAGAGGACGCCAGCCAAAAAGGCTACGCTCATTTTATTGAGCACATGGCGTTCAATGGCAGTACGCACTTTTCTGGCAATGATGTTGTAAAGCTGTTTGAAGCATCAGGCGGCAGCTTTGGTGCAGATATTAATGCCACGACAACCTATCAGCAGACGACGTACAAATTGGATCTCGCCAATCCAGACAAGCTGAATGAGGCGCTAACGTGGATGCGTGACATCGGTGATGGCATTCAATTTGACCCAACGCAGGTAGAAAAAGAGAAAGGCGTGATTTTGGGAGAGTGGCGACGTTCTCGTCCGGATGATAAGCCGCTGTCTTTCACTGCGTACGAAGCCACAATTGAGGGGACGCCTTACGCAGAGCACGATCCAATTGGTACGCGTAGCTCGATTGAAAATACGTCATCACCCGCTCTAAAGCGCTTTTATGACAAGTGGTATCAGCCGCAATACGCAGAGTTGATCATCACAGGTAATGTTGATGTGGACTCGATCGCTAAGATTATCGAGAAAAAATTCTCAAACTGGGAGAGCACGTCTGACGTTGTGGTTGAGAAGCGACGTGATATTCGCGCGAATAACGCCAATCGCATTCTGCCAAGCAGCCAAATGGAATCGCCAAGTCTGCATCTGATCATCGACCGTGATTCTGTGATGCGCCAAACCTTGGCTCAACAACATAGCGCATGGCAAGACGAAGTCAGTGCTCAGCTTATCCAGCAACGTTTGCTTGCGGTGTTAAATGATGCGGCGGAATCTTTCCAATACGCGTATGCACAGCCTTACACGTCCAACTACCACAGTGTCATGTCTGCCGGTGTTTCTTTTGCGCCAGAGCGTCGTGACAATATTCAGAAAATCTTCCTAAATACGCTAACGTCTTTACGTGACTACGGAGTGACACAACAAGAGCTTGATGGTGTGATGTCTGGTTGGTATGGCGAGCTATCTAACCTTGATTCAGATTGGTCGAAACGTAAGCCAGCAGGTTATGCTGAAGCGCGTACTTACCAGTTAGAAATCAATTCGGTAAGCCAATCGAAGCAAGGGTATGAGCAAAGCTTGTCGAGCTTTATCGACAGCAACACATTAGATCATGCCAATGATGAGCTGAAAGCGCTGTTGTCTGAACCAGCAAACTTTGTAATTGGACTGGGTAAAAACGAAGACAAAGCACAGTTTTCAGGTCAATTTGCAGCCTTGAGCGCCGCATATGCACAAGCTGGTGAGAAGCCATTGGACATGTATGCGCAGACGGATGGTTTTATTCAACCAACCAAAGAAGGCACGATCACTAAAATGCGTGAAGAGAAGGGTGGATTCCAAGTTTACACTCTATCGAACGGCATTGAGGTGTGGTTCCAAAAAGACGAGAAAGCAGCCAATCGCGCATACGTTTATTTAGCAAGCCAAGGTGGTAAAGCAGCGTTAGATAAGTCGTTGTACCCTGCCTTTGATGTGGCAACGATGGCCGCTGCACGCAGTGGCTTAGGTGGTTTCTCTGGTTCTGAGCTCGACAGCTACTTGCGTAAAACGGATATTTCACTGTTTCCTATTTTGGGTGCAACCAATCATGGTGTAGAAGTGATCGCGCCAAAAGCACACCTTGCGAGTGCGCTAAATGGTTTGTACAACATCATGACGGAAATTAAAGTCGACGAGCGTCAACTTGCCGCTGTGAAACGCGAGTTTGTTCAGCAGCGTCGAGCATTCTTTGAATCACCAATGGGTAAGTGGGTCAAAGCGGCAAATGAAAACGCTTACCTGCCGAACAGTCGCCAAGTTCTGTTAGCTGCAGATGGGGTTAAGGATGTCACACCAGAGCAAGTTTTCGCTTTGCATGAGACGTTGTTTAACCGCAACCGCGGCTACAAGATGGTGATGGTTGCAGACATCGACCCAGAGCAGATCACGCCGTTATTGCGTAAGTACGTTGCATCGATTGATCTAAAACCAAGTGAAGCCGTGGACTACCACATCGATTTTAATCCTAATGCGCAAAAACGCTTGGTAATGGCAGAAGGGCACGAGCCATCGTCGCTGTATTTATTGCGTTTAACGAACGGCAATGAACAGCCAAGAACGGCGCAAGAAACGGTTGTTATTGACATACTTCAACGCATTGCGGCAGCACGAGTGACTGATCAATTACGTGAAGAGGCAAGTTTGGATTACAGCCCAAGCATTTACCCAATCACGCAAGATGAAGAGATGGTGTCTGACTGGTTCTTTGAATCTCAAATCGATCCGAAAGACGTGAGTAAAATGGATGCGCAGCTTGGCAAAATCATCGATGATTTGGCAACGAACATTACTCAAAAAGAAGTCGATATTGCGAAGAAACAGTTGGTGGTTGCAATGAAAGACATCGACGATAGTCCGGGTCAACGCAGTTGGGCATACACGCGTTACCTTGTTCATGACTATGGACTGGATGTATTGCTTGACATCGACAAAGCGGCGCAAAGTGTCACTTTAGAAGATGTCAAAGCGTTGGCAAAACGTGCCTTCGGTAACAAAGCGAAACGCACGACGATCATCCTCAATCCAAAATCATAATTTGCAAAGGGCGACTCCATGGTCGCCCTTTTTATTTTTGAATGCCGCCGTATTCAGTCAGTTTTGCTCATTGGCGACAGACTCTTGCGCTTTAATCTTCTGCTTGTAAGCTTTTGCTGCCTCTTTACGTGCCGCATCTAAATCAGCACGACGCACGATCACCTTCATGCCCGGCATGGGTTTTACCTTACACGCGTAGCGAGGCTGGCCATCCACTTCTACTTTACAAACATGACAGCAGCCTTTGATGCGTCTGTTCTTTAAACACGGTGCGGCGATATTCACTCTGACCTTACGAGCGATATCAACAAGGTTCTGGTCATCCGGTGAAATAGCGATTTTATGGGTATCAATCTCAATGATTGCGGGTTTAAAGGTAAACATAAGCTCTTAAATTAGGGTTAAACAATGATTATATCCAAGTGACTTCAAGATGCAGGATTCAGAGCGCTGTCATTGATTCCCTATTTACCGAAAGCAAGCAAGGAAAACGCAGCGGAATAGCCAGCTCTTTCCTAGTCATTCTCGCTGAACCTAGCATCTCGAGGTTACTTGGGTATAAGACGAATGATCACGAGAAAAGACGACGCAGTTATTGGAATTGTACAAGGTTCCTTCGGGCTTCAATCGAAAATCATTTTTGTGAAGGAATGCCTCATATTTACTAGGTACAGGAAACCATGTGGTATCGATTGAGTCTCATCTAATTCCAAATAGCAGTAAATGAAGGTTCCCCCAATGAAACGCTACCTATTGTCGACGATTCTACTACTAAGCAGCGCGAATGTATTCGCAGAATCCACACCAGCGCAGCCTGTTGCACCAAAACCATTTGGTTTAGAGAGTATGACTGCGGAGCAGCAAGCAAAAATTGAAGACATCCAGATTAAGCTCAGCAGCGAATTAGCGGGCAAACAAGATCCTAAAGCGGCTCAAGAGAGTGCAAAACAATTCGAGAAGCTGGTTAAAGCATCATCCTTTGATGAAGCAAAAGCAAAACAGCTGATTCAGCAAGCAAATGCAAAACAGTTGGACAAACAACTTGCTCAACTTAAAGCGCAGCACGATATCTACAATGTGCTTACTGACGAACAGAAAGCAACGCTTGAGAAGCGCCAGCAAGAGCAGTTGAAAAAGTTTGAGTCAATCAAACAAAGCGCTCAATAAACACTCAGCTTAAACTCGTCACAGAACGAAAAAGACTCCCAAGCGGGAGTCTTTTTATGTATTTGTCTGCGATGAAAGGAACGATCGCACTCTGATACTTAATCGTTTTTCTCTTTGCCGTAAACGCGAACGCCCGCCTTTGAGCCTTCTGAGTTACCGTAAACTTCGATATGTTTTACGCAGCGACGGTAACCAAAGTAACGCCAATCTGTCATTTTGTCTTTATCAAGGTCACGATGGAAACGAATGGTTTTTTCGTCACCATTTTGGAATCGTACAACCACTTTTCGTAGTTCGATATCTTTCTCTGCTTTCACTTTGATCGCGTTGGTATTGCGGCAAACAATCATCGGGATTTTTGCTGCTAGGTTACCGTGCTCAAGCAAAATGGTACGACCCAAAGTGAATTTATCGTCCGCATGAGCAGGCGCGATAAGTGTTGTTGCAGCGAGTGCTGCCGTGATAATAGCGGTATAAATTCTCATTAAAATAATCACCAAAACACAGGAGCGCGAATCATAGTCGAGAGAAATGAAAATCTACTAGCGATATTTTTGCATGTGGATGAAGTTTCACAATCCGCTGACTTTGCCCGAATAAAAGTACTGGCTTCGCTTCTACCAAGTGCGAATCCGTTATCGAGGCTGTGTTCGTAACGATATGAAGGAGTGGGAGAGGTGATGAAGAGGATAAACAAAAAAGAGCACTTAAATGTGCTCTTTTGGTTTGTTATTAAGCGCTTTTAACCGCCTGTGGCTTATCGGCTTTTGCGGCGCCTTTCACTGCTGTGGATTTGTCTTTTAACGTCACCACTTCTTTTTCTGGTAGCTCTGCTGCCTCACCGAAGAACTTACCGCCCGGTTCGATGCTCAAGTTGTTACTCCAGATCTTGCCGCTAACACGACCTTTTGCGAGCACTTGAATGTGCTCTGCATGGAAGTTGCCATCAAGGACGCCATTGATGACAAGTTGCTTCGCATAAACGTCGCCTTTGATGCGACCACTTTCTGCGACCACAAGGGTGCCTTCGACGTGCAATTGACCTTCAACAATACCATCAATCTGGATGTCGCTTTCTACTTTGAGTTCTCCGCTAACAGTACAGCCTTTGGCGATGAGAGTTGAAGCTGTTGGGCTACTCGTTGTTCCACGGTTTTGATTAAAGATTCCCATCGTATTCTTCGCTCCTTGGTAAAGATGTCTTCAAAATCATTGAGGTTCCAATCGACAAATGGCCTCGGGTTTAGGGCTCGTCCGACAAAACGCACTTCATAATGAAGATGGGGACCAGAAGAGAGCCCACTGTTGCCGGAGATTGCAATGAGTTGTCCTTTTTTGACGAACTCACCGGTTTTGACTTTGAACCCTGTTAAGTGCGAGTAAGAGCTCGAAAAGCCGAATGAATGTTGTAAACGTAAGAAGTTACCCGAGCCTTTTTTACTGCGTCGAGTAACTTCAACAACGCCATCTGCTGGCGCGTAAATCTTGGTTCCAGTGTTTACGGCAAAGTCCAATCCTCGGTGCATCTTGACTTGCTTTGTAACGGGATGGACGCGTTTACCAAAACCAGAAGAAAAACGTGCCTTTCCTACTGGCGAGCCGTTAGGGATCTGATTAAGCATTGCCATACGTACATGTGAGGTAATGGCTGCGGTATCTAGTCGCGCATCCAAACTATCGCTGGAGGACTCTTTGGCAACACCAAGCACTTTTTCTAACTCACCTAAGCGTTCAGAAACGAGTTGAACGCGTTCTTCTCGTTCAGAGAGATCGTTCTCTAACTCGGATTTAAGATTTTTTAAATCATCGAGTTCTTGCCCGATACTACGCGAACGTTCGGTCAGTTCTGCCTGTTTAAGAACCGCATCATCCACTTGTGAGTAAAGGTGGTTTATCAAAATTGCAGTCGCCGCTAACGCCAGTACAAACACCACTAGGCCAGTTTTAAAGTTGCGTTGCATGGTTTTACTGAAGTACCAATGCTTGGAACCGTTAATGGTGGAGATTGAAATCGTTAGCTGGTCTTTCATTGCGCTTAATTAGGTGTAGCTCTGCCGTTTATTTGTTGAAAAGCAAGACTTTAAGGAAAAGGTACGTCGGCTTCTACTGATTATGTTGATGAAAATGTCAGATCGTGATCTGTTTTCACACAATCAATAAAAGTTAGGGGGTAGATTTAATCTTATCGCCGCTTTGGTCAGTGAGATAAGGGGAGCTTATCCTTTCGATTGAGTAAATTACCAATAGTATGATTGAGCAATTTAACTCACTTCACGTTTTATCTTATAAATGTTGGATATTTTAGTAATTTAGCATTTGGGAAATTGATAAGTCTGGTTGGGTGTTTATGATGGCGTTGCACGCGAATAAACGCCTGAAACAAAAAATGAAATTTTTCATCTTGTTAAAGCGTTCATTGAAGGCTTAATGCTCTCTCAAACCAGCTAGTTGGTTTGGGGAAATATAACCAAGACAACGGAGTTGGTCGTGAAAAAATTATTATTAGCTACTGCAGTGGTCGCAGCAGTTGGTGGTGCCGCTTATGTGTACCAAAACAACCTTGCCCAAGGTGAATCTTCAAACTCGCTACTTACGCAAGTTCCGGCAGATACACTTGTTCTGACTTACCAAACAGAACCATTCAATCATTACGAATACATGACTGCTTTCGGTGGAACACAACAGCCGCCTCTTGCTGATCTGTTCGTAGAAGAAGAGTTGACTCCAGGTCTCGAGTTTGCGGTTAACTTCTTCGATGCTTATGTTGCGGCATCTTCTTCACCTGAAAGTCTCAAATCTTTCCTAGGTACTGGCGATATGGTAAGCCCAATTATCTATACGCTTGGTTTTGTTCCAGTTTATAAGATGCAGCTTGAGACTCCTGCATCACTATGGAAAAGCTTAGATGAGCAAGAAAAATTAGCCGGTATTCAACACGAGAGCGTGAAATTGGATACGGTTGAGTTCCGTCGCTATGAGCTAACAGACTCACAAGATCCGCAAATGGGTGTTGGTCTTGCTGTGGGCGTAGTGAACAACGTGCTGACGGTGACGTTGGATATTCCTGAGCTAGGTGCTGAGAACCCGCTTAAGATGGCATTTGGTCTAGAATCGCCAAAGAACAACATTGCGGATTCTGGTCGCTTGGAAGCGCTGAAAACGAAATATGGTGCGAACAACAACTCGTTTGGCTTGGTTGATTTCCGTGAAATCATCAAAGGTTTCACTACGACGGATGGTAACCGCCTTGCTCGCCAACTAAATACGGCAGGTTCTGATCCAATGTTGGATGAACTTCGCACGCCAGCGTGTCATACCGAGTTTACTCAGATCGCAGAAAACTGGCCGCAAATGGTGGTATTTGGTGAATACTCAGTCCAAGACAGCAAGGCGCGCATTAATGGTAGCCTAGTGGTTGAATCGAAAAGCCAAGTGATTTTGGAAGCACTGCAATCAATGCGTGGTGTACTCGCGGAATCAAACGGCGAGAAGAGTATGTTCAGTGTAGCGCTGGGCTTGGATGTTGCTACGCTTGCACCAGCAATTGGTAAGATCTGGACCGATCTAACTACGCCTCAATACCAATGTTCAATTTTAACCAAAGCACAGCAAGATATGCGTGGTCAAAATCCAGCTCCAGCAATCAGCATGGGTGCAGGTATGGCGAATGGACTGAAAGGCTTGAGCATGGAAATGTTCGGTCTTGATGTAGACATGAGTGGTCAATACGGTCCTGAGCTTGGTCAGCTAGACGCAATCTTCTCGATCTCTGCGGACGATCCAAACATGTTGCTGCAAACCGCGCAGATGTTTGTGCCTGAACTTGCTCAAATCCAAATCCAACCGGATAACCAACCAGTGAATATTGGTGGTTTGTTAGAACCGTACGCTGGCAAGCCTATTGATGTGTTTGCTCGTCTGAATGACAGTCACTTGACGCTTTACAGCGGTGATGCTGCAGCATCTGCAAGTGACAAGGTGATGGCACAGCCACTAACAGCGAATGGTCTATTGAGCTTCACTCTGGATTCAGAGCGTGTATTGGAAGTGATGGAAACGGCATCTGAAGTTTCTGGCGAACCAGTTCCAGAAGATCTGATGATGAGCCTTCAAGGTCAACTTGTTGGTGGTATGGCGGTGGATGTAACCAAAGATGGCATCACGTTCGACTTTGATTACACCGGTTCGACGAAACCACAAGTGAAGGTAGCGCAGCAATAAGCGTGATTCACTGGCTTCAATCTCGAAGCATTTTTTCATAATCAAAAGGCGACCTCAGTGTCGCCTTTTTTGTTTTTCTCAATATACGAACTTCAATTCTCTCCCTTTCATTCAAAAGTGGGCACCAAATAAGATCAATAAAAATCAGTGGGATGGATCTTTCTTCTTTATAAATGATCAAATGTATCTTTACTAAAACTGTACGGTACAGTACAGTTTGTGAAAATCATTAAGTTGGGTTTCAAAAATGAAGAAGAAAGTCATTGCGTTGTCGCTTGTTATTGGTTCGTTGTTCGCTGCAGGTTGTGCGTTATACCAACCTAATACGGTGACTACCGATAACGCTTATGTTCACTCGGATGTGACGGCGATTTCTCCGGAAGTCGGTGGGCAGGTAAGCCAACTTTTTGTCGAAGATAACCAGTGGGTAAGCAAAGGTGCGCCACTGTTTTCGATTGATGATGAAGATTTCATTGCCAATCAAGAAATCGCGAAGTCGGCGTTAGATGTCGCAAAAGCAGCGCTGACCGCAAACCAAACCAAAACTGAGATGCAGTTGGTAAAGATCGAGCAGGCGAAGCAGGGCATTCACAGTGCAAGTGCAAACGCGGAACATCAAGCGGCGGAGTTCAAACGTCTTTCACGCTTGGTACAAAAGCAATCGGTGAGTAAGAACCAATTTGAAGCGCAAAGAACGCGTTCTATTGAAGCGAACAGCAACCTTGAAACTGCCAAGCTAGCGCTAGCCGCTGAACAGAAGCAGCTTGACGCGCTCGTGACAGAAAAGATGCAGCTAACCGCGCAACGCAAACAAGCCGAAGCGAACTTGAGACTAGTGAATATCGCCCTTGAGCGAACCATCGTTCGAGCGCCTTTTGATGGCTATGTGGCAGACAGACAAGTGCAAGTGGGTAAGTTTGTTCAACCGGGCATGGGGTTGATTGTGATGGTACCGGATTACGTGTGGATTGAGGCAAACTTCAAAGAGACTCAATTGGAAAACGTTGAACAAGGGCAAGACGTGGAAGTGGTGTTAGACATGTTCCCTGATCATCCATTGCATGGTCGTGTAACTTCCATAACCCCAGCAACAGGCGCGCAGTTTAGTTTACTGCCACCGCAAAATGCGACTGGTAATTTCGTGAAAGTAGTTCAGCGTGTGCCAGTGCGTATCGAGTTGGATATTCCACAAGAGCTGAAACAGCGCATTTACCCTGGCTTGTCGGCTGAAGTGTCGATTGAGACCGCAACGCAAGGTTAATCGCCATGAAAACACGTTCACCATTGCTGATTTTTGCGCTGTTCGCCATTGCGGCTTTTGGGATCAATTCAGTGATGTTTACTGAGTTGTCCCACGAGATGGCAGCCACATCTGGTTTGTCTGCAGATGAAGTCGAGTTAGTGAAAATCGGCTTTATGATCACTCAAGTATTGGGGTTTATGTTTACCCCAATCATGGTGCGTAAGCTTGGAACCTCATTGCCATTACACTCTGCATTGCTGGTGGGTTTGGGAACAAACCTTGCGCTCTATTGGGTAGGTCAGCATGCGTTGTTGTTTACGCTAACTTGGTTAGTAAGTGGCTTTTTCATGAGCATGTTATTGGTGGTGGTGAACCTTTATCTACTCAATACTTTTGAGCAACGTTGGTTGCCTGCGATTATTGCGCTGACACTGATCTTCTCAACACTGTTACCAATGGGCGCTTACCCGTGGTTGGTGGCTGAGATTGTTGAAGAGTTTGATTGGTCGTTTCTGAATGTTGCCTCGGCTTGGTTGTACTTTTCAGCTCTAGTAATGATCGGTGTATACAAACCTCAGGCGATTGAGATTGAAGCTAAGCCAAAATCATCAGCTTCAGTTTACTTCGTACTCGCGCTAACGATGAGTTTGGTGGTGTTCCTACTCATGCGCGGCAGCTACTACAACTGGTTGGATTCAGACTGGTTTGTACAGGTTTCTTCTGTCGCTGCAGCACTGGTTTTGTTGGTGGTGTATCAGTTGGTGAAAACGCGCCATTTGGATACTGCGTCGATGCAATTGCACGGCAAGTTAAAGACTAACGTGTTTATGTACAACGCCTTTCTTGCGGGCTTTGCCGTGATGGCAAGTACGGTGCTGTTTGTCAACTTCCTAAAAATGGCGATGCACTATAATAGCCTTAATGCGGGCTATGCACAGTTGCCATCGTTTTACGCCATGTTGGTCGGCATGCTGGTGAGTGTGTTGGTGTATTACTTCCGCCGTCCACTGGCAGATGCTGTGGTGCCTTTTGGCGTACTGATGATTCTACTGTCGGTGCACGAGTTCAGCCAATTACCAAGCTTTGTTGGTACAGAGTCACTACCCATCCCAATGCTGCTGCGCGGTTTTGGTGTTGGTTTGTTGAACGTGTCGGTGACGATTGCGGTGTTGATGTATTTCCAAGTAGGCCAGCGCTTAGAAGGTATTGCTAACTTCTATCTGTTCCGAACCATGGGCGGGGTGATTGGCGGGGCGTTTTTCTCTCGTGTGATTCAAAACCACAGCGCGCAAGCATCGGGCGAAATCGGTCGTACTCTGGATGGTTCTAATCACGTATTCGTAGCTTACGAGCAGGCGTTGAGCGGCGCGATTCTAACTCATGGTCGCTTACCTAATCCGGCGCTCGGCATGAGCCAGATTAGTGCCGTTGTGAAGGAGCAAGCAACGACATTGGCGCTGAGTAATTCGTTGGTGATGTTTATTGTGTCTATTTTTGCGCTTGCGCCAATCTTGTTGATTGGTAAGAAGCTAGCCGCAAAACAAGAAGCGCACTGAGGTTAGGTAAACAGAACAAATAGCCAGCCAAACAACTCGGTAACTAAGCCGTAAAAGAACAAAGGGAGCCAATGTGCTCCCTTTGTTTTTTTAGTTTTGAGGTTCTTAGCGCTGATAAAGTTTAAGGAACGCCGTCACCGCTTTTTGTGTGTGCGAATCCAATTCTTCATCGCTTAAGAAATCAAAGCCCATCAGTGCCATGTTCTGGTAATCCATTTTGATCAGCGCGAGTAGCTGCCCGCAGGCTAAATCGGCATCATCGATGTTAAGTTGCTGGCTGATGGTGTCGGTTTTTAGAAACTCAATTAAGTATTGGTGAATACGCTGCGGTCCGGTTTGCCAAAACTGATTTGGAACCGAGTCGTGTTTATTAAAATCAGCAGACACGATGCGATAAAGCGATAAGATTGGGTTAGAGCAAATGCCACGTAGATACTTTTTAGCGAAGTTTTCTAAGGTTTCTCTTAGTGGTTCATTCTGTTTATCGGCAAGTTGGAAAACGGATTCTAGGCTGATCTTGGTGTTATGCGCGAGCACTTCAACAAACAACCCTTCTTTATTGGAAAAGTAACGATACAGGGTCTGTTTTGAACCTCCACAAATTGAAACGATTTGATCGAGTGACGTGTCCTTGTAACCCTGTTCAATAAACAGTTCGGTCGCGACTTCGATGATTCGAGTTCTTTTCTTTTCAGTAGATGCGCGCATAACTAAATCAACCTAAATAAAACTGTTCAGTACAGTATCATTATTGCTGCCGAGACACACCGCTTTTCCGCGTTTAATGCTTCTTCATTGACCAAAATTAAAAAAGGCGACACGAGGCCGCCTTTGAAATCAAATTGGTTACGTTAACGTCGGTAGTACAACGAAATACGGTTGCCGTTAATCTCTTGCACGATAAATGGAATCTCATAAATATCGCTCAGCACTTCGGCATCAATCACTTCTTCAACTAAGCCCGCTTTAATGACTTCCCCGAGCTTCATCGCCACAATGTGGTCAGAGTAACAAGACGCAAAGTTGATGTCGTGAATTACGATTACTACAGCTTTGTCCTTCATTTCCGCAAGCTTACGTAGCGTACTCATGATGTCGACGGAGTGTTTAATGTCGAGGTTATTCAGCGGCTCATCCAAGAAGATGTAGTCGGTATCTTGTGCCACCACCATAGCAATAAATGCCATTTGACGTTGCCCGCCCGACAGTTGGTCGATAAAGCGATCTTTCAAATGGTCGATTTCCAGATGTTGCATTGATTCATCAATGATGCGGTGATCTTCTTCTGTCAGACGACCTTGCGAGTACGGGAAGCGACCAAACGCCACCAAGTCACGCACCGTAAAGCGCATGTTGATGTTGTTTGATTGGCGCAGCACTGATAGGCGCTTTGCTAAGTCTTCGGTGTTCCATTGGTCAAGCGGCTTATCACCAATCACGACACTACCAGCATCGCTTTCTGTTAGTCGGCTCGCCATAGATAGCAGGGTACTTTTACCCGCGCCGTTAGGACCAATAATGCTGGTTACTTTACCAAGTGGAAAAAGGGCATCGGCGTTTTTTACCACGTATTTTTCGTTGTATTTTTTGCTAAGACCTTGAATACGGATCATGTGATAAACCCTTAATCGAATTTGTTTTTCATAAGCAGAAGCAAGAAGTAGCCGCCGCCGATAAAGTTGATAATAACGCTGATGGTGGTGTCGAAATCGAACAGGTTTTCAACCACCCATTGACCGCCAGACAGCAATACAACTGACAGTACTGAGCTTGCGACAATCAATAAGCGATGTTGGTAACCAGTGAAGATTTGGCGAGTCAGAGCCACGACAATCAAGCCAAAGAACAAGATTGGACCAATCAATGCGGTCGAGATAGACACCATCAAAGTGATGATGAACATGACTTGCATGGTCAGTTTGTGGGTATCCACACCTAGGCTTTTCGCGTTGTCGACGCCAAGCCACATTACGTCCAATCTGTGAGCAATGCGCATTAGGTACGCACCACATAAGAGCATCGGAATCACACACCAGTACACCAACTCACTGTTGATGTTGTTGAAGCTCGCGAACATTGAACTTTGGATGAAGGTGAACTCATCTGGGTCGGTGATCATGGTGAAGAAACCGGTGACACTATTGAACAAACTACTCAACACGATACCAATCAACAAAAGGGTGAAGATATTGCGCTGACGACCACGGAAGTAGAAGCTGAACAAAGTCATCGCACACACAATCATGATGCCAGTCGACAACACGAAGTTGAGCTTGCTGTTGATGACCAAAGCACTTAAACCACCAAACATCACCACAAGCAGCACTTGAATCATCACGTACATGGAATCGAAACCCAGAATCGAAGGGGTGAGGATTCGGTTGTTGGTGATGGTCTGGAAAATCAGTGACGACGACGCAATCGCCATTGCTGCCAAGACAATCGCCAGTACTTTCGGGATGCGGCGTGACAAGAAGAACTGGTAGTTATCTGGCGTTAAGCCCTTGCCGATGAACACCGCACAAATCAAAACCGCCGCGATTGCCAGCAGCGTTACTTTCATAGAATCACGCATTCGATTTGTCTCTAAGAACTAGGTAAATGAAGATTGAGCCCCCCAAGATGCTGATGATCATCGAAATTGGAATCTCGTAAGGGAAGATGATGAGGCGACCGAGGATGTCGCAAGTAAGCACCAAAATCACACCTGCGTATGCGGTCCAAGGCAAGTTACGACGCATGTTGTCACCAATGAACAGTGACACAAGGTTTGGCACGATAAGCCCAAGAAACGGAATCATCCCGACGATCATTACCACCGATGACGACAGTACAGCCACAAGGATCACACCAACCAGAACGATGCGTTGATAGTTCAAACCAATGTTTTTTGCAAAGCTTTCACCCACACTTGCCGCGCTAAAGCGGTTAGCGTAAGCGTAAGCCAGAACCGAGACCGGAAGAGCGAGATATAAGAATTCGTAGTTACCACGCAATACCGAGGCGAAGTTAGCCACAGTCCAAGAACCAAGAGTCTGTACTAGGTCGTACTTGTAGGCAATAAAGGTGGTCATGGATGACACCACGTTGCCATACATGATGCCGATCAGCGGGACGAGTACGGTGTTCTTAAACTTCAAACGTTGCAAGAAGCGCACGAAGATCACCGTACCAATCACAGAAAACGCGAAGATGGTGACCAGGTGAACCCAACTGCTCATGTCTGCAAACAGAATCAGCGCGACAATGTAGCCGAACATCGCCCAATCGACGGTGCCCGTGGTGGATGGGGCTGCAAAGCGGTTTTGCACGATCTGCTGCATGATCAAACCAGCGATACTCAAGCCTGCTCCGGCTAAGACGATGGCAAGCAAGCGGGGTAAGCGACTAACCAGCAAGATGTTCAAACTGTGGCTGTCACCAGCCAAAATCTGCGAGAGTGAAACGTTCGCCACCCCAACCAACAAAGAGGCGAAGGCGAGTACGACGAGCAACAAAAAAGCCAAGATATGATGTAATTTCATGGTGTATTTATAGGGTGATAAAAACAACAATGACCTTTCGCACCGTGAAGCGGGAAAGGTCATCTTTTAGAGTGAGCAGGAACCGAAACTGTCAGTTAGCAATGACTTGGTTCAGCTCTTTAATCATGGTTTGCGTCGATTGGTAGCCACCTGCGGTTAAGTACCAAGCCGCTGGGTCCATATACAGCACGCGGTTGTTTTTCGCTGCTGGTGTCGACTTCACGAGATCGTTGTCGAACAACTGTTTTGCTTTACCACTGCTCTGACCGATGGCTTGTTCACGGTCAAGGATAAGCAGTACCTCAGGTTGCGCATCAGCAATGTATTCGAATGAAATCAGGTTGCCGTGAGTGCGTGGTACCGATTTCACGTTTTCAGAAGTCGAAGTCGCGAAGCCTGCTTCTTCATACACGAATGAGAAACGGCTGTTGGTGCCAAACATTGCCAAGCTGTTACCACTGTTTGAGACCGTCAGTGCGCGTCGTGGTTGTTCTTCTACTTTTGCGTGAAGATGGTCGATTTGCTCTTGAACGTCTTCGATTAACTGCTCAGCTTGTTCTTCTTTGTCGAAGATGTCACCCAGCGTGCGCCAGTGTTCTTGGGTTGTTTTCCAGTAGTCGGTGGTGTCGATACGGAACATGTAAGTTGGCGCGATGTCGCTCAGATCTTTGTAGATATCTGCCATGCGACCTTCTGCGATGATCAGGTCTGGCTTGAGCATAAACAGCGTCTCGAAGTTCACTTCTTTCACGCTACCCGTATTCACAAACGAGTCGATTTGGAATTTTTCTAGTGATTTTGGCAACAGTGTTTTTGGCATGCCGACAGGTGTTACGCCCAAAGCATCAATGTAGTCTAAACTGCCGTAGCCTAGAACAACGACGCGTTGTGGAACGCCATCAATGTCTACTGTGCCCAAGCTGTGTTGGTAGGTTTTAGCCATTGCCTCGATAGGAGCCAATGCAAGCAGCAAAGCTCCCGTTGCTACGCGAAGAGAAGTTTTACCCAACATAATGATTTCCAAAAGGTGCGATGCAATCTCGCATTAGTGCCTTAAAAAACAAATAGTGCTTTAAAAAATAAAGCGCGAGATTAGTCGTAAAGCGGTATAACTAATTTGATTAAAATCAAATAAGAATGATTATTGATTGCAGACACATTAGCAGATAGTCTATATGCAGCAACAGAATTAGCGGAATAGTGAGTATTCAAAAAATGAATTTAGCTCAAGTCGACTTGAACTTATTGTTTATTCTCAAACACCTACTTGAAGAGAAGCATGTTTCCAACACAGCGGTATCGCTCAATATGAGCCAACCATCGGTGAGCCGCTCTTTACAAAAACTCAGAAACTTGTTCAACGATGAGCTGTTAGTACGTACTGCACACGGCTACGAATTGACCCCAAAAGCCGAAGTGATCAAGCAAGATTTGAACACCGTTCTAACCGGGCTAGAAAAGCTGATGTACGGTCAGTCATTTGTACCTGAAAAGAGTAACGGGACGATCCGTTTTTACGGCTTGGTTCCACAGGTAATTTTCTTACTGCCACCGATTGTTTCGCGTATCCGTGAAGAAGCGCCGAACATGATTGTCGATATCGACTCCATCCCGAAGCGCCATTTCGATGCACTGATTGCAGGGGATGTACATTTTGTGCTCTCAACCGCCGAGCCGCCTAGCTCTGAGCAGAATTTGTACCGCATGAAAATTGCCAATCGCGACTACCGATTCCTGATGAGCGAAACCCATCCGCTTGCGCATGTTGAAGAGCTGACGGTAGAGATGCTGCTCGATTGCAATTTCGGTCAAATCTCACTTCAAGGAGGCAAAACGCTGTCGATTTATCATCGTTTTGTCGAGCTTGGTGTGGTGGATAAAAAGCGTCAATTATCGATTCCTGTCCAGCTTTCAAACTTCAATGCTGCACCAGCGATCGCAGAACAAACAGATGTGATTTTTCACTTGCCAACGCCCTTTGCGGAAGACGCTTGTCAGGGCAGAAAATTGATTACTAAAACCGTACCGAAAGCGATTCGAATGGACAGTGAATCGGTCTATTTGTACTGGCATAAGCGCTATCATAACGACCCGATGTGTAATTGGGTTAAGTCATTATTTAAAGAAATATATGGCTCAACTGAGAGTGAATGGTAAAGGAATTCATTATTCACATTTGACATAATCGTAATAACTTCGGCAAATGCTCGGTTGCTTGTCTTCGTTAATTAAAGGCTATTTAATGCGAACCATTATCATTATAAGTTCCATTAAAGTTTATAGGTTTTTACCATGTCGAAGACGACTCCGTTTGCGCCAAAACCATTAGCAGTGGTGATCGGTGCGCTATGTACTTCTTTTTCTGTCTTTGCTGATACAACGCCAATCGAAGCTGATGAGCAGCTTGTTGTAACAGCAACTCGTACCCAGATGGAGCTGAAAGACGCACCAGCTTCTATGTCGGTGATCACCGCTGAAGATATCGAAAACGATCCGGGCATCACGCTGGCAGACATCGTGTCTAATGCAACCAGCGTGGAGTCAGACTTCGACAGCACACGTGCGGGTCGTCAGCAAATTTCTATCCGTGGTATGGATTCTAAGTACACATTGATCATGGTAAATGGTCGTCGCATGAGTTCAGCAAGTGCGATTGTACGTGGTAACGACTTTGATCTTTCTGCGATCCCAATGGATTCAATTGAGCGAGTAGAGATCATCCGTGGTCCTATGTCGGCGCTTTACGGTTCAGACGGCATGGGCGGTACGATTAACATTATCACCAAGTCGCCAGACAACGATTGGAGCTCACAACTTAGCCTAGATAACACGTCGCCGAATGATGGCAATGGCGGTCAAGAATACACCGTAGGTTTGACTACATCTGGCGCTCTGATTGACGACACACTATTTGCTCGTTTTTCGGTTTCTCAAACTAGTCGCAATGCATGGCAGCCGTACACAGGAATTAAGAGCGTGAAAGGTCAAGATTACGACCGTTCAGAAATTACTGCTCTTGAAGGTCGTGACAGTTTGGCGATGTTCGGTACACTTTCTTGGCATTTGGCTGATAACCAATTCATCGATTTAGATCTTGGTTACAGCGATGATGAACGTGATACGGCGGCTGAAAGCGCAACGACTGTGCTTTACTCTGAATCTCGCGTTAAACGTAACAGCCAAGCGTTATCGCACACTGGGTTTTGGTCTTGGGGTGATACGCAAGTTCGTTACTCACGTGAAAACGTAGAGAACATTGAAGCGGCAAACGATGGTGCTGATTCAATTGAAGAGCTGACACAAATCTTTGAGGCGTCAGCAACGACTTATCTAGGTGAAAACCACACAGTAACCTTTGGTGTGGATTACCAAACTAGCCAACTTACGAACCCTGAGCATATTAAGGGCAACAAAGCAGAGGCATACCAAGGTGCCGTATTCGTTCAAGACCAATGGGAAATGACCGATACGTTGACGGCAACGATTGGTGGTCGTTTGGATAAGCACGAACACTACGGTGAAGAGTTCAGTCCGCGTGTGTACCTAGTACATCAAACAACGGATGATTTGGTATTGAAAGGTGGTGTGGGTAAAGCGTTTAAAGCACCAACCATGACGCAAAACCATCCAGACTTCTCGATGAACAGCTGTAAGGGCAACTGTAACATCGTAGGTAACGAAGATCTGGAAGCAGAAACCAGCGTTAACTATGAGTTCTCGGCATTGTACAGCGGTCGTAACTGGAACCTAGAAGGTGCGGTATTCCGTAACGAAATCGAAAACCTGATCGAACAAACGGATATCTTCTGTGAAGTGGGTACATGGTCGAGTGCGGTGATGAGCTGTATCGATGACAATGGTGACCCTATCGATCGTGAGTTGTCTAACCCGTACAAATCTTACCAAAACGTATCAAAAGCGGTAATTCAAGGTGTGGAGCTGACCGGTAGCATTCAGTTTACCGAGCAATGGGCGATGTCAGGTAACTACACTTATCTGGATACTGAAGATAAGTCGACAGGTGAAGAGTTGAACGAGCGTTACAAGCACTCTGCGTTTGCACGATTAAACTGGTACCCAACTCAAGATTTGAACCTGTTTGCTAGCGCGCGCTACCGTGGTGAGCGTAAGATTGATTCAGAGTTAACTCAAGATGCTTACACCACAATGGATCTAGGCACGGTTTATCATGTGAGCGATGCGCTGCGTATTCGTGCGGGTATCACTAACCTGACTGACGAACGTGTATCTAAAGAACTAGAGAACATCGGCTATGTAGAAGCGCCACGTACTTACTACGTTGGTATGACGGCAGACTTCTAAGCTCTGGTGAGACACTGATTCGAACACATGGCGTTGCAGTATACTCTGCAACGCCTTTTTTGCTTTTAGGGATGAATGGGGAAAGGCAATGCTACAAACTTCTTGGTTATTTTGGGCGCTTATGTCAGCTGTGTTCGCAGCGATGACCGCAGTATTGACCAAACTGGGTGTCGCCAATATCAACTCAGACTTGGCGACCTTTATTCGTACCTGCGTCATCCTTGTTTTAGTCGGTTTGATTGCTTACGCGACTAAGCAATTCAGTGCCATAGGTGAGATCTCGACCAAAGGTATGGTGTTTTTGGTGCTGTCGGGCTTAGCAACCGGCGCATCATGGCTGTGTTACTTTCGCGCTATGTCATTGGGGCAAGCTTCTCAAGTTGCACCTATCGACAAGCTGAGTGTGGTGTTAGTTGCGATCTTCAGTGTGGTTTTGCTGGGAGAGAAGCTCAGTATGGTTAACTGGATGGGGATTGGCTTGATCACCGCTGGCGTGATTTTGGTAAGTCTGCAAAGTTCTTAGTTGAAACCTCCAACATGGTTTGAAAATAACAGCGCCTACTTTGTTTAAGTGGGCGTTTTATTTTGATTTTCCAAGTATAAAACTGTCCAACTCATTACCCAACAGAGACACAGCGCGGACGGCGTTGTATATACCCAAGTAACCTCGAGATGCTAGGTTCAGCGAGAATGACTTGGTTTGTAGACGCGGCGACGATTTAAAGATCTAGTCACTCTAAATCAAGAATCGGCAACAAAGTATACAAGCCAAGACAGCTCGCCCTTCGGGAGCGTGTCATTGCCCCGCTTTCTGCGTCAAACAACTTGGAAAGAGCTGGCTATTACGCTGTGTTGTTTTCCTTGAACTCGAATCAATGACAACGCTCTGAATCCTGCATCTTGAAGTCACTTGGGTATATAATTAATTAGGATTGTTGCGTATTTGCTCAAGCTAATGTTGAAAAGCGTGTGATTTACCATCAATGAAAGTGATGGAGTAAAAGTTATCTGTTTTCTTCTCTGTAGCATCTTAGTAAAATCTGCGGGCAACTTGGGAGTATTACATGAGTTATAAACACACCTATTTAGCTTGGCAGGCACACAACGTTAGTGCTGAAGAGAAGCTGGTTCTTCTAAAACTATCGGACATCGCAAGCGCAGATGGACAAGCATCGTTTGTCTTGCGTGATATTACACAAGAGTGTCTGTGCGAAGAGTTCAAGTTAAGTAGCATCTTGTTTGCTTTATCGCAAAAAGGTTTGCTCGCGATGGGGCGAACCACACGCGAAGGCAGTGTAGAGAGGCATTCATGTCAGCTCACATTAGACTCCGATTCTCAATCTGCGCCTCAACCATCGGTACAACAAGCCGCGCCAATGACAGAGAAACCGTCGATCACGACGTTAGAAGGAGCTGGCCTGCCGCAATGGGCAAATAAAACATGTGATTTCTATAAGGTTCCGGCAAGCTATAGAGATGATGTTTGGCGTGAATTTATTCGCCAAAATGGTCGGGGCAATGTCAACATTTCAAGGTTGGAGCGCAATTTTGAAAACTGGCTTGAAGAAAGTAAACGGACTGGGCGTTTAGAAAAACTAACCAGTAACCACCAAGCCGAAGAACCAGCAGCGCCAAATAGTTATCGAAACGTTGAAAGTAGCAGTCGTCTAAATAATGGTTATCTCAACTCCTACGATCTCGATGAAAACACAATTCCAAACTGGGCAGAAAGAGAGCTGCACCACTCTGCTTTAGATATGGATTTACGTGTATTCTGGAAAGAGTTCGTGTTGTACCAAAAAACGCAGGCAAACTTCATTGGTCCTGTTACCCAATTCGTCAACAAGTTAAGATATTCGATTAATTTGAAGAAGCAGTGGATGGAAAAAGATCGCCAAAAACAAGCGAGATATCAACAGCACAGCAGTGCTCGAGATAAGCATGTCAGCCCTTCTGAAGAATTTAGACAATTTTTGAGAGAGCAAGGCAAGAAACCATCCTTCTAATTGACCCAAAGAGATAGAAGCTATGAGCTATTCTAAAAAACCAAAAAAAGTGGACTTTTCGTCATTCGAAAGTCGACTTCGTGAACTTGGTATTGAAGCTAACGTGGATCACTTGAACAAAGATAAAGTATCTACCAGTCAATCTCTTACTGTGAAAAATGAACCTAGCGTAAGCTGGGAGCAGCCCATTGTCTCTGAACCACAACCGACGTTTTCTGAGCAAGCGCTTGTCGTTACTCAAGAAGCGAGCGATCGATGCAATGAGGTGTTTGGTACGCTCTTTAGTATCTATGAATCAACATGGGTGCAAAGCTACGGTAAACGTCCAACAGGTCGCTTTTTAGATTTCGCGGATTCGCTTACAGATAAAGAGTTAGTGCGAATTATCCAGCACTGTCGCGAGCGTCTGCAATCGGGGGACCGATGGCCGCCAATTATGGGTGAATTGGTGGTATTGAAAGATTTACCAACGGAATCTGAGTTGGAGGATGCGTTAAACCGAGTCGTGGCACGCACGCCAAATGACGATATTGAATTGTGGTTAATGCAAAGCAAGTTCTACGAGCTACGTCGACTGCCTGAGCATCTGATTTTAAAGAAATTCCGTGAATACTACCGTCAGGCGATGAAATTGCTTGAGAAAGGAAAGCTCACGACAGCACCTATTGCTTTACCGACTCACTCGGTGAAAAGCATGACGGACTTAAAGCGTGAAGAATACGAACATGAGCACGGTAATAAGCTGCATCCTCGTATTCAAGCTATCTTAGACGCAAAGAAAAATAACGATTAATTTTCCTGCTTTAAAAAACAAAAAGACAAGCTAAGCAAAATTAACTTGTCTTTTTGTTTATCTATCCTTGCTATTGCTCTGAAGGCTGCTCAGTTGCAAAGCCTCGCAAGATATTGGTCAATGTAATTGTCGCGAATACCACAATCACTAACGACAAGTGCCACGCTTGGCTCAAACCGAGCTGCACGAGCGCCATACTGACCAAGGATGACACCACCATTTGACCACCGCCCGACATGGCAGCCGCCGCTCCTGCTTGCTTCTTGTATGGCTGCATAACCATGGCTTGAGCACAAGGTAGAGCGATCGCATTGCCTAAGATCATCAGCAGTTGACCAAGCATCAAATATAGCGGTTCGACTGGGCAAAAGAACAGCCACACTGCGGAGCTTAGGTGCAGGATAGGCGTCGCCAGTAGCATCTTCTTCGTGCCGATGATTGGGCGCACACGGTTACAAATACTGGTGCCGAAAATCATGCCAAATGCAGGAATCAGTGCCCACATCGCGTATTGATCAGATGTCATGCCAATTTGGTTTTGCATGATAAAAGGCATTACCGAAACAGTGGTGATCATCAAGCTGAAGTTAAGCCAACCGATACTGGCAAAGCTCATGAAGTAACGAGAAGTCAGCAGATCACGATATTGCAGCAGCATTTTTTTCGGTGATGGCAGTGGGGAGGTTTGTGTGATGGTCTCTTTAAAGCGCACCAATATAACAATCCAAGCCAGTGAGACGTAACCGAGCAGTGAAATAAACACCATGGTCCAGCCGAAGTGGGCGTTAATGAAGCCACCAATAACGGGGGCAACTAATGGTGTGATAGACGCAGCCATTGCGATGTAGGAAAGGGCGACAGGCAGCTCTGGTCCACTAAAGCGGTCACGGGTGGATGCACGAGCTAATACGGCGCAACAACCTGTTCCCAGACCTTGCAGAAAACGCCCCATCACCATACCAGTGAAGGTATTGCTGAAGAAGATGATCATCAACAGACCGAGCATAGCAATCAACAAGCCGGTAAGTAGGACTTTTTTACGACCTAGTGCATCAGATACTGGGCCGTAGATAAACTGAGAGGGACCGAATCCAAGTAAGTAAACACTTACCAATAGCTGAGCTTGGTCGAGGGAGATATCAAAGTCTTTCGCAATCCAAGGCAATGATGGAAACACCAAGCCCATGCTGAGTTGACCAACGCTGATGATCAAACAAGCTAGCAAGATGGTTTTAAATTCGAATGTTCGAGTCATGACTTTTCACCATCACCGCGGCGACGTAGGCTTCCTTCTTCATCGAACTGATTCAGCTTGGCTTTCACCCGTTTTACCGTCGATAGGCTCACATCACATTGCTCTGCGACACTTTGGAGCGTGTTTCCTTCCAACAATAGCGTCGCGATGTGTTGATGTTTTGCTTTATCTGCCGGACGGCCTCGGAATTTCTGCTTCCACATCTGTGGATTGTCTTTGAGCGCCTTGCGACCTTGTTCCGCGGCAAATAGACGGTGTTGAGTTTGGACTTGCCCATAGCCAGAAAGCAGTGAGATCAAGGTTTGTGTTTGTACCGAACCTGGTTCAAAGGTCAATGGCTCACAAACCGTTTTTAGGGTGACCCCTTGATCAAGTAGAGCTTGTATTGTGTTTAATGCTTGGCTGAAATCGCGCCCAAACGCGGTTAGCCACCAAAGTACGACAGTGTCACCGGATTGAACGGTGTTGATGAGTTGCTGAAAAGCGTGTCGTTCTGCTGGTGGTGTGCAGCCACGTACTTTGTCTTCAAAGTGAACGGCTTTAGGGGCAAAAGTTCGCAGAGTGTTAAGCTGTTCGGGGTAAGCTCGATTCTTTGGTGAGTGGCGCGTATAGAGAAAGGTGTTCATGATCGCGAATTGCCTCGTCTGAATGGCTCATATACTGTAATGGTCCATAAATATACACTGGTTCATTTGTTCTCACAACACCAAATGACCCATATGTAAGGTAATGATTTTTTATCTCTATGATACATAAATGAAAACTAGCCGAAGAAATTGGCTAGTTTTTTGGGAAATGAATGAGTTTGGCGAGTTTATCGCAATAAGAAGTAAGGCGTATTAACGTAAGCATGTCCCGCTGATATCGCATAAGGCAGTACGACTTTGCCAACGGAGACTGCGGTGTTAACCAGTGGTTGAACGTTGATATTGGCATTCATCAAAGTAGGACGAACGTTGGGTGCCAAGCGATAGTGACCGGGCGTTGAAACGCACCCAGAAAGTGTCGATGTAAACAGTAGTGCGATGATGATTGATTTGATGGCTTTCATAGTGGTGACTCTCAAAATGGTATCTTGGCTCTGGTTTTGTTTGTTGGGATGAGCCTTGGTTGAGAGGAAGATTGCCTGAGTCGAGCGAACGGCACCATCAATGCTCAACAAGTCATAGCGCACAAGACTAAAAGTAACACTAGACGTTACTAAGTATTAGTTTTTGCGAGGAGAGTCACTATAAAAGCCCCCTAAATGGGACTTTTCGGACTGTGGAAGTGAACTGTGAACTGTAAAAAAAGCCAGAATGAAACCGCCCATTCTGGCTTGGAGCCAAACGAAGGTGCTCAAAACACAATCTGGAGGCAGATTGCTTACATGGAACGTACGGTCAGTGGACGACGGCGACCAATCTTAGTTAGGGCGAGTTGCCATAGGCTCAAATCTCGTGAGCGAAAGGCGCCAGCACAGCTGAGTAAGTAGTATTTCCACATGCGGTAGAAATCTTCACTGTAATCGCCTTTGATTTGATTCCACGATTGTTGGAAGTTGGAGAACCAGCACATCAGGGTTTTGTCGTAGTCTTCACCGAAATTGTGCACATCTTCGATGTTGAATCGATCTTCCATCGCCTCTGCGAGGTTCTTCATCGATGGAATGACACCATTTGGAAAGATGTATTTCGAGATCCACGGGTCCGATGCGGTAGTGCTGTGGTGTGAACCAATGGTGTGTAGCAAGAACACGCCATCATCTTTCATGAAGCGCTCTGCGCACTCGAAGTATTCCGCGTAGTTCTTCGGTCCCACGTGTTCGATCATACCAATCGACACTAGGCGATCGTATTGCACGGTAGGTTTGAACTCGCGGTAGTCCTTCAAAATGAAGTTCGCGACTACGCCATTTTCTATCGCCAGTTTGCTGCCGAGCTTCTTTTGTTCTTTGGATAGAGTGAGACCATCGCAGATAACGCCGTACTTCTTCGCTGCGTAAATCATAAAGCTTCCCCAACCACAGCCAATATCGAGAATACGCATCCCCGGTTGCAGATCGAGCTTGCGACAAATCAAATCCATCTTGTGCTCTTGCGCCTCATCCAGTGTCGAAGCTCGATTCCAGTATCCGCAGGTGTAAGTCATGCGTGAATCGAGCATCTTTTGGTAAAGCTTATTGCCGATGTCATAATGGTGCGGTACATCGAATTTACAGCGCTCAATGCTCTGCGGGTTAACCCAGCTTTTCAATTTTAGTTTCGCAGCGGAAGAGGCAAACTTGAGTTTTTCAGCCAGCCCCAGTTTGCCTTCAATGTCGTTTAAAAGTACGCGTTCAAAGAACTGATCCAAGCGACTGCAATCCCACATCTTGGACATGTACGCTTCCCCTAAACCCAAGGAGCCTGACTGCATCACAAGCTCATACACTTTTGGGTTAAATACTTGGATATCCCACGGATTCGAGCCGTTAATGGTAATACCTGCCGGGGCTAACGCCTCTCTAAACATTTCTTCTAGTTTGTTCATATTATGCCTATTTCACGTGCATGTTCGCTACGTATTCATCTTCTGCCCAATACATACGTTCGGCGACTTTGGCTTCTGGATTTAGGCTAACGCCATCTAAGACACGCTCTCTAAAACGCAAGTAGCCGCCTTTATCGATCAGATGTCCCATGTGAAGGTAAATCGGCTTACCGCCCAACATCTCTTTTTCAAATTCGAACAGATTGTCGATGACAGGGTGTAGGACGTCTTCCGTTACCCAATTGAGGAACATCTTGCCAACGCGAGGGGTCTTCTTCGAAGTTCGACCGCCCAGTTTGACCATATAGAATTGTTTTGGATCTCGACGCCAAGCCAGTGTCGGACAAGCAAGCACACATTCGCCGCAGCCAATGCATATGCTTTCTTCCTTCACCGCTTTACCGTCTTTGAGTGACAAGCAATCTACTGCGTGGTGCGCACAAGCTTTGACGCAAGCACCACAACCAATACAGCGATGACTTTCGAAATTAATCTTGGCGATACCGAAGATGCCGAAATCTGCCATATTGGCTTTGGCACAATCGTTCGGACAGCCTGCCATGACCATTTTTAAATGGTATTTACTTGGGTAAACGTGACGCTCCATTCGCTGTGCCAAGCCAGTGGTATCGGTATTGGCTTTCTGGCAGATTCGACTGCCCTGACACGCGACGATATTACGCCCACCAATCGACTGATAACCTGCTTGTGTGTCTTCGACATCAATGCCGCACGTATCGACGGTGATGCCTTTGATGAAGGGCTCCAGCGCTTTGTTGACCTCTGGAATATCTTCATAGCGAATACCGGGCATCGCCAGTTTTTGTCGCGTGGTGAGGTGAATAACACCATTGCCCCACTTTTCGGCGATCTCTTGTGCAGCGCCGAGCAGGTAAGCAGGCATAATGCCACCCGGAATGCGTACGCTGATCATGCACTCGCCACGTACTTTCGATAGGCGGTAATCGCCATTGGCGCGCATTTTGATGATATCTACGTCCATCGTCATTGTGATTCCCTCCTAATCGATCATGGTTCTGGCGTGGTCATAACGGAAAACCGGACCATCCAAGCACACGTACTTGTCGCCAATTCGGCAGTGGCCGCATTTACCAACTGAGCAAGCCATTCTGCGTTCGTAGTCGACCCAAATTTGGTCCTCTTGAATGCCTCTGGATAAGAAGTCCTGCACGACGAACTTAATCATGATCGGTGGACCTACTACGATGACGCGGATGTTTTCCTTGTCAGAGAGATCAAGTTTGCTGATGTGTTCGGTAACTAAGCCGCTTTCATAGAAGTGTTCGTCGCCACCGTCATCCAAGGTGGTGATGACGTGATTGGAGTAAGACCAATTCAGCAAGTCGTTCTTGTACAACACGGCATCTTGGTTTTTGAATCCGAGGATCAAAGACATCTTCTTCACATCACTTGGGTTGTTGTGAAAGTAGTTAATCAGCCCTTTAACCGGAGCAACGCCAGTGCCGCCCGCGACCACAATGAGGTGTTTATCTTGGTACTCTTCCATCGGGTAGCCATTGCCCATTGCGCCGCGCATCATCACGCGGTCACTGGCGTTTAATTGGAACAGCTCGCTGGTTACCTTGCCGACATTACGTATCAGCAAGTCGACGTAACCTAAGCCGTAGTCGGAGACGGAAATAGGAGCTTCACCCACAAGGGATAAACCCACTTCGACAAATTGTCCGTAGTGCACCGGAAAGTCACACGCAACGCGAAAGTTCCATTCCAGTTCTGTGTGCTTTTCGATATGAATAATCGGGTAGCTTTGCGGCAGCATTTTGTTTTCACAATCGCACATTAGAGCGCCTCCTCTACAATCGATGTCATCTTGTTGATGATGTTGCTAAATGAGATGTAGTGAGGGCATCGGTCGTCGCAGCGCCCGCATCCGACACACATATGGTGTTCGCCTTGGCGAGACTTAAAGTCGTTGACCTTGTGTAAGGCGCGATAACGTAAGCGCTCTCCAGTTTTATGACGGAAGCTGTGACCGCCTGCCATATCCGAGAAACCATCAATCATGCAACTGGCGTGTTGGCGGCGACGTTCACCCACTTTGGCTTCTTGGTTATAAACCACATCAAACACGTTGAAGCAGGCGCAAGTCGGGCATGAGGAAGTGCAGCGACCGCAACCAATGCAGCGTGAATCGTATTCTGACCACACTGGATGACCGAGTAACACTTCGCGTACTTTAGCCGGATCATCGCAAACCGAATCTGGCGTACGCACTTTGACAGGATTGGACTTGACGAAGCTGACATTGTGCTCAACGTCTTTGCCTTGTGAAAAGTAGGGCGCTAGCTCTGGATCTTTAATAGTGACAATTGCGCCATGCTCACTAAATTGAACTGAAGCCGCAAAGTTGTCAGTTTTATTGGTGCCCATAGAGACACAAAAGCAGTTTTCGAAACTTTCGCTGCATTCAATCAGTACGAGTTTGAGTTTTTGGCGCAGACGTTTGTAGTAGAAGTCTTCGTGACCGCCGTTTTCTAAAAACATGTAATCAAGGCTTTTGAGCGCATTGATGTCACAAGCTCTGAGAAACAGAAACACAGGACGCGCATCGACGCTGGATTCTCGCAACTCGTCGGCGTTAAACCAAAACAGGGTTTCGGTAATTGGGAAGACGATTTCTTTGGGTGAGAAATGGCTTTTCTCTTTCCACTCCAGTTGATCGTAACGTTCGAGTTCTTGGTAATCCAAATTTGGGGTATGGGCAAAACGACCTGCGTATTCTTCATAGACGGGCGCCATCACCTTATAGCTCTGACGTAACGCCTCGATCGCCGAACCCATTTGCTGAGTAGTTAAAAACTTAGGCATTGTTCTATCTCGTTATTTTCAAAAACTAATGAATCGTGCGTTCTAAACAGGGCTCGGCGGTGGACTCAAACCATTCCAGTGACTGTGAAAGGGAAACCACGTCTCCCACCACTATGATTGCTGGCAGTGGTGGTTTTTGCGCTTTGCAGGTTTCATACAGTCCAGCTAAGGTAGTGACGATCTTGTTTTGATTTTCTCGTGTCCCATTGCTGACGATAGCGCAAGGTGTATCTGGCGCGAGACCGTGAGCAATCAGGTTGTCTGCGATCGCTTCTGCTTTGTGTAGCCCCATGTAGAAAATTAGGGTGTGGTCGATGGCGGCAAGTGCGCTCCAATTTGGTTCGCTAGCATCATTACAGTTTCGACCCGTTACCAAGGTGACACCCCTCGAAACTTGTCTATGAGTGACCGGTATCCCCGCGTAAGCACAGCACCCGAGCGCTGCAGTTACACCCGGCACAACTTCATAGTTGATACCTTGTTGAGCTAAATAGGTCGCTTCCTCACCGCCTCGACCAAATACAAACGGGTCGCCCGCTTTTAAGCGACATACCGTAAGACCTGTGATTGCGTAGCCTTTCATCATTTGGTTGATTTCTGCCTGAGTTTGCGAACACTTACCGTAGTGTTTGCCTACGCAGATTTTTAGGGTTTTTCGTGGAATTACATCCAAGACTTCTTCCGAAACCAGATGGTCATAAAGCACAACATCAACGCGATTGAGCAGACGAAATGCTCTAATGGTGAGCAGTGATGCATCGCCTGTGCCCGCCCCAACCAAATAAACCTGACCATAAGATGGATTGGATGCCTTCATTAAAAAATACCCCAAATCAATACAACGAATAGGATGGCGGCAATGAGCCAATAAAACACTTGATGAACGTTGTCGCTAATCCAACCTAGCTCCTCTAACATCTCGTTAGTCAGGTCTAAATTTATTTGCTCTATGTAATCGTCCAGTTCTTTCATTTTCAATTGGCTTCATGCAATCCCCTGATGTATTTAAGGTTATTGGTGAGAGCCGTTAAGTTAAATCAAAGAAAAATAAACACCTGTTCAGAACTGATTAACGAGAGGGTGTTTGGGGGCAGAACTTGAGTCGGTTAAAAGACGGGAAAGAGGAAAGGGGAGTGTCAGTTTTTTTGATTTAACTGACTGTAATAAAAATAAAAAAGCCAGAGCGATGTTTGCTCTGGCTTTGTCGTTTTTGGAAAAGAAAAGCGTTATGCTGCTTTTAGGTGACAGACGCGATTCTTGCCCAATCTTTTTGCTTGATAAAGTGCTTTGTCAGCTTGCTCCACCACGTGATGGTAACTGGTTTCTAATGGTGTAAATCCAACACTTGCCGTAAATCGCACATCGCCACAACCCAAAGTGAGATGGCTTCTTTGCAGCACCGTTAGGAAGTTATCCAGTTGGTGTTTGGCATCGAATTCGTCATTGGCTTGGAACACGATTGCAAACTCTTCACCACCATAGCGCGCTAAACAAATCCCTTTTGGTTTAGGGAAACAGTCGCGCATCACTTCAGCTGTTTTTTGGATGACCAAATCGCCCACTGGATGACCGAATTTATCGTTGATGTATTTGAAGTTATCAATATCGACCATCGCGATAAAACGGTTCTCTGAATGAAGCTCTCTCGACACTTTTGCAGCTAAACACGCTTTATTTTCGAGTTGCGTCATTGGATCTTGATGGCGTAAACGGTCATGCAATTTGAGGTTTGCCAACGCCACTTGGGCGTAGTTCTGAATCAAACTGAGCACGCATTTGTAGGTTGGGAATCGGCAACTGACGTAAGTCACCCCAAGCAGTTCTCGTCCATCAAACAACGGAATGCAGTAGTGATTACTGTTGATCTTGAGCTTTTTCGTCAACTCGTCGCCGTACTTCTTGTTGCGGTAAGTCAACGCACTATGAGAAAAACGCGCCGCGAGTTCGGCATCGGTTAAGACGAGCTTTTTGTTACCGTGATAATCGAGGGTGTAAAAGCTGTAATTCAAGCTGTCGTATAAACAGAACTGTATACCTCGGTGATAGCAGAAACGATCCAAAACATGCTTGAGTTGGGTTTTGAACTCATCAACGCTCTCAGTGCCATTTAGGCGTGCGAGTGACAAATGCAGTTGGTAAGTGAGGTAATTGATACCAATCGCTAGAGCTAACAAAGAAGCAATGACACCTGCAGTAAGAGTAAATGGATAACTGTTGTTGAGGATGTCGGCGCGGTCTGTGCCCGCCACAAACACCCAGTTTAATCCGTTGTCTGCGTCGAAGACCGAAATCTTAAAGTTATCTTGGTAATAGTATTCATGTTTACCAAACAACAATCCTGCGGCTACTTTCTCGCTAATGCCACCGTGATAACTGACAGAGTTATCGCCAATTCGGCTTGGATCAGGATGGAACACTAAGCGTTCGGTGTCTCTGTCTACGACAAACACATAGCCTTTATTCAAAGTTTTAAGACCGCGTAGCTGCTGAGTAGTATGGAGGAGATCGAACTCTAACCAAAGTTGGTATTTGAGGTCTGGGTTGTCATGTTTGATGGCAAATACCCAGCGTTGTTGCGGGTTTTGGTATAGCGAAGAGATGGAAAATTTATCACTGACGGTATTCAGCTTATGCCATAAGATCTTGCTGATATCCGCTTGTTTTACCTGACCAGAAAGACCATAGGCAATGTTACTATCTGTCGTGGTGTAGAGAATGTTGGAGTACTGTGGTGAGTAATCGATGATGCCTTGGCTTAGCTCACGAAAGTCAGGATCATTAAGGTCTTGCTTGCTTGTCTTTAGTGCGGTTTCTAGTAGATAGAATTTGCTGAAAGCCGCTTCGATTTGGGAGTGGATCAGCCGCTCGGCGGTGATGATATTGGTTTGAGATTGCCGATAAACCATCGACTCAGAATCAACTAACTGAGCATAAGCCAGATAGACCATAAATCCTGCGAGAAGTAGCAGGTAAGGCCGCAGAATACGGATTAAGAATTTAGGTAAAGCCATGGTGCCAAATTACGTTGTAGATATTATAAATGTGATTTGGCTAACGATATTAGATTAGTTTCATTATCGCATCAATGCGTATGGTGTGTTCTTTGACCTGATTGATGGATATCTGCTCGAAACGTCCATAAAACAAACCCAGCATGCAGCTGGGTTTGTAAGAACTTATAGGATTGGACGGCGAATCCGTTAGGCTTCTTGCTTTGGGTTATAGTGCAAAATTGCCATCGAAGTTGGAGACAACAAGACTTCTCCTTCCGCATGTCCTGGGTTTAGGTTACGTACGTTGGTATCGCACACCGTCACCCATTCTTGACCACGCTCACTTGGCAGCTTGAAGCGCGCTGGTGCATTGGTTTGGTTGATCAAGTAAACCAATTCTTGCCCTTCTTTACCAATGCCTAAATGCAGCGCTACTGAGCTTAAACGGTTCCAATCGTCATGTTCCATCAAGCTGCCATCAATACGACGCCAGAAGATGCGGTTGTTATTACGATTTTCACCACTAAAAGCGCGAATGAATGGCACCATGTATTGATTACGGTTTGCCACCATTTGTGAAATCCATGCTTTGAAATCTTGCTTGCGCTCAGATGTTGCCCAGTTCAACCAGCTAGTTTCGTTATCCTGACAGTAGGCGTTGTTGTTGCCACCCTGCGTATGGGATAGCACATCTGCAGTCAGGATATGAGGAATACCGAACGCGAACAGCAAGCTAGCAATCAGGTTGCGTTTTTGCTTTTCGCGTGTGGCGATGATCATTAGGTTTTCGGTTTCACCTTCAACGCCATAGTTTTCCGAGCGGTTATCACCATGACCGTCACGGTTCTCTTCGCCGTTGGCTTCGTTATGTTTTTGCTTGTAAGACACGAGATCTTGCAAGGTAAAGCCGTCGTGATATGTGATGTAGTTGACTGTGAGTTTGTAAGGCCAGTTCGCTGCGCTGTAGATATCACGAGAGCCCATCAAGCGCGTCGCAAACTCTTTTAGGTAACCTTGATCGCCGCGCCAGAAGCTGCGGGAGATGTCTCGTAGTTTGTCGTTACACTCGTTCCAACCAAATGGGAAGTTACCCACTTGGTAGCCATTAGGACCGATGTCCCAAGGTTCTGCAATCAGCTTTGTCTCGCGAAGAACTGGGTCTTGCGCGACCGCTTTAAAGAATGCCGCTTCAGGGTTGTAATCGTCCCCTTGGCGACCGAGTGTTGCTGCCAAGTCAAAACGGAAACCATCAACTTTAAATTCGCTCACCCAGTAACGCAGCGTATCCATAACGAGGTTAAGTGCTGGCTGATAAGTCAGGTCCACCGTGTTGCCACAACCAGTGAAGTTCGCATAGTGAGGACCATGCTTGATGTAACAGCGAGGATCGAGTGCTTTTAGGTTGAAGATAGTCGGACCTTCACCGCCTTCCGCCGTGTGGTTGTAAACGACATCAAGAATCACTTCGATGCCGTGCTTGTGCAGCTCTCGAATGGTAGTTTTGAGTTCTGTGACGGCATCTTTTTCGGCATAACGAGGATCTGGCACCATTAAAAGGTAAGGGTTGTAACCCCAATAGTTCACCTTATCCATCTTAAGTAAATGCGGCTCGTGCATACACGCAGCAACAGGTAGCAATTGCAACGTATTGATGTTTTGTTGTTTGTAAAACGCCAACATCTCAGGTGACGATAAACCTAGGTAACGTCCTCTGTCATCGCTTGGGACCTCTGGGTGTTGTTGAGTTAACCCTTTTACGTGGGTTTCAAATAACACCATCTCTTCTCTTGGTATGCGAGGGTGATCGGTGTCTTGCCAATCGAAGTGATCCTCGATAACGACACATTTAGGCATATCAAAGCTCTTTGCAGGAGAGAAAGGAGGTTGGTAGTGGAGGGCTTTATCAATCGACTTTGCGTAAGGATCAGAAATCAGCAAAGGTTGGTCTTGATGCGTCACCACATAGCCATACTTCTGCCCAGATTTAATGTCTGGAATAAAAGTATGACGAATACCTGCATATTCATTTGGTAAGTCGTGCAGTGCATAGCTGCCGTCTTCTGCAAAGAGCGCAAGTTGAATGTCTTTACTGCTTGGCGCATGAATAGCGAAGTTACAACCTTCTTTATTTAGGGTTGCACCAAGTGGGTAGGGGCGAGAGTGAAGTCGTGTCATCAGAGATACTTTTTTTAATATTTATTGCTACCTTTAAGAAACTATAAGTAAAAAACTTTGTCTTACTTAGGTCAACCACCTTAGAACGAAAATTATCACTGTAATTAAATTACTTTCTACGTCCTATTTTTGACGAAAATATGAAATGGCTATCACTTTGTAGCCACTATAAACCGAAGAAACTTACTAATTCCTCCCTAGATTGGTGATCTGACTCGAAAAAACACCATTCGGTAATTTTTCTCATCCTTTCTCATCCCCCCTAAATTAGTTTGGGGTGGAGGACGTCATCCTTGTACGCCTTGGGTAATCTTAAGACTGTTGAAACAAACGGGGACTTGTTCCCATCTTACCTCTCTTTCTTTAGGTGCATTTTTACTGCCTATATTCACCTAAAAGAGTGAGCAGGGAAGACAGAATTATAAATACCCTTAATGGAGTTAAGAATGAAAAAAGTAAGTGTAATTGCTGCTGCTGTTGCTGCAACTTTAGCTGCTGGTTCTGCTTTCGCAGTGGATTTCCACGGTTACATGCGTGCTGGTGTTGGTGTGAGCGCTGATGGTGGCCAACAAGTAACATTTGAGAAGAACAAAATCGGTCGTCTAGGTAACGAAGGCGATGTATACGGTGAAGTTCAACTAGGTAAAGAAGTTTACAACAACAACGGTAAAACGTTCTACGTTGACTCAATGTTCGCAATGACTTCTAACGGTTCAAACGACTGGGAAAGCACTTCGGCTAACTGTGGTCTAAATGCTAAGGGCGACAAAGTAGAGTGTGTTGACGATGCACAATTTGCTCTACGTCAGTTCAACGTTCAAGCTAAAGGCGTTCTAGACTTCGCTCCAGAAGCAACGCTATGGGCTGGTAAACGTTACTACCAACGTCACGATATCCATATCTCTGACTTCTACTACTGGAACATTTCTGGTGCCGGTGCTGGTATCGAAAACATCGAAGCGGGTCCAGGTAAACTATCTCTAGCATGGGTACGTAACGACCGTAGTGACATCTCTGATCCTGGCAATGATGGTAAAGCTGGAAACGTAAACACACTTGATGCACGTTACGCAGGCCTTCAACTATGGAACAATGCTTCCCTAGAGCTAGGTCTTAACTACGCACTAGTTAACGAAACTGACGCTGCGCCAAACAGCACTAAAGATGCGAAAGATGGCGTAATGTTCACAGCTGAATTGACTCAAGGTCTAGATTCAGGCTTCAACAAAACTGTAGTTCAGTACGGTACTGAAGGTTACTCTAAAACAATGGCGTTTTACGGTGATGGTAGCTGGTACGGTGCAGAAGCGAAAGATGGCGCATCTGGTTACCGCCTAATCAACTGGGGTGTAATCGGCATGGGTGACAGCTGGGAAATGGGTCACCAGTTAGTATACGGTGTTGGTGAAGACATGTGGGATGGCATGAACAAACGTGAAGGTTTTTCTGCTGTAATCCGTCCTATGTACAAATGGGACGATAACCACAAAACTATCTTTGAAGCGGGTTATGCAATCGACAAGCAAGACGGTAAAGAGGATTCTTTCGGTAAGTTCACAGTTGCTCAAGCATGGTCTGCTGGCTCTAGCTTCTGGGCTCGTCCTGAAATCCGCCTATACGCTTCTTACCTAACTGGTGAGCAAGAAATTAACAGCACAGATAAGTTCTTTGATAACAAACAAGCTGACGATACATTCCAGTTTGGTGTACAAGCGGAAGCTTGGTGGTAATCATCTAACCATTAAGTCCTAAATTGTCCTAGAATGATACAGCCAGAACCTATCTGGCTGTATTTATTTCAAAAACAATAACGAGTCGAGGTAGACGGTAATGAAAAAATGGCTTGCTCCCGTGCTGTTGGGAATGTTGGCTACGGGTTGTTCTTCTGTAGAACAAGTAGACATGAGCCCGAAAGGTCAGCAACAAGTGATCACGCAGTCGGGTGATATTCAATGGGTACCAATTGATGTACCTGCGGTTACTGAGTTCGCTTTGACTGATAAAAGCCAAATGCTATTAGATGGTAATAGCGCAGGCGCAATTGCAGCGTTCGCTCTACCGGGTAATCGCGGCAGTCTCGATATCAAACTAGAGACATTCGTAAACAAGAACCTAGAGTTCTATGCACCAAACGTCGTTGTAATGAATGCGGCGGGTGAACCTATTTACCAAGCAGATTTTTCAAAGTTTGAGTACGTGCCAGCAAAACTACTGGATAACGATAAGTTCGTACTTGAAATGAATGTAATTCCAGACATGACAGGTAACGATTTGCATGTGTTGGTTTACACCACTTCCGATGATCTAAAAGGAAGTTCAGAAGTTCTTCACCCTGCAAAAGCCTTCGCACTGGCAAATCACACTCAGCCGCCAGATATTGCAGATCCTCAAGCGAAACACAGCCCACTTGGTCAGTTCCGCTTCTCAGTATCCGCGAACGATATCGTGAATACTAAAATTGTCGCGAAAAACGACAATATCCCACAAGGTACGGATTTAACCAGCTACTACCACAGCTCGATTAAAGCAGCGGTCGCGGCTAATGATATTCCGAAAGCACTAACACTGCTTGATGAAGCGAAAGAATTGGGCATCGAAGGTGCACAAGAAGTATTTGTGAAAGCAGTAAATACAAAATAATTTAAAAAAGGTCAGCGATATGCTGACCTTTTTTATTACTCTATTTGAGTGTTTAAAACTCACCCCTACATATAGTTAGCTTATTCACAAATTTATTTGTTTTACTTTGTTTTTTATATTTAACAGATCAATAATTAAATTGTGTTCCTAACCTTACTCGTCATCGATTAGGAAATAATTAAACCTATCAAAGTAATCTGGCTCAGCAAGATATAGAATAATATTCTTTATCGGTGGTTCGATATTTTGTTCTTTTTAAATATTAAACTTTTACCAACTTGGTGAGTTTTTATTTACTTTGGAATATTAAAAAGGAATTAACGTGAAAATGAACATGATGAAAACATCACTTGCTGCTGCCTTACTTGTTGCTCTTGCTGGTTGTCAATCAACGGCAGAACCAGAAGCGGTGGCTGAGCCTATTGTTAATCTATCTCAAGATGAAGTCGTCGCTTTTATGGCGGCTTGTGATAACCCAGATAGTACGGCGAAAGGTCCAATTTCTAAGCCACTGTTTGTTGTTGGTACGTTTGCTGATTCAGATTGGAAGCATGTACCTCAACGCCAATACACTTATAAAGGTAACAACTTCTACCAAGTTGTGACGCAAGAAAAAGTAGGCTCTTACAAAATGCAGTACGCGACAGAGTTGTGGTTCCCACAATTTACTGCGAAAGGCAATCGAATGAACGTGGGTGAATTAACACCACTGACTTTCGGTGGCTACGGAACGGATACAGCGGTTGAAATTAAAGAAGATGGTAAATATGTTTGGAGTCTTCAATTTGAAGGCGAAGGCAAACCACTTCATGTAATGGTTAATAAGTGCCAATAATATTCCATTTCGTTATTTAGATTTGCTTTTTTTATTAACCCCTACATGGAGAACGTGTCGGGGTTAATTTTATTTGGGAGAGTTTAATGCACAATATCCGATATAATAAACTGCTTGGTAAATCGCTTATTGCGTTGAGTGTTGTCGGTGTTTTATCGGCATGTAATTCCTCTGGTAGCAGTGATAGTGGCAGTACACCACTTCCAGATTCGAGTTATGCCTGCCAAGCGAATGTGATGGAGCAGAGTAATCAGCTTCGCACGTATCAGATCATGGTTGAGAGCTTTGTCGATGGTGATTCAAACATAGGTCATGGGACCGGATATGGTACCAGTCATCACAATGGCGACTTACAAGGCATCATTGATTCCCTAGATTATATCCAAGACTTAGGCATGAATGCGATTTGGTTGACGCCAGTTTTTGAGTCTCAAGCGATTGCGGGACAAGATCACTGGGCAGATCGCTTGGATGCAACGGGTTATTTTGCTACGGATTATTTTAAGATTGATCCTCGCTTTGGCGATTTAGAAACGGCAAGAACCTTAGTTAATGAGGCACACAAGCGTGGTTTGTATGTCTTTTTTGATGGCGTATTCGGTCACCACAAAGATGGATTGATCAAACCTTCTCCGTCTGGCTTGCTGCCTACTGGTGGTAGTAATCCTGTTGATTATCCTGCCAGCTTAGACTTCTACAAAGAAGTGGCGACCTATTGGGTGAAAGAGCTGAAGATCGACGGCTGGCGTTTGGATCAGGCGTATCAAGTACCAACGGATGCATGGACACAGATCCGCAAAGCCGTCGATGATGCTTCGCAAAGTGTGACTTACACAAATGCTGATGGCAAAGACGTTAACCCTCTTGGCTATATGGTTGCAGAGATTTGGAAGGGCGAATCTGATATCGCAAGTGAAGCGTATGGGTCTGCGGATGATCCCGCGTTGTGCTCGGCGTTCGACTTCCCAATGCGTTACCGCATCGTAGAAACGTTAGCGGTAAATGAAAGTGGCGTGGGTGGGCGAGGTGTTGATTGGTTGGATAATGGCTACCAAACGCACAATCAGTATCCATCCCATGCGCAGCCAAACTTAATGATTGGCAACCACGATTTAGTTCGTTTTGGTGACTTACTTCAACGCGGCGGTATGGCTGATATTAATGACGCCGAGTATTGGCAACGTCATAAGGCTGCGTTTGCTTTCCAAGCGGCTTATACCGGACCAATTACGCTCTACTACGGCGACGAAATTGGCGATCAAGTTGATGGGTTTGCTGCGAAAGAAGACAATAACACCTGCGCCGTGCGAGGCGTGTGCGATGACCATGTCGCCCGCAGCAGCGCTAAGATTGAGGGTGTGACAGCAACCTTGGATGCAAATCAAGTTGACCTAAAAAATTACGTTAAATCTTTGATGGCGATGCGTGCAGCTCATCCAGCCCTGTATCAAGGTTCTCGCGTTAACTTAGCGGCGAGCAATGGTAGTTATGTCGATCTGAAAAAGTCTGGCAGTGATCAGGTGTTGTTTGCGCTTAATACATTAGAAAGCGCTCGAAACGTTATTTTGACCGAGGCGCAAGTGGGTAGCTCTCAAGCGCTGGTGGATTTGCTAACGAACCAAACAATCACACCAAGTAATGGGCAATACCAGATCCCAATGTCCGCACTACAAGGGCGATTCTTTAAAGTAACGCCGAGTGTGCAATAGCATCTAAGGCTACTTGCTCATTAGTATTTTATTTCTATCCAAAGCCAAGTGCAGTCTTCTACCCCCATAGAGACTCACTTGGCTTTTTTTGTAGGTTTTAGAAATCATATACCCAGCTAATTCCGAGATGCTTGGCTCAGCGAGAGTGATTTAGTTTTGTAGACGTGGCGGCGATTTAAAGGTTTAGTTCTTCTAAATCAAGAGCCGACAGTAAAGTCTACAGGACAAGGTCTTACTGTTTGCAAAGAGTACCCTTCGGGGAAACAGGAAATCCATGACAACGCTCTGAATCCTGTATCTTGAAGTTAATTGGGTATGACAAGTTCTGTTGTTTCGATTCCTATCTCTATCTCTATACGCATGTTCTATCTTACTGTTTTATATCGAACAAACGATGCTATCCAAATCGAGAAACAGTACGCAATTTGTGAGATGCTCTGCACGATAATGAGAATATTCACATTCGTGCAACGTAAAATTGTGAGTTAACGCTTATTTATATGTGATCATTATGTTTATCTTTTCTTGGATTTATATAACCAATGGAAAATTATAATGAAATCCATAGCGAAACCCCTCTTTATCCTACCTTTGCTTTGCTCTCCATTCGCCTACAGTGACGTCATCAACGGTGACTTCGAACAGTGGAATGGCAATACGCCAACACAATGGGCTGTGATTGACTCTGGTATTGCGGTATCTCCTACTAGTAACCAAGTGCAGTCCGGTGGTTTAGCGGCGCAAGTAGTCGTGAATACGGGTACCCAAAGCAACACGGACTTTCTGCAAACCATTAATGTGGAGCAAGGGAAAACCTATCCATTCGCAGTGTCTGTTTATCACACTGAAGGCAATGTTAAAGCGCGTCTGATTGTTGATGGGTACCATGGTTATTCAAACCCTAAGCAAACCAATCAATGGCAACAGCTCACACACAGTTATACCGCATCATCAAATAAAACCATTAACGTTGGTCTGAGATTCTATGATGAATCGGGCTTTGATGGCTCTGAAGTAGTGTATGTCGATAACTTCCTACCTAACCAAAGCGGTGGAGGTACTCAGCCTCCGGTTGAAAGCTGCAATGATAATGAAATCCGACTGACTTTGACGACTGATAGTTACGGCTCAGAAACCAGCTGGGAACTGAAGGACAGTCAATCAAAAGTACTCTTCTCTGGTCAAGGTTTCGACTCTTCTAAAACCTATGAAAAGACCATGTGCTTGACCGATGGTGACTATCAATTTACCATCAATGATAGCTACGGTGACGGCATTTGTTGCAGCAGCGGTAACGGCTCGTACGCTTTGATGCTTGGTCAAAAAACGCTTGCTTCAGGTGGTGAATTTACTAAAACGCAAACCACTAGTTTCACGCTTGGTGAAACAACTACACCACCGGTCGTCGGGGAATATTACAAAGCGGCGGAAGGCAAAACAGGTTTTGCATTGAAAACGGCGTTGTTCAATATCATCAATAACCACACTGGTCGTGGCTACTCTGCGATTTGGACATTGGTGAAAGATGCCGATCTGGACAACTACTATGAAAAAGACGGCACAATCCTAGACATGTACTCAGAAAAACCATTGGGTAATGATGCTGTCAGCTTTACCAAAGTGACAGATCAGTGTGGTCAATACAAAGCTGAAGGGGATTGCTATAACCGCGAACACTCATTCCCGAAAAGCTGGTTTGGTGGCAAAGTTGAACCAATGAACTCAGACGGTCACCATTTGTTTGCGACCGATGGTTATGTGAATGCTAAGCGTAGCAACTGGCCATTTGGCGAGGTGGGTAGCAGCACTTATGTTTCTAATAATGGCTCAAAATTAGGTTCAGCCAGCGCATCTTTGGGCTACTCAGGCACAGTATTTGAGCCAATTGATGAGTTTAAAGGTGACTTCGCTCGTGCTTACTTCTACATGGCAACACGATACGAAAACGTGATTGGTAATTGGGAAAAGAACTCAAGCAGTTCAGACGCTGTACTCAATGGCACAAGCACGACGGTATTTGAACCATGGATGCTTAACATGCTTAAGCGTTGGCACAAAAACGATCCGGTGAGCGCGAAAGAAATCAATCGTAACCAACAGGTATTTGATTTCCAGGGTAACCGTAACCCGTACATCGATCATCCGGAATTTGTCGAAATGGTTTGGGGTAACTAGGGTCTGTTTATCTTTCGTGGTTAAATTTTGTTCGAGATAAAAGCGTTTTAATCGCGGCGAGTCGATTGAAGCCTAGTGGTTCTAAGTAAAATTGACTCAACAAAGAGTAAAACGCTTTTAGCCGAACCCTTTGGGTAGCGTTTGTAGGTGCTTTCTACTGCGTTATCGGCTTATCAGGTAGAATAACTACATATCAAAGCCTCTGCCTTGCATAAAACACCTATAAACTGCTGCAAAAATCACCACGAAAGGTCAACAGACCCTAATCTCGTCAACAGACCCTAATAAAGCCGTCCACTTGGGCGGCTTTGTTTTTATTGTGCAAACTTCGCGATGAGCTTGGCGAGGGTTTCCATAGCTGGCTGCCAGTTTTTTTCAGCTCCGAAGTTCGCCACACTGAGGCGGATACAGTTTTGGTACTGCCCCTGCGTGCCAAATACAGAGCCGGGTAGAATACTGATCTTGTGTTCATTACAGGCTTGATAGAGCGCGTAGCTGTCAGTTTTTGGTGGTAAGCGTAACCAAAGTAAGAATGAGCCTTGTACTGCATTGATTTGATAATTATTTTTTAATTCAAAGTGCACGTCTAAACATTGATTTAGCATTTGCAAATATCGACGGACGTTTGCTTGGTACACGCGACACATTCGCGCCGTATGCGTGCGATATTTCCCCGACGTCAAAAAGGTCGCTACCGCTGATTGCATCAAGTTCAAGCTGCCCATGTTTTCACACAATAAATACTGCTCGACCTGAGCGCGATAACGCCCTGCCAGCATCCAACCAATGCGAAGCCGTGAATCGAGCGTTTTCGATAAAGAATTCACATAGATCACTCGTTGTTTTTCATCCAACTTTCGTAGGCTTGGCAAAGTCTTATCGAAGCTCAACGCACCAAATACATCATCTTCAATGATGGGAACGTCTCCAGAGACCGCGAGTAGCTGCTTTCGTCTTTCAAGCGGCATCAGAGAGCCGGTTGGATTGGTAAAGTTCGGTGTGACGACAATGACTTTGATCTCCCATGTTGCCATTGCTTTTTCTAGTGCGTCTGGGTCCATACCATCTCGGGGGCAGCTTGGGATCTCAACCACTTGTAAACCAAGCGATTCAAGCATTAATAAGTTACCGAAATAGCACGGTGATTCGACAGCGACAATATCTCCGGTTTGTGTTGTTGCTCTTAATGCAAGGCTGATTGCTTGTTGGGCACCATGGGTTACCAGAAGATCGTCAACATTCGCAGGGGTTCCCAGATCTTGAGTGATCTTAGCCAACTGTTTGATCAACAAATCATCGCCTGGTGGCAATTGATAATGGCTGGATATATGGCTTTGCTGGCGACTATGGCGACTATGGCGACCAATTTCGGCATACAGACTTTTGATTGCTGGGGCATCAATATTTGGGTGTGCAGAACCAGTCGGAAGCCGCTCTTGATACTCAGGGTAAGTGAGGATTTGCTTACACACGGAAAGTAAATCCACACGCGTAGGCTTGGCGATCTTGGCTTCACTTTGTTCCGTGGGTTTTACGCGATAACCGGATTTGGGCACAGAATAAACCATGCTTTGCGCTTCCAGCTCTTGGTAGGCACGGATCACCGTGTTTTTACTTACTTTAAGCTCGGTGCTTAATTGACGGATGGAAGGTAACTTATCGTCCGGTTGATAGACCCCATTACTGATCGCTTGTTTGAGGTGATGCTCGACGATCAAGTACTTATTCGCATCAAGCGTACTGATTAAATCTGTACCCATAAAAACACTTCCATCTGTCACTTTTTGAAAACACTGTACCTAACTACATTAGCAACATTCGAGATTGAAAAACATTCAAAATTTAAAAATAGGTAGAGTGAGGGCGCATCATGTTAATCAGAGCCATTCCTTTTGTATTCGTTATCCTTTGGGCTTCTGGGTTTGTCGGCGCACGCTTTGGTTTGCAATACGCTGAACCAGCAACCTTATTGTCGATTCGCATGGCGTTTAATGTTTTGCTGTTCCTAGTGATAGTGGTCTTGCTGCGTCGTCGTATTCCAACGGGCAAGGACTTTTGGCACAGCTGCGTGGTTGGTGTATTGATCCACGGTTTTTATTTAGGTGGGACGTACTTTGCCATTAGTTTGGGTATGCCAGCAGGACTAAGTTCGTTATTGGTAGGTATACAGCCCATTTTAACGGCCGTGCTGCTGGTAGTGTTCGCTTCTGAGCAATTTAAGCCATCACAATGGATTGGTTTGTCATTGGGCTTTGTCGGCATTGCGATGGTGCTGATGGGTAAGATGGAGTGGCAGTCGGATTTGCACAAAACTTTAGCGATTGGTGTGTGTTTGTCATCTCTGTTTGGTATTACCGTCGGCACGTTGTATCAAAAGAAATACTGTCAACAAGTGGACATGGTGGGAGGCGCAACGGTGCAATATTTGGCGGCATTGGTGATGTTTCTACCTGTTGCAATGCAGTTTGAAACCATGCAGGTGCAATGGACAGCGGAGTTTATTTTCACCTTGATTTGGTTAGTGGTTGTTCTGTCTTGCGTAGCAATTTTATTGTTGCTGTACATGGTCAAGAATGGTGCGGCATCAAGCGTTGCTTCTGTGTTTTACCTTGTGCCTCCAACCACGGCGCTTCAAGCTTGGTTTGCGTTCGGTGAGTCATTTGATTGGATGGGTATTATTGGCTTTGTGTTGGCAGCGACCGCAGTATATTTGGTGGCGAAAAAGCCTGAATTTCCAACGCTTAAATCAAAGTTTGCAAAGCAAAAACGTAAAATATACCTAAATTAGGTAGGGACATTTGCGTGCCAGAGAGTACAATCCGGCTCTCAATATTGTGTGGAGCCGGGTAATGACCGTCAAGCCAGATCGAATGACCGCAATGCGCGATATCATTGCACAAGTAAAAGCTGAACTGCCGATTTATGAACCAGAGACGTTTGTTTGTGGTCCTGAAGGACAATGCATTGGTTGTCCTAAAAAACTGTTGGAGATGGTCGATTCAGAATTGAGTTATTGGGAATCGGCGATGGAACGCGGTATCACTCCTCAATTTGATGAAATTCGTCGCTTTGGCAAAATGTGCACCAGCGTGCGTCGAGGTCTAGTACGTAATAACGTCCCTTTGTTGAACGCTTAATCAACACTTTTTCGACATCCCCTTCGTTACCTTGTCTTCATTGATTTAGCAAATGAAGACAAGGGGCACCCATGCGTAAATTCTTTTTCTCTGTTGTTTTCTTATTGCTTGTATCCAGCTTTGGATTTGCAGGCTATAAATGGTTTACCGATAACCAATACGGCGAGGCGGACCTAGTCGCAGGAAAGCAGCGTTTTGAGTCTTATTGTGTCTCTTGTCATGGTGATAAAGGGCATGGAGATGGTCTTGTTGCCAAAGCCATGGACATTAAACCCGATAATATATCTGCCGAGCTCTTAAACCCGTTTGGGACGAAAGTGGAGCTGATTGGTTCTGTCTTGGAAGGTGGTAATGGGCAGGGCGGTGCAATGCCACCATTCAAAACTGTGCTGAGTGAAAACGAAGTCAATGACATATTTGAATACATCAAAAGTATTAACTAAATAAGATTCTTATTTTAGAAACAAATACTTAACCTGATCGTTTGTGCCGTAGTAGTTTGAATTTAGTCGAGTTTTTTAGCTAATTGCTGAGTATGTTTCAGCACAACTTAGTGGCTGGTCTCAAGTTCTTAATTGGTTCGGTTTTTCTCTCAGTTAGTGCGTTTCTCTGCGTAATTTCAGCGATATATTGGCTCGGTTCTCACATGGAAGTGGGAGCGACGACCTTTACCCTCGGCCATTTCGCTGAATCAAACATCAAGAGGCTACTTGGGTAACTATCATTTGTCTGTATGCCGAGAGATAAGAAGTGAAAGCAAAAGGATTTACGTTGATGGAAATCACCATTGTGCTCGCAACATTGGGGTCCATTGCTCTCGCAGCTTTACCTGTCTTGCTCGATATCCACCGCCAAGCATACGCGTCTATGCTGCACAGTTCACAGTCCTCTCTGGGGACATCTCTTAAGTTTTTTCATGCCAAAGTTGTTATTGATGATGCACAGGATAGTCAACAAATCACTTATGTTGACCATCAAGTGAAGATGCTCAGTGGCATGCCGGAAGCAAGTGCGAACAGTATCCGTGCTTTATTGGAAATAGGATTACCCGCCAAGGGCAATTCACCCATCGATAAGCCGTGCCATGGCAGCGATTTTTGTATTATGGGCAATCAATTTCCTAACAGTACACACTTTGTTGAGATCCCAAAATACCAATTTATTGATCACTCTGGTCTAGATCGTGTGGTGTACATCTGGCCGCAGGGCTATACCTTGGAAAGTGAGGCGTGTTATTTCTATTACGTTAATCAAGCATCAAATCGCTCAGTGGTAAGAGGGCATGTTACTGAAGGGTGTTAGGTACGGGCAAACTTGGCGTTCACCTAAAAACACAAAGCCCCAAGTTCAGAACTTAGGGCTTTGTTTATTCTTGGGTTGGAAAACTCAGCGAAGCGCTAAATCTCTGCGACCAACTTTTTTAGTAGGCGTAACATCTCTTTCTGTTCAGCCGGCTCTAACGGGCTCATTAGTGCTTTATTGACGTTCAACGGAATTGGCAGCAAGGTTTCTTTGAGGTTTCGCCCTTCTTCCGTGAGGTAAATTCGGAATGATCGGCGGCTATTTGGATCAGGGTGGCGTTCCACTAAACCAAGCTTCTCAAGCTTGTCCAAAGTGCGAGTCGTGGTTGAGTTTTCTACCTTAGATTTCGCCGCAATATCGCGCTGTGTTACGCCTTCTTCTTCCCATAAACACATCATGGTTGGCCAAAGCGCTACTGTGAGACCATGCTTCTTGAGTTCGATCTCAAATCGCTTTGCCGCATCGTGTGCAACCACGTTGATCATCCAACCAAAACTGTCTTGTCTATCAAACTGTTCGCTCATTTTCTTTCTCTTATGATAAAGCAACGATTGTCATGGTAACCAATGTTGCGGCAACTAGCACCCCCAACGCGCGGCTTTGCGGTGCGAGATAGACAATTTTTTGCTCAGCAACAGAGGTTTCTTTGATTGTTTTGGTCTGCTTACCAGTGATCATGGCTTTCACTAATGGTTTGCCTTTTAATTTATAAAGAAGGATCGCGCCAATATGTAAAGCGATCAATATTGGTAAAAGATCGACCAAGGTTAAATGTAGCCACTCCATGCCAGCGAATACGTCATCGTTAAGCCAAACTTCCGAATAAGGCCATGTGTCGAATACGCCACCAAGAGCCATTCCAGAAATACATTGAAGCAAGAGTGCTGTCAGCATGGTTACTACCATCCAGCCGCCAGCAGGGTTGTGACCAGCAGTGGCTGCCGATTTTCCCTTTAAATAAGAAATGATGTCTTCCGGGGAGCGGAGAAACTGACGAAATAGGTTAGTCTCACTGCCGATGAATCCCCATACCATTCGCCATACTAGCAGTGTGAATAATGCCAATCCAAGTTGGATATGAGGACCGTTACCAGACAGCCCAGATGCCATCAATGCTATAAAAAGTAAAACTTGACTCCAGTGGTAGAGCCTTGTTGCTAAGTCCCAAATCTTCATCATTTACCTCGATCGTTTTGTTGTGTGATGATCTTCTTTACGGTAATTTACACAACAATAGTTGCGTACGCAATGATTGTTGTGTAAATTTAAATCCAACAACCCAACAATGAAGAACGATTAGGAGAAAGACATGAAAAAGACACTGGCACTGATTGCACTTTTACCGACCATTTTTGTACCAACAACGCTTTTTGCTCAAGACTTCAGCTCTCAAATCGACATGCGCCAGAATGCGTTTGAGCAAATTGAATCTCTATCGAAGCAAGCGGACAAGACTCTGAATGGCAGCAATACCGATTGGCAAGCTTTAGCGCAGATCGGCAATGAACTCTCTCGTCATAGCGAACATTTGCTACAAGCGTTTCCACAAGGTAGCCAAGCTGATAGCAAAGCGAAAAAAGAAGTGTGGAGCAAGCCAGAGAACTTCAATCGTTTGATGGTGCAAATGGATGAAGGGTTCGTTCAACTGTATCAAGCAGCGCAAGATCAACAAGTTTCAGCAGCCGAGGCTGGACTCAAACAAGCCCAGAGTACTTGTCGTAGTTGCCATCGCGCATATCGTAGCCGCTGGTAATAGAGTCAACCACATTGAATTTAACTTGAAGCAGATAAGAAAATCGTAAAATGAAAGGTAACCTTATGAACAGAATCATCCTATTGAGCACACTTGCTGTTGCGTCTTTCTCAAGTTTTGCTGCTGATTATGGCGTTGAACTAGCCTGGAATACTAACGATGTAGAGCAGGTTTTACAGACATTACCAAAACAGAAAGCCGAATTTAGTCAACTTATCGAGCAAGGTGATGTGAAAGACATGTTCGTTTTACCAAGCAGTATTGATGGTAAAGTGGTACAAATTCTGCGTTTTGTTTTATCAGCAGAAAACGAAGCGGAAGTACAAGCAAAACTGCAAGACTTACCCATGTACCAACAAGATTTGGTGAAGATCGCGAGTATCCAACCTTTGGGTGCTAAATGGTTAGATAACACGCCTGAGAGTGATAACTACAGTGTGACATTGCGTTGGAAAGAGGGGGTTGAGGCTTTAGAAATGGACCGCGTATTGGGTGTCGATTTACAGCGTGTTATCAATCTGAACAACTCTGGTTTAATCACTTCGTCTTATATCAATACCCAAGTACTCGACAATGGCATTGAGCGTCCAATCTATTCAGTCGCTGTGTTAGCCAAGGATGCGCAGCAGGCACAAAACCTAATGTACTCTTTTGAAGCGGTTCAGCTTGGCTATGCGACATTTGAAATTGAATACTTGGGTAAAAAGTTAGATATGAAAAGTTAACCGAAAGTCTCTTTATTCAAAGCTCAAGATACAGGCGTAGCATATCTTTATGTTGAATGCCGTTTTCCCAAATTGGTTCTGGGTAGTGGAGTAAGAAATGATTTTTGTCCACGCTCTCTACCCTAAAACCTAATCGCTGATAATACGTCAGTTGATAACCAAAGGTACCCGTTCCCAATATCAGTTTTTGAAATGATTGACTTTTCATGGCTTCAATTGCAAAACGCAATAGATTTGAACCAATGCCACGTTGTTGATGTATTGGCGCGACTGAAACGTTCATGATTTCAGCTTGTGTTTTCGAATGAGGTAATATCACACATGCACCAACAATTTGATTGTCTTCAATAGCGGCGAAGCCAATGGATGTATCAAGATATCGCTCAATGTTGTCTTGATTAGGGTCTGCCTCTAGCAGCAAAGTCATTGGAACTTGGTTTGGTGGTAAAGGTTTAAATTCAATCATCACAATTACGTGTTAAGTCGTTGGGCGAGCGAGTATATCGAAAGGTCGGCTTTGCACCCAAGTAGCCTTGGATTCTTAGCTTATCAAGAATGGCTTTTGCTGCTAGCGTTCATTTCGTCTTGCTTTAACACCATTTTTTGACTCATCAGATATTTGCCATTGGGTAGTAACACTTCTCCTAGCTCACCACCATGTTCGAAGCCAAATTGTTCATACAAAGCAATCGCTGCTTGGTTGGTCTTATAAACATTGAGAACAATGGTATCATAACCATACTTCCAACCACTTTGAATGGCGGTTGCTAGAAGTTTTGTTCCTAGTCCTTGGTTGCGATAATGACGATCAATGTGAATGCCAAGAATACCAGTTTTCGCAAACTCTCCACCTTCATAACCGCACATTTCGGCAGGGAAGATCTCAATACTTCCCACTAATTGCCTCCCATCAAAGGCGACAAACTGAGGGATGGATTCTTTTTCTACTCGGGTGATCACATCACTCAACATTGTTCGGTCAGGCGCAGGAGATCGTAAATACTCGCCTTCTTCATATACACGGTTCCAGAGCGCAATAAAATGGTCGATATCGTTGAGAGTAATCGGTCTGATCTGCATTCATCTTCCTTGATTAGTGCATTAAGTGTAGTTGGTTAAACGAGAGTTCCAGTAAAGCCTTGTTGGTTAGCCTAGTATCAGCTCCGATAAACAATGCACTTGAGACGGAATAGGCTTACTTGGAATAGGAAGGTTTTTAGGATTGAACCAAATGACGTTTAGCCCTGCATCCATTGCGGGATAAATGTCTTTTTCTGGTAAGTCTCCCACCATAGTGAGCTGGCTGGGTACTACGTTTAATTGCTCAGCGACCGCGAGATAGAAGCTAGGTTGATTTTTCGCAATACCAAGATTGGCAAAACAAAAGTAACCACTGATGTATTGGTCCAGTCCGACTCGCTGAAATGCCTTTTGCACGTCCTCCATTGCGGAGTCTGATGCACTGGTAGCGATATAAACGCTATGCTGCTGTGACAGTTTTTCTAGCGTTTCTCTGGCGAGAGGCATGGTCTCGACGTGTTCCCAATCGCACATTTTTCCTTGTGCGTGAGGGAAATCTACCATTAAGGTGTTCCCCCAATCGAAAAGATAAATCATGTTCGAATCTCCATTATACCCAAGTAACCTCGAGATGCTTGGTTCAGCGAGAATGACTCGGTTTGTAGACGCGTAGGCGATTTAAAGATCTAGTCACTCTAAATCAAGAATCGGCAACAAAGTATACAAGCCAAGGCCCTTACTATTTGTAAACTTACTATTTGTAACCTTACTATTTGTAAAGAGTGCCCTTCGGGAGCGTGTCATTGACTCGCTTTTTTAATTAAACCAATGGCTGCGTCAAACAACTTGAAAATAGCTGGCTATTACACTGCGTTATTTTCCTTGCTCTCGAATCAATGACAACGCTCTGAATCCCGCATCTTGAAGTCACTTGGGTATATCCGTACATCATATCGTCTTTTCAAAAAGGGGGAGGAAGGTGCCAGAAAGAATTGCGATTCAGGTTAGCTTTAATAGTAAATTTCGCTTAAATGCCGTGATCGTTACAAACATTTCAACATGATGCGCGAGCTCGTCGTAAAGTTGAGTTTGTCATAAAACTGCTGAGCAGCTTGGTTAAACTCCATTACTTCCAGCCTAATTTGAACGGCTCCTGACTCAATGGCCCATTGTTCTACTTGATTCATGAGTAGACTTCCCACTCCCTTTGATTTCTGATTTTCATCCACAACTATGGTTCCGATACGGCAGATTGGGTCTTTGATCAGAAAACTAATGGTTTCATTCTGCGTAATGCTTGCGGTCACAAAGCCGATCGCTTGTTGGTTTTGTTCAGCAATTAGAATTAAACGTTCCTTATCTTCCAGAGCATTGGCAAGAAATTGTTTGTCTTGCTCCGAGGGGGCAACAAAGGCTTCAGGAGCATTGAGATGGTGAAGTTCACTGATCTGTTTGTTTAACGTAAATAGTGCATCAAGATCTTTGGGTGTAGCTCGTCTTATTTCCATGATTGTTCCTTAATTTCCGCCAGCAAGATCGATAAAGGAGCCAGTGACATACGAGGCTTCATCACTCAGTAACCAAGCAATGGCATTGGCAACTTCGTCCACAGTGCCACCTCGTTTGAGAGGGATTTTTTCGCTGAGTCTGTCGACACGATTGGGTTCTCCGCCGTCGGCATGGATGTCAGTGTAGATACAGCCGGGGCGAACACCATTAACGCGAATATTTTGCGCAGCCAATTCCAAAGACAACCCTTTAGTGAGAGAGTCCATTGCTCCTTTTGATGCTGCATAATCAATATATTCGAACGGCGCACCAGAGCGAGATGCGGCAGAGGAGACATTAACAATGGCACTGCCAGATTCAAATCGTTTCGCCGCTTCTCGACAGCAGAGAAAGCAGCTAGTGACGTTAGCATTCATCACGCTTTGGAAGCGCTCAAGACTCATGTCGGCAAGGCGAGATTGAGTGAATAAGATTCCAACATTGTTGACGAGGTGAGTGACTTTACCAAGCGCTTGTTCAGTTTGTTCAAACAATGAGAGTACCTGCTGCTCATTGGAAACATCCGCTTGAATAGCGATTGCGTTACCGCCATTTTCTTCTATTTCGTTGACAACTTGTGTGGCAGCGTCAGTCTGCGTACGATAGTTTACGCACACAGAATAACCTTGTGCTGCCAATCGCTTAGCAGTTGCTGCACCAATGCCTCGGCTGGCTCCGGTGATGATGACTACTTTCTGCATAACATATCCTTGTTTTTGTAGTTAATATTATTTTTGTAATGAATAGAGCCTATCAGCGTACTTTTTCCCACCGATTTCATAGGCTTCAGGGATGATTTCAGTAAGTTTAAATCCGCACTTTTCCAGTACTCGCTCAGAGCCAATGTTACCTTCCGTCACGGTGGCAGAAAACTCAGAGATATTGTGCTGGTTAAATGCCCAATCAATTACACCCGCAAGAGATTCGGTACCAAATTGTTTACCGTAAAACTCTGGCAACAACAAATACCCAACCTCAGCAATCCCATTTTGCAGTACAAAGCCAGTGATACCGATTGGCTGTGAGCTGCACTTTTCATAAATCACCAAACATAACCAATGTTCACTTTGGGGAGTCCATATTGGCAGACGCGATTCAAATTTCTGTCTCATGTCAGCTTCTGTTGGTGGATCAAAACAAAGAGCAATGATTTCTGGATCACTGGATAGACGTCGATAGAGATCCCAATTGTCCTGAGTGAGCGGTTTTAGCTCGGTTCTTGGGGTAGAAATAGATTGAGATAGCACGTGCGATTCGCCTCCATGTGATCGAGTTTTCATATTTCACACAAACATATCAAAAGTGCTTTGATAAACAACATCTATCGTTATGGCGAATACGTCTGGTCAAGAAAGATTTTTTTAAAAAATGGAATATGGTAAGGAGCCTCTCAATAACGAAAAATAAGTCACCACATAGAGAATAGGCATGACTCAGATCAAGTCGAAATTACTACTAAAGGGGTAAATATGCGACAAAGCATGTAACTTTGTGAGTATTTATTTCTAATTATGTCAATTAAAAAACGTTATATCGCCGCAATGGTGGCAGTGGGTATTGGTGTGGGCTGGCTAACTTTAGGCGGCACCGCAGCAGTGATGCATTACACATCGGACACTGAGTTTTGTCTTTCTTGTCACTCTATGGAAATTCCATACAAAGAGTATCAAGGCTCAGTGCACTTCAGTAACGCTAAAGGTATTCGAGCTGAGTGTTCAGACTGTCATATTCCGAAAGAGCCAATGGATTACTTGATCACTAAGATCCGTGCCTCAAAAGACATTTACCACGAGTTCGTGACTGGCAAGATCGATACGCCTGAGAAGTACGAGGCGCATCGTACTGAACTTGCTGAGATGGTTTGGGCGCAGTTCCGAGAAAATGATTCGGCAACCTGTCGCTCTTGCCACGATTTCGATGCAATGGAAGAGTTCGAGCAATCACGTGACGCGGCGAAGATGCACGCTTACGGTAAAGCGAATGACCAAACGTGTATCGACTGTCACAAAGGTGTAGCGCACTTTGCTCCAGAAGCGGAACTTGATAGCAAAGCGTTTGAAACACTGATGAGCTTCACAACCAAGACAGCAGCAGATGCGAAAGTGGTTTATCCAGTGACGTCTATCAGCATGGGCGACTTTGGTACGGTGAATCCAACAACCAAGCTGGACGTTGTGAAAGCTGAGGGAGACAACCGCACGGTTAAGATCAACGCATTCCAAATGAAAGGTGCAGAACAAGTGCTTTACATGGGTGAAGGTCAACGCGCGATTGTCGCAACACTATCTGAACAAGGTCAACAAGCAGTTGAAGCTGGTGAGTTCAAGGCAGATGTATATGGCAACGAGTGGCGCCCTGTCACTCTAACGGCAACGATTGATTCTCCAGTCGTTGATACGCTAGAGCCAGTTTGGTCATACGCGGAAGAGTTGGACAACGTTTACTGTGCAACTTGCCACGCGAAAATTCCTTCAAATCACTTTACTGTGAACGCATGGGGTCCTGTAGCGAAGAGTATGGGTGATCGCACTGATATTTCAGCAGAAAACCTAGAAATTTTGACTAAGTTCTTCCAGCACCACGCGAAAGATGTGGTTGGTCACTAATAGATAAATAGAAGGATAAGATTATGACTAATTTAACTCGTCGCGGATTTCTAAAAGGCACTGGTCTAACTGCTGGTGCTCTAGCTTTCACTTCATTGACGCCAATGAGCGCGCTAGCGTCCGATAAGCGTGGTTCAGGTGTACTCACAGCGGGTCGCATGGGTCCAATGCTATGTGAAGTGAAAGACGGTAAGCTGGTTTCTACCACGAACGCATTGCCACAAACGGTACCAAACAGTCTTCAAACTACGGGGCCTGACCAAGTTCATACTAAAGCTCGTGTTAAGTACCCAATGGTACGTAAAGGCTATTTGGCAAACCCATCTGTGCCAGAAGGTGTGCGCGGTAGTGATGAATTCGTTCGCGTGTCTTGGGATGAAGTTTACAAACTGATTCACGAACAACACATGCGCATTCGCAAAGAGCATGGTGCTGAATCGGTGTTTGCTGGTTCTTACGGTTGGCGTTCAAGTGGCGTACTGCACAAAGCGCAAACGCTTCTACAGCGCTATATGAGCATGGCAGGCGGTTATTCAGGTCACCTTGGTGACTACTCTACAGGTGCAGCGCAGGTGATCATGCCGCACGTGGTAGGTTCTATTGAAGTATACGAACAGCAAACCACTTACCCTGTGGTTCTTGAGCATAGTGACGTTGTGGTGCTTTGGGGTCTTAACCCAATCAATACCCTAAAAATCGCTTGGAGCTCAACAGACTGTGCGGGTCTTGAGTTCTTCCATCAGCTTAAGAAGTCAGGTAAGACGGTTATCGCTATCGACCCAATGCGTTCAGAAACCATCGAGTTCTTCGGCGAAAACGCAGAATGGATCGCTCCGCATCCTATGACGGATGTGGCAATGATGATGGGTATCGCGCATACGCTTGTGAAACAAGGTAAGCACGACAAAGAATTTTTAGCGAAATACACCACAGGCTACGACGTATTCGAAGCTTACCTAATGGGTAAAGAAGACGGCGTTGAGAAATCTGCAGAGTGGGCATCTAAGATTTGTGGCGTGCCAGTTAAGCAACTTGAGCTGCTTGCAGACATCTTCAGCAAAAACCGCACAATGCTGATGGCGGGCTGGGGTATGCAGCGCCAACAATACGGAGAGCAACGTCACTGGATGCTAGTGACGCTAGCAACTATGCTGGGTCAAATTGGTCTACCGGGTGGTGGTTTTGGCTTCTCTTACCATTACTCAAACGGTGGTAACCCTGCACGTGATGCGGGTGTGCTTCCTGCGATTTCAGCATCACTAGGTGGCGGATCTTCTGCGGGTAACGATTGGGCGGTTTCTGGCTCTGTTAACGCGTTCCCAGTAGCACGTATTGTTGAAGCGTTAGAAAACCCAGGGATGAGCTACCATCACAATGGTCATGACTTAACGTTCCCTGAGATCAAGATGATTTGGTGGGCAGGCGGTGCGAACTTTACTCACCACCAAGATACCAACCGTTTGATCAAAGCGTGGCAAAAACCAGAGCTTATCGTTATCTCTGAACCATACTGGACAGCGGCAGCGAAGCACGCGGATATTGTTCTACCTATCACCACATCGTTTGAGCGTAACGATATGACCATGACAGGTGACTACAGTAACCAACACCTAGTACCAATGAAGCAAGTGGTAGAGCCTCAAGGTGAAGCTCGTAACGACTTTGATGTATTTGCGGATATGGCAGAATTGCTTGCTCCGGGTGGACGTGATGTTTACACCGAAGGCAAAACGGAAATGGAATGGCTGTATGGCTTCTATAAAGCAGCACAGCAAGGCGGTCGTGGTCAACGCATCGCAATGCCAAACTTCAGCAAATTCTGGGAAGATAATCAGTTGATCGAAATGAAGTGGAACGAGAAAAACGCGCAGTTTGTACGTTACGCTGAATTCCGTGAAAACCCAATTATGAGCCCACTAGGTACGCCAAGTGGTAAGTTCGAGATCTTCTCTAAGACAATTGAAGGCTACCAGTTAGAAGACTGTCCTCCGCACCCAACTTGGATGGAGCCAACAGAATACACGGGCAATGCCACTGATGGTGAGCTTCAGCTAATGACGGCGCACGCCGCGCATCGACTGCACAGCCAGTTCAACTATGCGAAGATTCGTGAAGAGTACGCGATTGCTGATCGTGAGCCGATTTCTATCCACCCAGAAGATGCAAAAGCGCGAGGTATTAAGACCGGTGATCTTGTTCGTGCCTTTAATGGTCGCGGTCAAGTTCTGGTGGGGGCATTGGTTACTGATGGCATCAAGCAAGGTTCTGTTTGTATTCACGAAGGTGGTTGGCCAGATCTAGATCCGAAAACAGGCATCTGTAAAAACGGTGGTTGTAATGTTCTAACGCTAGATATTCCGACTTCTCGTCTTGCGAATGGTTGTGCGGCAAACTCTGCGTTGGTTCGTATCGAGAAATACGAAGGACCAATCCTTGAGCTAACGGCATTTACACCACCTAAGAATGCTTAGTCTTGGTTTAGAATCCAATGTTTAAAATGAACGAAGCCAGCAAGTTGCTGGCTTCTTTTTATCTATTTTTTAAGACTTTTACTTGGTTGCTAAGGCAACGAAAGGCGCTTTTTTTGTAATTTGAAATGTAGGCAGTAAGGTAAATACCACAGCGACAAACACCACTGAGCCAATCAAATCCTCAATTCTGTGCATGCCTAGCCACAAACGACTGTACGCTACGCCCATAGCCCACACCCACAAAGTTGCAGCAGAAAAATAGCACTTATTCTGCAAAAATAACCCACCGAAGAAGGCTAAACAGATTGAAACGAAAATCGTATGACCAGATGGGAAAGAGTAATCTTTTTCACCTTGCCAGTGGCGAGTGCGCCATTCGCTGACTTTCTCAGAAATCTGCCCAATCACATTCGCTTGCTGAGCGGTTTCTAGTTGATAAAACGCTTCTGGATGTTCAATTAATTGTTCTGCAGCAAGCAATTCGGTGTAGGGACGTGGGCTTTCTGTCATTAGCTTCAAGCCTGTTTTGCTGGCAAAACCAATCACCAGTAGCAACCCCAGCATCGACAGTTTTTGCATCCAGTCGGTGCGAGATGGTTTAAAGCGGTAAAGGGACAGCACCAACAACGTCAAGGTAATTAAAAAGCCTTTGCTGCCTGCAGAGTCTGTCAGCAAGGTGAATAGGATGCCAGTACCATCAGAAACGTGAGAAGTAAGATCGTGGAACGAGGCAAACAGCGAAAGCGGGATGATGCCAAGAATGAACAAGGCGAGCATCATCAAACCATATTTTTTTGTTTTCATGAAAAGTCATACAGCAGTCGAAAATAGGCGGCTATCTTACGACAATTGATGTGAAAAACTTATCAACGCTCTGTCAATTCGAGTGTGAAAGTGACATTGCAGGTCTTCGCTGTGAAAGGATGGACTGTTGAAAGTTTTGAGAGGTGAACGCGCTCATCCATAAGCGCTTTGCTCTGGAGTGAGCAAGGTTAGCTCATCAAACCCAATAGGTACTCCGATGCGGCTTTTGGATCTTCAGCGTGGCAAATTGCTGAAACCAAAGCCAAGCCATGAACACCAGTGGCGCTAAGCTGCGGAATGTTACTCTTGTTAATGCCGCCAATGGCAACAATCGGCAGTGAAGTCGTCTCTAACGCCATTTTCAAACCATCAATACCCCAGTGTTTTTTTGTGTTGGTTTTAGTTGGCGTCGCGAATATCGCACTCAAACCGATGTAATCAATCGGCAGAGAGTCGGCTTCTGCAAGCTGCTCTTCATTTTCGATAGATAAACCGAGAATTTTGTTTGGTCCAATCAACTCACGAGCAATGATTGCTGGCATGTCTGATTGCCCAAGGTGGACCCCATCAGCATCGACAGCCAGTGCGACATCTACGCGGTCATTGACGATCAAAGGCACATCGGTATCTTTAAGGATGTCTTTCACGGCTTGAGCTCGTTCGATAAACGCACGCACATCACCGTGTTTTTCGCGGACTTGTACCATAGTCACGCCACCTTCCACCGCTTTTCTCACAACACGCTTTAATGTGGCTAAATCTTGTTGGTCATCGGTGACCAAATATAAACGATAGGCGTTCATTGGGTTTCCTTTAAGCCTCTCATTTAAAGAGGATTGAGAGGCTAGTGTTAAAAGAGATAAAAGCTTATTGCACGTGCAGTTTGAGGCGCTTCGCCAATGTTTCTTCATCCAACTGGTAAAGCTCATCCAACAGGTTCATTTGCAGGCTACCTGGACCACGAGCTTGTTCCGCTGCAATCTCGCCAACAACACCCAGTACCGCTGCTGCTGCGAGACCAGTGTCATCACCAACGGCAGCAAAAGCGCCCGTTAGTGCCGTGAGCGTACAGCCCATTCCGGTTACGTATGGCATCATCTCGTGACCATTGTTTAGTTGCACGGTTTGCCCTTTCGTGACGATGTAATCGGTCTCGCCAGAAATCACCACGCTTGCATCATACTCTGTGACTAAGAAGTTGGCAGCGCCAAGTGCTGTGTCGCTGCTGTCTAACGCATCGACGCCTTTGCTTTGTGCTTGCTCGCCAGCGAGTGCAATGATTTCTGAGGCGTTACCACGAATGATGAGTTTGTCTGCAAGGCGTGCGATCTCACGTGATGTCTCTGTACGTAGTGAGCTTGCTCCGCAACCGACAGGGTCGAGTACAACGATTTTACCATTGGCATTGGCTTGTTCTACGGCATAGCTCATACGCGGTGTCCAAACGCTGTCTAGGGTTCCAATGTTGATAACCAATGCGCCAGCGAACGACATCATCTCTGCCATTTCCTGCTTGGAGTGCGCCATGATTGGAGAAGCGCCGATGGCCAATAGGGCGTTTGCCGTGTTGTTCATCACCACGTAGTTAGTGATGTTGACGACTAATGGCTTTTGCTGGCGCACTGCGGTTAATGCTTGGGTGATTTGTTCAATTAACATGAGACTCTCCGATTAATCTTGCTGAGCGTTCAGACCTTGTTGCCAGAATGCTACTTCCATACGTGTTGCGGTTTTGAATACCTGAATCAGGTTTTGACCACGCTGGCTATTGATGTCGATTTCCGCCAATAACTGGTTAAAGTGTTCTGCACCTTTTGCGACACCAGATTGGAACTCCTCACCACCGTAGAGATTAATCCAACTTGCGTATGGATTGCCTTCGATTACTGTCTTTTCATCTCCAATCAGCATCTTACCGATAACGGCATAACCGATAGAGCATGGCGCTAGTGCCGCGTATAGATCAACAAGATCGCCCGTCATGCCGGCATCCAATACGTAGCGGGTGTAAGCCACAGTGCCGAAATCTTCCGGCTCGTTTTCTAGGTCGGATTCCGTCAGCCCCCATTGCTCACAGTAAGTCACGTGGTGGGCGATTTCAGAATCGAGCAATGCATGTACGCTTGGGAGAGCGCTGCGCATGTCATCCAAAGTACGCGCTTTGTAGATCGCTAATGCGTAAGCTCGTGCGTACTGCTTTAGGAACAGAAAATCCTGCTTTAGATAGTGCAGAAAACAAGGCTGAGCCAGAGTGCCTTGCGCCAATTGCTGCACGAAAGCATGCTCAGTGTATTCTTGCCAATCTTGGTGGCAAGCGTCGATCAAGTCTTGGTATTTCATTATGGATATCTCGTTATCAAAAGACCTTAGGCTTTGAGCCTAAGGTCAGTAGAATTAGTCAAAGCTCGGTACGTAATCTTTCGCTTTTGGCAGTGTTTCGATGATGTTTTGTGAATACATGAACTCGGCATAATCATCGTAGCGTTTCAGATCTACTGCAGATGGACGAAGAGCGAAACGAGTTAGCGTGTCATTCCAAGCGCGTTGGTTAAGCTCATTATTGAGGGTGTCTGGTGAATAAGCCACAAACTCTTTCCAAGATTCTTTTGGATGGTTAACGATGTAAGTGGTCGCTTGCTCCAGTGCTTTGTTGAATGCCTTGATGGCTTCTTTGTCGTAGGTTTTTGCATTGGCTACGAAGACTAACTCGTCATACGCTGGCACGCCGTGTTCTTCAGGGAAGAAGGCTTTAGCTTTATAACCTTCTAGTGCCAGTTGGTTGGTTTCGAAGTTACGTAGACCGCCCCAAATCGCATCCACCTTGCCAGACGCAAGAGACGAAGATAGCGCCCAACCTACGTTGATGATTTGTACGTCAGAAAACTTCACGTTCTCTTGAGCTAGCATGGTGCCGATTGTCGCTTCTTCGTTGCCTGCGATCGCAATACCGATCTTCTTGCCTTTCAAGTCACCAAGGTTTTCATTCTTACCGTTGTCCAACACCATCAGCGTGTTGAGTGGCGTAGCAATCAAAGTCGCAGAGCGGATTAGTGGCAAACCAGCCGCGACATCGATAGTTAGGCTTGGTTGGTAAGAAATCGCCATGTCGACCTTGCCAGCAGCGACCAATTTAGGAGGTGTACTTGGATCAGCAGGCTCTTGAATGTTGACCTTCAAACCTTGTTCTTTGAAGTAACCGCGCTCTTTGGCAATCACGATAGGACCATGGTTTGGATTGACGAACCAATCCAACATCAGTGTCATCTCTTTTTCAGCGGCAAGGACGTTGGTTGATACCACTGAAGCGAGTAGAGCAGCAGCGCTCATAAGTTTGTTTTTATTCACGGGGTTCTTCCTTTTCTTTCCCAATTTCCTTTGGTTATTTTCGGCAATTACTTGCTTTCCCAAGGGATGGCTTTTTTCAATAATTTATCGGTGATGAAGTAGAGTGCGATAGACAGCACGGCGAGGATAAACAGCGCCGCAAACATCTCATCAATGATCATGCGAGCGTTAGCTTGGAGCATCAGATAACCCAAGCCTTCACTTGAACCTACCCACTCACCGACCACTGCTCCAATTGGCGCAATAACGACGGCAACACGAATACCTGAGGCTAAAGTTGGTAGTGCGGCTGGCAATTGAATATGACGAAGTAGCTGCCATTTAGACGCGCCCATGGTCTTGGCAAGATCGAGGTAACCTGTTGGTGTATTGCGTAAGCCGTCGTAGCAACATGTCGTGACGGGGAAAAAGATGATGATCGCCGCCATAACAACTTTTGAAGCAATGCCGTAACCCAGCCAAAGCATGAGCACTGGCGCGATGGCGAACACAGGGATCGCTTGGCTAGCAATCAGAATTGGCAGTAACCAACGCTTCAGCGGCTCGAACATCAGCATTTGCAATGCGAACAGCAAACCCATCGATAATCCAAGCGCCAAGCCAAGTAAAATCTCTTGCGCAGTAACCCAAGTATGTTTGAGCAATACATCGTAACGAGTGACCAATCTATCCAGCACTTCAATAGGTGAAGGTAAGATGAAGCTTGGCATATCGAATATCACCACGACCAACTGCCACAATCCCAAGATCACCGCAGTGCTTATGACCAAGCGCAGAGCCGGATGGGTCACGCGTTCTTTTTTATTAATACGTGCCGAAACGGAGTTGTACTGAGTCATATCACTCATAGTCTTTCTCCAATTGATCCAAAATCGCCTGTTGTAGCGCTGCGCACTCTCCATCGAGAACTCTTGGAGGCTTGGAATCCGGAACAACCAAGTGCTGAGCTTGCGCAGGTGTGCCTTGCAGCACATAGAGTTGGTGAGCTAATCGCACCGCTTCTTGTGGGTCGTGGGTAATAAGAACAACCGTCTTGTCTTTCAGTAATTCGGCAGACAAGGTTTGCAACTTATGACGAGTAACCGCGTCCAGTGCAGAGAAAGGCTCATCCATCAGGACTAGAGGCTTGTCTTGCATCAGAGTGCGAGCAAGGGCAACACGCTGTCTCATGCCGCCAGAGAGTTGAGCTGGCTTAGCATCCGCGTAATCGGCGAGTCCCACTTGGTTAAGTAAAGTCAGTGCACGTTGTGTATTTTGTTCTGGTGCTTGATCTTGAGAAAATCGAGAACTTAGGCAGACGTTGTCTAACACATTTAACCACGGCAGCAACAAGTCTTGCTGCGCCATGTAGGCAATACGCTTGTGTAAGGTGATGCCATCCGTGGTGGTTAACTCGCCATGCCATTCGACTTTGTCGTCTAACAACCCAGCTAGATAACGAAGGATCGTCGTTTTTCCGCAACCACTGCGACCAAGTAACACCGTCCATTGATTGGCAGGGATGGCCATACTCAACCCAGCTAATGTTGGTGTTTGGCTGTCTTTGTATTGCAGACTTGCTTCGGTAAGCTGAATGCCGAGTGCATTAGCGCACATGCGTGTGACCTGCAAAAAAATGGTTCACAGGACCATGACCTTTACCGACATCCAATTCGTCAGCGTGTGCGATAGCTTGGCTGATGTACTGCTTACCAAGGTGCACCGCTTTGTGCAGGTTGTTGCCTTGACCAAGGTAAGACGCGATAGCAGAAGACAGTGTGCAGCCTGTGCCATGGGTGTTTTTGGTTGGAAAGCGTTTAGCGCTGATTAACTCGGCGCTGTCTTGCATGATCAGCAGATCGTTGCTGTTTTCATCTTTTTCCAAGTGGCCGCCTTTTAACAGCACCGCTTTTGCCCCTAATGCGTGCAAGTCAGCAATCATATCGTTCATTTCAGATTCTGATTGAGGAACTGGTTTACCTGTCAATGCAGCACCTTCAGGTAGGTTAGGGGTAATGATGTCTGCGAGCGGAATCAATTCTTCTTTTAAAGTGTTGATTGCCGACTGTTCCAGTAATAGATCGCCGCTGGTGGCCACCATAACAGGGTCAATCACGAGGTGTTTTGGCTGGTATTGTTTAATTTTGTCTGCAACGACTTTGATGATATTGGAATCGGCCAGCATGCCCACTTTAACTGCAACGATGTTGAGGTCGGTAAATACCGCATCAAGTTGGCTCTCTACATGGTCGAGAGGAATGGGGAAAATCGCAGAAACGCCTTGGGTATTTTGCGAAGTAATCGCCGTGATTACCGAGCAAGCAAAACTGCCGGTTGCGGACATCGCTTTTATGTCGGCTTGAATGCCTGCGCCGCCACCGCTATCAGAACCTGCAATCGTTAACACAATCGGTGTGTCTGTTGAAGTTGCTGCTTGTGGCTGTGTTGATGGTTTTTCTTGGCTTGACTGCTGCGCCATGGTCGCTCCTATTACAAGACGTACAGGAACTGACTTGGCCAAGCAAGGGAAGATCGGTGATCGGATCCATTGGGCTAGCTGCACTGGTAGAGACTCAAGGCAAGCTAGTGGCAAAGTGATGATAGTTCCCTACGTCAGTGCTAACTGAATCAGGTTCAACGGGTCTCGAATTTCGATCTCAGCCGATGCATTCACTGCATGGGCCCCCCGACTATTTCGTCAAGATAATAGCAGTTCACTCAGTTACGGTGCACGTGTTTTTTTATGGCTAGAGAGAGTCATCATTTAAATATGAGAACTGGATTCTCTTCGTAATTAGAGCCCCAGCGTTGTTAACTGCGCTCACTCGCCCAATCACATAGGCTAACTATGCTCATGGGACTCTTTCGCTTGTTGCCTAGCTGGAACCCTAATTATTTTGTGAATCCAACAGCAATATGGTGGCAGAATTTAGTGTAAATAACGTGCTGCATTGAAACTGGCAGTTCAAGACACTATCTAATAGTGAGATGTCGACATAATACGTAACGATTCGTTCTTTGATTTAACAAGGATTAGCATAAAACAAGGTTAAAAAAGTGTTAATATTTAACGCGTTGCCAATATCCTTTTGAGTCATCCAATTTAGGTTATGACTGTTATAAACAGAGTCTAACTCAAAGGTGGGGAAGGCTAGGACGATCAACGAGCAAGGAGATTTCATGCTTAATTCTGTAACAGCGAAAGCGGTGATCGATCATGCCCTCTTTTTAGGGGCTGATTTCGCTGAGCTATTCGTTGAACACCATCAAACCAACACTGTCCAGATCGCATCTGGTGAGGTGGACAAGGTGAACTCGGGTATCGATTTTGGTATCGGTATTCGTCTCTTCTTCGGTCATAAAGTGCTTTACGGTTACACCAACAGCACCGATGAAGCCGAGCTTAAACGCGTAACCTCACTGCTTGCAGCAAAAGACAAGCGTGAGCAAATCGTGTCAGCAGGTTCTCTCAATCTGAACCGCTACCCAATTCAACATGGTTGTCGTATGCCACTTGGCAAAGACGCTAACCTAGATTCTAAAATTGCTTTCTTATTGCAAGTTGACCAAGCCGCACGCGCAGAGAGTGAACATATCAGCCAGTTCATCGGCAGCGTGCTTCAGCGCGAACAGCAAGTGTCTATCTTCAACTCAGAAGGTCTACACGTTGACGATACTCGCCACTACATCCGAGTTGCTGGTAATACCGTCGCTCAAAAAGGTAATGAGCAGTCTTCAGGTATGGAAGGTCCTGGCGCTCTTGCGGGTTGGGAATTCAGTGAACAGCTTGATGCCAAAGAGCTAGGTCAAACTATCGCGCAGCAAGCGTTGGTTAAACTTGGTGCGGATGCTTGTCCATCGGGTGAAATGCCGGTGGTGATTGGTAACGGCTTTGGTGGCGTTATCTTCCATGAAGCATGTGGTCACTTGTTAGAAACCACTTCAGTTGCGAAGAAAGCATCAGTCTTCCACGACAAGATGGGCGAAATGGTTGCTCACACCGCAGTGAATGCAGTCGATGATGGCACCATGACTAACGAATGGGGCTCGATTCATGTTGATGATGAAGGCATGAAGACTCAGCGCACTCAATTGATCAAAGACGGTAAGCTTACCAGCTTCATGGTCGATAAAATGGGGGGCATGAAGACAGGTTACGAACCTACGGGGTCTGGTCGTCGTCAAAACTACAAGTTCGCACCAACCTCGCGTATGCGTAACACCTTTATCGAAGAAGGCGAGCATTCACTTGATGACATGCTGACAGGCATCGAGCGTGGTATCTATGCGAAGAAGATGGGCGGCGGCTCGGTTCAACCGGGTACGGGGGAGTTCAACTTTGCCGTTCGTGAAGCTTACCTCATTGAAAATGGCAAAATCACCAAACCTCTGAAAACTGCAACGCTGATCAGCACGGGTCCAAAAGTGCTGAAAGAAATCAGCATGGTCGGCAAAGACATGGCGCTTGCGCCGGGCATGTGTGGTTCCGTGAGTGGTTCAGTGCCAACAACAGTCGGTCAGCCAACGCTGAAAGTAGATAACATTCTGGTAGGAGGCGGTAACTAATGAGCCAAGAACAACAACTTCTTAATGCGGTTGATTACGTCCTATCAGAAGCAAAACGCCAAGGTGCAGAAGCGGACGTCATTGTAAACCGCAACAGCAGCTTTTCTTTGAAAGCGAACCAAGGAAAGCTGGATGAGTACAAAGTAAGCTCAAGCCAAGTTCTGGGTGTTCGTGTTGTGAAAGATGCGCGCGTAGCAACGAGCTATTCTGAGTCGTTAGAGCAACCAAGCTTAGATTTGATGCTGACAAACGCACTGCAAAGCGCTCGCTTTTCCAAGCAAGATGAACATCAGACTATTAGTTGCGTGAACAGCCAAATCGCGACTGATGTTGCTGAGATTGCGCAAGAAGATACGACTTCTGTTGATGAAAAAATTGAACTGTCTCTCGCACTTGAGCAAGGCGTAGTAGCTCTGCCTCATGCTTCTAGCGCACCTTACAATGGTTATAGCGATGGCGAAACACAACTGATCATTGCCAATACTCAAGGCACATTGTGTCAACACTTCGAGCGCTCGTTCACTTGTTACGCGTATACCTTGTTTGAAAAAGACGGCAAACAGTCAATGGCGGGTAGAATGTCACTTGGTCGCCGTTTTGATGAGTTGAATCCAGCTTACTGTATAGAAGGCGGTTACAACCTTGCTCGAGATCTTCTTGAAGGTGCACCGGTTGCGACGGGTAACTACCCTGCTATCTTCCATATCAATGCGCTAGCAAGTTTATTCGGTGCTTTCGGCAGTGCTTTCTCTGGCGTAAGCGCGATGAAAGGCATTACGCCACTGGGTGATAAGCTTGGTCAACGTGTTGCGAGTGATTTAATTACCTTTAGTGATACGGCTTACATGCCAAATGGTATGGCAATCGCAAGTTTTGATAGTGAAGGCTTTGCTACTCAAGACAATGTGATGATTGCTAATGGTGAGTTGAAAACCTTGCTACACAACAGCCAGACCGCAAGTTACTTGGGTGCAGTCTCGACAGCAAGTGCCGCTCGCGGTGCAAAATCGAGCCTAGAAGTATCAGCGAATCACAAAGTGATTGCGACAGGCAACAGTAGTGCGTCAGAAGTAAAAGCGGGTGAGTACCTAGAGTTAGTCGAACTGCAGGGTGTTCACTCTGGCGCGGATGCGGTGAGTGGTGATTTCTCGTTTGGTGCGAGTGGCTTCTTGTGCCGTGATGGTGAGCGCATTCAACCAGTGCGTGGTATCACTGTAGCGGGTAACTTCTACAAGATGCTGCAAGAAGTTGAGGCTGTGGGTGATGCTCAGTTAATTAACGATAGCCGCACTTTCTTCTCGCCAGACGTTCGTTTTGCTCGTTTGAGCATTGGCGGTAAATAACTCAGGCATTCCTATAGAAACAAAAGGAGGACTCAATGGAGTCCTCTTTCTTTTAACTCGTGAGAATTAAAATTCGCGAATGTCTAACTCATTGTGGATCAATACCACACACTGAGAAGCGAACAGCATCTTAGGACCTAAGCTGATCTTCTCTGTGCCAAGGCGCTTTAAGCTGTTAAAAGACTTCTTCGGCATCGGAATATGGTCAGTTAGCAAGAAACATGGGTTTCCACCGATTTCTGCATCACGAACAAATTCGCCTTTTTTATCCAACATATATAGTTGGTGATCTTCTGCCAGTTCTTGCACTAAGCGTTCAAAGCTGACTGTACGAACGGTGATACCAGGTTCGACTTCACGAAGCTGCTCTTTACCCATACCAACCGAAGCGTCTAAAGCGCGAGCCACCGCTGCAATCAAAGTTGACTCATGGAAGCCGCCAATGTTGGTTATGTTGTTGGAGCGAATGGTAATGGTACGTGAGAAATCTTTTGTGCTTTCTAAAACCAAGTGTACAACCACATCTTCGCGGTGCGATTGAGCAACGAACATAGTGTTCATCATGGTATGAGCAAGAATCTCTGTATGCGCTTCATTACCAACACCTTCTAACAGTGCTTTGCTGGTGGTTGGCGCCGCGCGAGCTCGTAAAACAAAAGAGCGCATGAATTTAGCCTCTATATAGGAAGAGTGAATGCGCGGAAGTATATACCCAAGCAGGGAAGGGATGCGAGTTTAATAGCAAATGTGAACTTACTTACAAAGCTTCGATTGTCGTAAGGAGTGTGCTGGTTAGAATAGAGGCAACCTGTTAGGAGCGGTATATGGAAATCAAAAAAATAAACAAACAAGTCTATAGAAAGAAGGTCAACCTAGTGATTGGTGGCTTTGTTGCCTTGCTTGCGATCTCTTCTCTTGCTTTTAGTACTTTATTAATTGTCTTGTTCGGTAATACAGATGTAGTACCTGAACAATCGACGGGGAACTTTCATTGGAACTTAATTGGTGTTGTGCTCGCCTTAGCCACTTCACTGTCTTTGTTGAACCAATTCAAAACACGCCCTTATATGGAAGAAGTGTTGTATGTCTGGAAACTCAAGCAACTGCACAACAAGATCTTTCGTAAACTGAAAAGCATTAAAGCCGCTTCTGTTGAGCACGATGTAAAAGCGCTGACGATACTTAAGTTCTACTATACGACTCAAAGTCAGGTGTTTGAGTTAGACAACAACACATTAACGATGAGCAGTGTAAATAAAGAATTAGAGGCAATTGAACAAATAGAAGCGGCGCAATCACGGGATCTGGATATCGCTAGCTTTGAAGAGTCTTGGATAGACACATATTGATTGCCTATTTGCTACTTGAAGTTAACAACTAAGTGCTAAAAATAAGCGTTTGAGTGAGATTTCATCACTCAACGCTTTTTTTTAAGTTTTTTTCTAAAAAAGGGTTGCCAAGAAAAATCATCTCCCTATAATGCGCCTCCGTTGTCAGGGCAAAGCGGAAACGCAAAAGCGGTTGGCAATGAGGCGAAAGAAAAAGCTTCTAAAAATTAATTTAAAAAAGTGTTTGACACTAAGAATTAATTCCTTAGAATACGCCTCCGCTTCGATAGCAAAGCTTACGAAGCAAGCTCTTTAACAATATAGACCTATCAATCTGTGTGGGCACTCGTTGATGATAATCCAATTAGAAATTTCTCTTAATAAAGAGCGGTTTCAAATTAGGTTTCAATGAAACGAAGTGACC